>NZ_CP108458.1:7821510-8123661 GCF_036242395.1 Kitasatospora sp. NBC_01266 | reverse complement strand
AGCGCGTAGGAGAGCGCGAAGACCCGGCCGAGCCCGGTCAGCCGGGACAGCGTGGTGCCGGCCGCCATCGCCAGCTCGGGGCGGATCCGCCCGGCGTGCCGTGCGGGGTGCGATCTCACAGCCGCGGCACCGGGTGGGCCGACACCTCGTCGGCCGGATCGGTGAACCCGATCCGGGCCTGTTCGGCCATCCCGTGCGTCAGGTCACAGGCCGTCACCCCGAGACCCAGGCGCCCCGCCTTGGCGCGCACCCTCGGATGAGCGCCGGCCCGCTGCGGGCTGCGACCGGCCGCCACCTGCGGCCCGTCGCCGACCCAGCCACGGGCGGCCAACGCGGCACGGGCATGCTCGCGGTCGTCGAACGGGATGTCCCGGCCCGCCACGTGCTGGGTGGTCTCGTGCCCACGGCCGACCACCAGCACCACGTCGCCGGGTCGGGCGGTGCCGACGGCCAGGCCGATCGCGGCGGCCCGGTCGAGCTCCACCACGATCCGGCAGCCCCGCCGGTCCAGGCAGCCGGCCAGCATCTGCTCGACGATCGCTTGTGGATCCTCGTCCCCCGGGCTGTCGCTGGTCAGGATCGCGGTGTCGGCGCTCAGCGCGGCCCACCCGGTCTCGGGGCGCTTGTAGCGGTCGCGGCCACCCCGGCAGCCGACCACCAGGTGTACCCGGCCGCCGGGTCCCAGCAGTTCGCGGCAGGTGGCCAGCTGGTCGGCCAGCGCGCCGGGGGTGTGCGCGTAGTCGACCACGACCAGGAACGGCTGCCCGGCCGCCACCTGCTCGGAGCGCCCGGGGATCGGCGCGCAGTTCGCGATCCCGGCCACCGCGGACCGCGCGGGCACCCGCATCGCGCGGGCGGCCAGGTAGGCGGCGGCCAGATTGGTGGTGTTGCAGGCGCCCAGCACCGGGGCCGACAGCTCGACCGCGCCGTCCGCGCAGTCCAGTCGGATCCGGGTGCCGCGCCGGTCGCACCGGACCTCGGTGATCCGGGCCTGGGCCCCCTCGCCGTGACCGAAGGTGAGCACCGGCACCGGGGCCTGGGCAGCCAGCCGCACGCCCCACTCGTCGTCGACGCAGATCAGGGCCTGGCGGCAGCGGTCCGGGGCGAAGAGCAGCGACTTGGTGTAGTAGTACTGCTCCATCGTGCCGTGGTAGTCCAGGTGCTCGGCCGCCAGGTTGGTGAAGATCCCGACGTCGAAGGTGACTCCGCCGACCCGGTGCTGGTCCAGGGCGTGCGAGGAGACCTCCATCGCCGCGGCCCGGACCTGCTCGGCGCGCATCCGGGCGAAGAACCGCTGCAGGTCGGGAGCCTCCAGCGTGGTGAGCGCCGAGGCCCAGCGGTGCCGGCCGATCCTGGTCTCCACGGTGCCCAGCTGCCCCGCCTGCCAGCCGGCCGCGACGAAGGCCGCGTGCAGCAGGTAGCTGGTGGTGGTCTTGCCGTTGGTGCCGGTCACCGCCGCGATCGACAGTCCGTCGGCGGGCCGCCCGTGCAGCGCGGCGGCCACCGGCCCGATCGCCCAGCGCACGTTGGGCACCCGCAGCTGCGGCACGTCCAGGTCCAGGAAGCGCTGCACCAGCAGGGCCCGGGCGCCGGCCCGGACCGCTGCGGCCGCGTACACGTGCCCGTCCGCCTGGGCTCCGGGCATCGCGCAGAACAGCCACCCGGGGCGGACCTGCCGGCTGTCGTGCGTGCAGTCGATCACGCCGACGTCCTCGCCCCGCATCTCCGCTCCGGGCCAGGTGGCCGCCAGTTCCGACAGCGGCACCACCCGGCGCTGACCGCGCCAGGCGCCCGGCGGTCCCGGCGGCCGCACCGGGCGCGGGCCCAGCGCTCTGCGGTAGCCAGTCATCTCTCGATCGTCTCCATCGCACTCGCACGTGGGGATTCTGATCAAGACGCTAGGCGAGGCCGCGACTACCCGCAGCACGGGGATGGCTACCTTGCGTAGCGAAGTGCGGAGTTGATCAGCTGCTCGGCCGGGAATTCGGTACGCAAGCCGATCACCTGCCGGTAGGTTCGACGCCGCCCGATCAGCAGCGAACAGGAGCAGCGCCATGACCGACGACCCCCGCATCGGCCCACCGCACTTCGGCACCGAGCGCGAGATGCTCCGGACCTTCCTCGACTACCACCGCGACACCCTCGCCATGAAGTGCGCGGGGCTGACCGACGAGCAGCTGCGGCAGCAGTCGATGCCGCCCTCGACGCTCTCGCTGCTCGGGCTGGTCCGGCACCTGGCGGAGGTCGAACGTGCCTGGTTCCGCCGGGTGTTCGAGGACCGGGACGCACCGATGGTCTGGTCCGACCGGATCGATTTCCAGGCGGCCTACGACGCGAGCAGCTCGACCCGGGCCGAGGCCTTCGGCGCCTGGGAGGCCGAGGTGGCGAACTCACGCCGGATCGAGCGCGAGGCCGAGTCGCTCGACCTGGCCGGCCACCAGCCGCGTTGGGCCCAGGAAGTGTCGTTGCGGATGGTGATGACGCACGTCCTGCTGGAGTACGGCCGCCACAACGGCCACGCGGACCTGCTGCGCGAAGGCATCGACGGGACGGTCGGCGCCTAGTAATTTAGTTGACGTGCGCTAAGTACTTTTCGGCTCGAACTCCGAAAGGGACCACCGATGAGCACGGGCAGCAAGGCAGGCAGCAGAGCACAGCGGAGCGCGGGGAGCCCGGCGGGCCGTCCCGCCCGTGCCCGGATCGGCCCGGGCCACCCGCGCTACAAGTGGGTGGCGCTGTCGAACACCACGCTCGGCATGCTGATCGCGACGATCAACTCCTCGATCGTGCTGATCTCGCTGCCCGCCATCTTCAACGGGATCAGGCTAGACCCGCTGCGGCCCGGGAACGTCAGCTACCTGCTCTGGATGCTGATGGGCTACATGCTGGTCACCGCGGTGCTGGTGGTGGCGCTGGGCCGACTGGGCGATATCTGGGGCCGGGTGCGGATCTACAACACCGGCTTCCTGGTCTTCACGGTCGTGTCGGTGATCCTCTCGCTCGATCCGCTGCACGGCGCGGGCGGCGCGCTCTGGCTGATCGGCTGGCGGGTGGTGCAGGCGATCGGCGGCTCGATGCTGATGGCCAACGCGGCGGCGATCATCACCGACGCCTTCCCGGCCAGGCAGCGCGGCATGGCGCTGGGCGTCAACATGGTGGCCGCGATCGCCGGGTCGTTCATCGGGCTGGTGCTCGGCGGCCTGCTGGCCGAGTGGGACTGGCGGTCGATCTTCTGGGTCAACGTGCCGATCGGGCTGATCGGCACCGTGTGGGCCTACCGCTCGCTGCGCGAGACCGGGGTGCGTCGACCGGGGCGGATCGACTGGTGGGGCAACATCAGCTTCGCGGTCGGCCTGACCGCGCTGCTGGCCGCCATCACCTACGGCATCCAGCCCTACGGCGGGCAGACCATGGGCTGGACCAACCCGTGGGTGCTGGCCGGGCTGATCGGCGGCAGCGTCGTGCTCGGGCTCTTCTGCCTGATCGAGACCAGGGTCGCGCAGCCGATGTTCCCACTGCGCCTGTTCCGGGACGTGGTCTTCGCCGGCGGCAACGCGGCCACCCTGCTCGGCTCGATCGCGCGCGGCGGGCTGCAGTTCATGCTGATCATCTGGCTGCAGGGCATCTGGCTGCCGCTGCACGGCTACGACTACGCCGAGACACCGCTCTGGGCGGGCATCTACCTGCTGCCGCTGACCATCGGCTTCCTGGCCGCCGGGCCGGTCTCCGGCCACCTCTCCGACCGGTTCGGCGCCCGGCTGTTCGCGGCCGGCGGCCTGGTGGTGATGGCCCTGTCGTTCGCCGGACTGCTCCTGCTGCCGACCGACTTCGGCTATCCGTGGTTCGCCGCGCTGGTCTTCGTCAACGGGCTGGGCGGCGGGCTGTTCGCGGCGCCCAACACCTCGCTGGTGATGTCCAGCGTCCCGGCGGCCGACCGCGGCGCCGCCTCCGGGATGCGGGCCACCTTCCAGAACGCCGGGATGGTGCTGTCGATCGGCGTCTTCTTCTCGCTGATGGTCGCCGGGCTGGCCGGCTCGCTGCCGCACACCCTGACCGCCGGGCTCACCGCCCAGGGGGTGCCGCCCGCCGACGCCCACGCGGTGGCCGCCCTGCCCCCGGTCGGCACCCTGTTCGCCGCCTTCCTCGGCTACAACCCGGTCCAGCAGCTGCTCGGTCCGCACGTGCTCGCCGGGCTGCCCGCCGCCAACGCGCAGACGCTGACCGGGCGCCAGTTCTTCCCGCAGCTGATCTCCGGCCCGTTCCACGACGGCCTGGTGGTGGTCTTCTCGCTCGCCATCGCCATGTCGCTGGTCGCCGCGGCCGCCTCGCTGCCGCGCGGGCGGCGGGGTCGCGCGGCCGACGACCGTCAGCCTGGGGCGGCCGACCCGGGCGAAGCCGTCGACGAGGCGGCAGGATGACCGGCCCGGCCCTCGACGCGGCCACCGTCGCGCGGCTGCGCCTGGTGGTCGCCCGGCTCTACCGCCAGTTGGCCCAGGCCTCCAGCGGCCGGGACCTCACCATGGCCCAGCTGTCGGCGCTGGCCAGGATCGAGGAGCACGGCCCGATCCGGCTCGGCGAACTCGCCGCCCTGGAGCGGGTCGCCGCCCCCTCGATGACCCGCACGGTCACCCCGCTGGTGGCGGCCTCGCTGGCCGCCCGGGTCGCGGACCCGCACGACGGCCGCTCCTTCCTGGTCGAGCCGACCGCCGCCGGCCGGGCGCTGCTGGCCCGGATCCGGCGCCAGCGCTCGGAGCTGCTGGCCCGCCGGATCGACGCGCTGTCCGCCCAGGACCGCGAGACGCTCAGCGCCGCGGTGCCCGTACTGGAGCGCCTGCTCGCCGACGAGCGGTGAGCGCCCACCTCCAGCTTCGCACGCCTGTTCGAATCAGCGTTACGCTGTCCCCATGTCCTTCCACCTGCAGAGCACCCTCTTCGGCAGCGCCGACGAGCTCGGCCTGCGCCCACTGGACGGCATCACGCGCACCGAGCTGGGCCTGGGCGCCTGGATCGACCTGCTGCCCGGCTGGCTGACCGGAGCCGACACCCTGTTCGAGCACCTGGTCGCCGAGGTGCCCTGGCGGGCCGAGCGGCGCCCGATGTACGAGCGGGTGGTCGACGTCCCCCGGCTGCTGGCCCACTACGGCCAGGACGCCGAGCTGCCGCACCCCGTACTGGACCGGGCCCGCGCCGAGCTCAGCGCCCACTACGCCGCCGAGCTCGGCGAACCCTTCGCCACCGCCGGCCTCTGCTACTACCGCGACGGGCGGGACAGCGTCGCCTGGCACGGCGACCGCGGCGGCCGGGCGAGCACCCAGGACACCGTGATCGCGATTCTCTCCGTCGGCGAGCCGCGCAGCCTGCTGCTGCGACCGGCGGGCGGCGCCGGGCCCACCGCGCGCCACGCGCTGGGGCACGGCGACCTGCTCGTGATGGGCGGCTCCTGCCAGCGGACCTTCGAACATGCCGTACCGAAGACCGCCCGCCCCACCGGCCCCCGGATCAGCGTCCAGTTCCGGCCCCACCGGGTCTGGTGAGGCCTCGCGCTCCCGACGGTGCGTCAGTTCACCCGCCCACCCGGCTGCTTCTGCGCCCGCGGCGCCCGATCCGTTCCTATCGTGGAGCGATGCGAACCATGCTGCTGCGCGCCGCCGACCGCCTCTTCCCCACCGCCCAGGGCAGCTACGGCGTGCTGCCGCCGCTGCTGGTCGCGCTGACCTTCGTCACCGGCGTGGTCGACGCCGTCAGCTATCTCGGCCTGCGCCACGTCTTCGTCGCCAACATGACCGGAAACGTGGTCTTCTTCGGCTTCTCGCTGGCCGGGGCGCCGAACCTGTCGGTCTGGGCCTCGGCGCTGGCCATCGCGGCTTTCGTGACGGGCGCCTGGACGGCGGGCCGGGTCGCGGGCCGGATCAGCGAGGGCGAGCGGCTGTTCCGGGTGATCGTCACCGGCCAGACCGTGCTGGTGGCGGGCGCCGTGGTGGTGGCGCTCGCGGCCGGCCACCAGGCGGTCGGCGCGCAGGTCGCGCTGATCATTCCGCTGGGCTGCGGGATGGGCCTGCAGAACGCGGCGGCCCGCAAGCTGGCGCTGCCGGATCTGACCACCACCGTGCTCACCCTCACCGTCACCGGCCTGGTCTCCGACGCCCCGGGGCGGGCCAGCGTGCGGCGGCTGCTCTCGATCGCGGCGATGTTCGGCGGCGCGGTCTGCGGCGCGGCACTCTTCGTGCACGTCGGGGCGGGTGCGGCGCTGGGGCTGGCGCTGGCCCTGCTGCTGGCGGTCGGCGTGGCGGTCCGGGCCTGACGGTGACTCAGCCGGTCGGCCCGGCCCGGGCCTGAGCCGATCAGGTGGCTCTCGGCGCGGGTTCGGCCGGATCCGCCGCCACGGCGGCTTACCGTACCCCCGGTGCTATCAGTACACGAAGAGGCGGTCCCGGCATGGCAACAGCTGTCGTCTACCAGAGCCTCCTCGGACGACTGGGCCGGTTCTGCTACCGCAGGCGCCGGTTCGTCCTGCTGACCTGGGTGATCGGCACCGCCCTGCTGCTCTTCATCGGCTTCGCCTTCGCGGCTCCCGCCGACAACAACTTCACCGGCGGCAACTCGCAGTCCGCGCAGGCGCAGAACCTGATCAAGCAGCACTTCCCGGAGCGCAAGGGCAGTGCGCTCACCCTGGCGATCCAGGCACCGGCCGGGGTGGAGTCCCCGGAGGTACGCGCCCGGGTCGACGCGCTCGAAGCGCAGTTGGGCAGCTCGCCCAACATCTCCGCCGTCCACTCGCCGTACACCTCGCCCGGCCAGATCTCCGCCGACCGGACGATCGCCTTCGCCACCCTGCAGTCCCCCAGCAACCCGCTGCCGACCGCCGAGGTCAAGCACCTGGTCTCGCAGGTCAAGGCGGCGAGCGGGGACGGCGTGGTGTTCGCGCTGGCCGGGGCGGACGTGGTGACGGCGGAGACCCCGTACGGCGGTGCCTCGGACGCGATCGGGGCGCTGGCGGCGATGCTGGTGATCCTGATCGCCTTCGGCTCGCTGCTCGCGACGGGCCTGACCATGCTCGGCGCGCTCTTCGGCATCGGCAGCGGACTGGCCCTCATCTTCCTGCTCGGCTACCTCTTCCCGGCCCCGTCGTTCAGTCCGATCGTCTCCACCCTGCTCGGGCTCGGCGTCGGGATCGACTACGCGCTGTTCATCGTCACCCGCTACCGCGAGGGCCTGGCGGAAGGCCTGGAACCCGAGGACGCGGTAGTGGTCGCCATCGCCCGCGCCGGCCGCTCGGTGCTCTTCGCGGGCGCCACCGTGGTGATCGCGATGCTCGGGCTCTTCGTGGTCCAGCAGAAACTGCTGAACGCCACGGCGGTGGCCGCCTCGGTGACCGTGCTGATGACGATGATCGCCGCGATCACCCTGCTGCCGGCCATGCTCGGCTACACCGGGCGCAACATCGACCGCTTCAAGCTGCCCTATCTGGGCCGCACCGGCTCGCGCAGCCCGATGGCCGAGCGCTGGGCCCGGGTGATCCAGCGCCGCCCGGGCACCGGCCTGCTGGCGGGCGCCACCGTGATGATCGTGCTGGCCATCCCCGCCTTCTCGATGCGGCTCAGCTTCGAGGACAACAGCACCGAGCCGCACGACACCAGCGGCTACACCGCCTTCCGGATCCTCAGCGAGGGCTTCGGGCCCGGCTTCGACGCGCCGTTCGTCATCGTCACCGCGCTGCCCCCGGGCGGGGCCGACCTGGCCCCGCTGGTCAGCGCGGTCCAGCACACCCCCGGCGTCGCCGCGGTCACCCCGCCGCAGCTCAGCCAGGACGGCCGGGCCGCGCTCTTCATCGCCTACCCGAGCACCGCCCACCAGAACGCCGCGACACCGAAGTTGCTCGACCGGCTGCGCGGCCAGGTGATCCCCGGTGCCGTCCGGGACACCGGACTCGTGGTGCGCGTCGGCGGTCCCACCGCGGGTGACACCGACTTCGCCGCCGAGGTCACCGCCCGGCTGCCGCTGCTGATCGGGTCGGTGATCGTGCTGTCGCTGCTGCTGCTGGTGTTCCTGGTGCGGTCGGTGACGATCGCGCTGAAGGCGGCGGTGATGACGCTGCTGTCGGTCGGCGCGGCGTTCGGCGTGCTGACCGCGATCGTGCAGTGGGGCTGGCTGAGCGGCCCGCTCGGCTTCCCGACCAGCGCGCCGATCACCGCCTGGGTGCCGCTGTTCATCTTCCCGATCCTGTTCGGTCTCTCGACCGACTACGAGGTCTTCCTGGTCTCCCGGATCCGCGAGGAGTACGACGCCGGCGCCGACACCTCGGAGGCCGTCGCCCTGGGCCTGGGCCGCACCGCGCGGGTGATCACGGCGGCTGCGGCGATCATGGTGACGGTCTTCCTCTCTGTGCTGGCCACCCCCGACATCGCGGTGAAGGAGTTCGGCCTCGGGCTGGCGGTGGCGGTCTTCCTGGACGCGACGGTGGTCCGGATGGTGCTGGTGCCGGCCATCATGGAGCTGCTCGGCCCGCTGAACTGGTGGCTGCCGCGACCGCTGGCCCGGCTGCTGCCGCAGCCGGTCTGACGCCCGCCCGCTCGGCCCGACGGACCCTCAGCCGGGCCCCCGAGCGCGGGCGGGCGAGCGCCGCTGCCGGCCCGTTGCGCATGCGAGCGTCCGACTGGGCATGAATCCCCTTGCACGACACCGCTCGTGACGCCTCGTGACGGATCGGAGCGCCCGATGGACCTGCCGGACACCCTCCCCGGCCGGCTCTACCTGCTGGCCTTCCGGCCGGGGACCCGGCAGTTCTCGTACCACCGGCACCTGGGGCTGCTGATGCGCGCGGCGGCGCTCACCGAGTTGCTCCAACGCGGCCTGCTGGTCGACGACCGCGGCCGGCCGCAGCCCGGCCGGCCCGCCCCGCCCGAGCTCGACCCGGTGCTCGCCACCGTGCTGGCGCAGGTCGCCGGGCAGCGGCGACGCCGGCTGCTGGGTCCCCGTTCGTGGCGGGGCTGGATCGCCGCCGACGCGGGCGCCACCGAACGCGCGGTGCGGGACCGGCTGCGCGACGACGGGCTGGTGATCGTCAGCGACCACCGGGCGCCCGGGCTGTTCCCCAACCGGAGCCGGGTGCGCTGCGATCCGCACGCGCACCGGCAGCTGGTGGCCCTGGTCGAGGCCGTGCTGACCGACCCGCTCGACACGGTCGAGCCCCGGCAGGCCGCCCTGGTGTCGCTGGCCGCCGCCGGGGAGTTGGACGCGGTGCTGGACGCCCGCACCCGGCGGGTCCACCGGGACCGGATCCGCGAGCTGAAGAGGCTCACCGGCCCCACCGCGACCGCCCTGCGCCGGGAGATCACGGCCAAGCGCTCGGGGTACTGAGCAGCGCCCGTCGGGCGCCGGTGCCGATCGGCCGGAGAGTGACCATCAGACTATTGACGCGTATTCTCACAAGTCACTGACTCGCGGGTAACTTCGGCTTATCCTCTCGCCATGGACCTCGTACACGAGCGCCGGGGCGACGGCCCGCCCCTGCTTCTGCTGCACGGCATCGGACACCGCTGGCAGGGCTGGAAGCCCGTGCTCGACCTGCTCGCCGCCGAGCGCGAGGTGATCGCCGTCGACCTGCCCGGCTTCGGCGCCTCACCAACGCTGCCACCCGGCCTGCCCTACACGGTGGACAGCGCGCTCGACACGCTGTCCGACTTCCTCGCCTCGCTCGGCATCGAACGCCCGCACGTGGCGGGCAACTCGCTGGGCGGGCTCTTCGCGCTGCGCGCCGCCCAGCGCGGCCTGGTCTCCTCGGCCACCGCGCTCTCCCCGGCCGGCTTCTACCGGCTGCCGGGCTACCTCTACGCCGCCGGGCTGCTGAACCTGCACCGGGCCGCCGCCCGCACCCCCGAGTCGCTGCGTGCCTCGCTGGCCCGCTCGCCGCAGGCCCGCAGGCTGATGTTCGGCGTGATCTACGGGCACCCGGAGCGCCTGGACCCGAGCGAACTCACCCTCGACACACGCGCGTTGCTCAACGCCCCCGGCTTCCGCCAGACACTGCGGGCCGGCCGCGCCGAGCAGGCGCACCGCTTCCCCACCGCGATCCCCGCCGACGTCCCGCTCACCATCGCCTGGGGCACCCGCGACCGCCTGCTGCTGCACGCCCAGGGCCGCCGCGCCCGCCAACTCCTGCCGGGCGCCCGCTTCATCCCGCTGCCCGACTGCGGCCACGTCCCGATGGGCGACAACCCCGCGCTGGTGGCCCGGGTGCTGCTGGAGGGCAGCAGCTCGCCCCTGCTGGGCGCCGGGTAGCCAGCGGGAACCGCCGGTGCCCGGACCGCAACGAGCGGTCCGGGCACCGGCCTTGGCGCGTGCGCGCGGGCTCAGCAGATCCTCGGCAACTGCTCCCCCAGCGGCAGGTCGACCACCCGGGTGCCGCCCAGCGCCGTGCGGGTCACCACCATGCCGGGGTGCTCGGCCACACACTCGCCGATCACCGCCGCCCGCGCACCCAGCGGATGGGCCCGCATCGCGGCCAGCACCGCCTCGGCGTGCTCGCGCGGCACGAACGCGACCAGCTTGCCCTCGTTGGCCACGTACATCGGATCGAGCCCGAGGATCGCGCAGGCGTTGGCCACCTCGGGCGGCACCGGCACGGCCCGCTCGCGCACCGACACCCCGACCCCGGCGGCCAGCGCGATCTCGTTCAGCGCGGCGGCCAGCCCGCCCCGGGTGGGGTCGCGCAGCACGTGCAGATCGGGTGTGACGGCCAGCATCGCCTCCACCAGGCCGCCCAGTGCCGCGCAGTCGCTGAGCACCTCGACGCCGAACTCCAGGCCTTCCCGCACGCTCATGATCGCCACACCGTGCACGCCGATCTCGCCGCTGACGATCACCACATCGCCAGGCACCGCGCGCTGCGGCCGGATGTCGACTCCGGCCGGGATCAGGCCGATTCCCGCGGTGTTGAGGTAGATGCCGTCCCCGTGGCCGGCCTCCACCACCTTGGTGTCGCCGGTCACCACCTCCACCCCCGCACTCCGGGCGGCGGCGCCCATCGCCTCGGCGACCCGCCCGACCACGGACATCTCGACGCCCTCCTCCAGGATGAACCCGCAGGACAGGTAGGCGGCCCTGGCCCCGCTCATCGCCAGATCGTTGACCGTCCCGTTGACCGCCAGGTCACCGATGCAGCCGCCGGGGAAGAAGAGCGGCCGCACCACGAACGAGTCGGTGGAGAAGGCCAGTCGGGCACCACCCAGGGTGAGCGCCGCCGAGTCACCGAGCGCGGCGAGCGTGCTGCCGCCGAAGGCCGGGGCGAAGATGTTGGCCACCAACTCGGCCGACATCACGCCGCCCCCGCCGTGCCCCATCACCACCCGGGGGTGGTCGCGCAGCGGCAGCGGGCAGGTCCAGCCGGAGAAGTCGGGCGCGGTCAGGGTCTCAGCCAACGGGGATCGCCTCCGGGGTGACCGGCGTACCGAGCCGCCGGTACAGGTAGTAGGCGGCGCAAGCGCCCTCGGTGGAGACCATGGTGGCGCCCAGCGGGTTGCGCGGGGTGCAGGTGGTGCCGAAGGCCTCGCACTCGTGCGGCTTGATCAGGCCCTGCAGCACCTCGCCGCTGCGGCACAGCTCGGACTCCAGGGTGGTGATGCCGCCGACGTCGAAGCGGTGCTCGGCGTCGTAGTCGCGGTAGCGCTCCGCCAGCCGCCAACCGCTCTGCGGGATCACCCCGATGCCGCGCCAGGCCCGGTCGGTGACCTCGAAGACGTCCTCCAGCATCGCCCGGGCCGCCGGGTTGCCCTCGGGCCGCACCGCGCGCTCGTAGGCGTTCTCCACGGTGTGTTCGCCGCGCTCCAACTGCCGCACCGTGCGCCGGATCCCCTCCAGGATGTCGAGCGGCTCGAAACCGGTCACCACGATCGGCACCCGGTGCCGGGCGGCCAGTTCGGGGTACTCCACGGTGCCCATCACGCTGCACACGTGCCCGGCGGCCAGGAAGCCCTGGACCCGGCAGTCGGGCGAGTTCATGATCGCGTCGATCGCGGGTGGCACCCGGACGTG
The DNA here is from genome assembly GCF_036242395.1 of Kitasatospora sp. NBC_01266. NCBI lineage: Bacteria > Bacillati > Actinomycetota > Actinomycetes > Kitasatosporales > Streptomycetaceae > Kitasatospora > Kitasatospora sp. NBC_01266. The sequence continues at coordinate 8,111,631 of NZ_CP108458.1, read as the reverse complement.
CGAGACCAGCATGCTGAAGTTCTCGATCCCGTGCTTGCGCGCCTGGTACACCGTCATGGCGTTGGGCGGGGCGGTGGTCTCGAAGCCGATGCCGAAGAAGACCACCTCGCGGTGCGGGTTCTCCCGCGCGATCCTCAGCGCGTCCAGCGGCGAGTAGACCACCCGGACGTCGCCGCCCTCGCCGCGCACCCGGAACAGGTCGCGATCGGTGCCCGGCACCCGCAGCATGTCGCCGAAGGAGCAGAAGATCACCTCGGGCCGGCCGGCGATCTCCAGCGCCTTGTCGATCACCTCCAGCGGCGTCACGCACACCGGGCACCCCGGCCCGTGGATCAACTCGACCTCGTCCGGCAGGAGTTGGTCGATGCCGTGCCGGATGATGGTGTGCGTCTGGCCGCCGCAGACCTCCATCAGAGCCCACGGCCTGGTCACCGTGGCCCTGATGTCCTCCAGCAGGCCACGGGCCAGCTCCGGGTTCTGGAACTCCTCCAGGTACTTCACCGGGCCGCCTCCTCGCCGGCGCCGCTCGCTGCGGCAGCCTCCCACGGGTCGCCGAACTCCTCGGTCAGCAGGCCGAGTTCGGCGAACAGGTCGAGGGTCCGGCGGGCCGACTCCTCGTCCAGGCGCTGCAGCGCGAACCCGACGTGCACGATGGCGTACTCGCCGACCTCCAGGTCGGGCAGGTACTCCAGGCACACGTCCTTGACCACTCCACCGAAGTCCATGACGGCCATCCGGGTACCGTCGCGTTCCTCGATCTCCAGCACTCTGCCAGGCACCGCCAGGCACATGGGTTACTCCTCTCCACGGGCGGCTCGCGCCGCCACCATCAACTGGCCCAGTGCCAGGCCCCCGTCGTTCGGGGGGACCCGGCGGTGCCGCAGCACGGTGAAGCCGTCCGCCCGCAGGCCGCGCGCGCAGGCACTCGAGAGCACGGCGTTGGCGAACACCCCGCCGGTCAGCGCCACCGCCGTCAGGCCGTGCCGCTCCCGGGCCGCCGCACAGAGCCGGACCACCAGGTCGGCGACCCCGGCGTGGAACCGCGCGGCGATCAGCCCCGGCGACGCCCCCGACCGCAGATCGGCCAGCACGGCGGCCAGCACCGGCCCCGGGTCGGCCACCAGCGGCGCGTCAGCGGACGCGGTGTCAACTCCCGACGCGCCAACTCCCAACGCGTCCAGTCCGAACGCGTATCCTGCGGCCGGCCCGTGCGCGAGGGCCGCCGCCTCCAGCTCGATCGCCGCCTGCGCCTCGTAGCCGGCCCGCTGGCAGACACCCGCCAGCGCGGCCACGGCGTCGAAGAGCCGGCCCATGCTGGAGGTCGGCACGCAGTTCAGTGACCTGGCCAACTGCTGCTCCAGCAGCGGCAGTTCATCCACCGTACAGGCCCGCACGCAGGGCAGCTCGGGGCTGCGGTCCAGCCCGGCCTCCCACAGATGGGCGATCGCCATCCGGTACGGGCGGGCCACCGCCGCATCGCCGCCCGGCAGCGGCACATAGCCGAGGTGGGCGAAGCGGCGGAACCCGTCGTAGTCGGCCAGCAGCACCTCGCCGCCCCAGACCGCGCCGTCCGTGCCATAGCCGGTGCCGTCGAAGGCGACGCCGATCACCGGCGCCGAGCCGTCCAGCCCGTGCTCGGCCATCGCGGCCGCGACGTGCGCGTGGTGGTGCTGCACCCGGACCACCGGCCTTCCCTGGGCGGCGCGTTCGGCCTGCCGGGCCGAGCGGTAGCCCGGATGCCGGTCGGCGACCAGCAGTTCGGGCAGCACACCGGTGACCGCACCCAGGTGCCCGACGGCGGCCTCGAAGGCCCGCAGGGTGGCCAGGTCGTCCATGTCACCGATGTGCCCGGAGAGGAAGGCGTAGTCGTCGCGGGCCAGCGCGAAGGTGTTCTTCAGGTCCCCGCCGACCGCGAGCACCGGGCGCACCGGCACCGGCAGCGGCACCGGCAGCGGGGCCCAGCCGCGTGAGCGGCGCACCGGCAGCTGCTCACCGTCGACCACCCGCACCACCGAGTCGTCGCACGGCACCCGGATCGGCCGGTCGTGCGTCAACCAGCCGTCCACCAGCGGCGCGAGGCGCTCCAGCGCCTCGGCGTCGTCGGTGATGATCGGCTCGCCCGAGAGGTTGGCGCTGGTCAGCACCAGCAGCCGGGGCCCGGGCGGGTCCCCCGGCAGGCCGAGCAGCAGGTGGTGCGGCGGCGCGTACGGCAGCATGACGCCCAGGTCGGGGCAGCGCGGCGCGACCGCCTCGGCGACGGCGAAACCGCCCGGACGGCGGCGCAGCAACACGATCGGCCGGACCGGACCGGTGAGCAACTCCCTCTCCACCGGGCCGATCCGGACCAGCGGTTCGAGTTCGGCGAGCGAACCGGCCAGCACCGCGAAGGGCTTGTCGCCACGGTTCTTGCGGCGGCGCAGCAGAGCGACCGTCGCGGCGTCGGTGGCGTCGCAGACCAGGTGGTAGCCGCCGATCCCCTTGACCGCCAGGATCGCCCCGGCCCCGATCAACTCCCTTGCCTGCTCGACCGCTTCGTCGCCGCCGAGCGACGGCCGACCGGGCCGGACCAGCGCGAGCCGGGGCCCGCAGGCGTGGCAGGAGACCGGCTGGGCGTGGAACCGGCGGTCCGCCGGGTCGGCGTACTCGCGGGCGCAGTCCGGGCACATCGGGAAGCCGGCCATGGTGGTGGCGGCCCGGTCGTAGGGCAGGCCGGTGACGATGGTGAAGCGCGGGCCGCAGTTGGTGCAGGTGATGAACGGGTGCCGGTAGCGCCGGTCGGCCGGGTCGGCGAGTTCGACCAGGCAGTCGGCGCAGGTCGCGGTGTCCGGCGGGATCAGGGTGCGCACCGGCCCGCCGGCCCGCGAGGGGACGATGGCAAACCCGGCCCCGCCGGTGGCCGCCACCAACTGCTCTTCCACCGCCGCCACCTGGGCCAGCGGCGGCGCGTCGGCGCCGATCCGCCGGCAGAAGTCGGCCAACGCCTCCGGCGGCCCCTCGACCTCGGCGAGTACGCCGTCACCGGTGTTGGTGACGTGTCCGGCCAAGCCGAGTTCGGTGGCCAGGGCGAAGACGAAGGGCCGGAACCCGACCCCTTGCACGATCCCCCGGACCACGACCTGCTTTCGCTGACAGATCGTCAACTCTGTTCCATCAGCTCATGGTTGTGCGCGTGATCGACGCCGTACCGGTGTCCGTGGCCAACCCCGGGGCCGTGGTCGTGCCCGTGGTCATGACCGCGCCCGTGGTCGTGGCCGGTCGGCCGCCCCATCACCGGCTGGTGCACCCGCTCGCCGTCCAGCACCGCCAGCGCCCGGTCCAGCAGCGTGCCCACCCCCTGACCGGTGCGGGCCGAGCTGAGCAGCACCTCGACGCCGGGGTTGACCCGCGCGACATTGGCCCGGAACCCCGCCTCGTCGAAGTCCACGGCCGCCGCCAGGTCCGTCTTGGTGACCACCACCAGGTTGGCCAGGCCGAAGGCGGTGGGGTACTTGAGCGGCTTGTCCTCCCCCTCGGTGACCGAGGCGAGCACCACCCGCAGCGACTCGCCGAGGTCGTAGGAGGCCGGGCAGACCAGGTTGCCGACGTTCTCCACGAAGAGCAGCCGGGTCGGCTCGGGTAGCCAGCCCTCCAGGTGCCCGGCCAGCATCACCGCCTCCAGGTGGCACAGCCCGTCGGTCAGCACCTGCTTGACCGGCACACCCGAACGCGCCAACCGGGTCGCGTCGTTCTCGGTGGCCAGGTCCGCGGTGAGGGCCGCGACCGGCACCCCGCGCTCCCGGGCCCGGCCGAGTTCGAGCTCCAGCAGCGCGGTCTTGCCGCTGCCTGGGCTGGAGAGCAGGTTGACCGCGACCGTGCCCCGGGCGGCCAGCGCCGCCCGCAGCTCACGGGCGCTGTCGTCGTTGCGGGCGAGCACCGCCTGCTGGAGATCAAGCGTGCGACACATCGGCTTCAGCCTTCCTGGTCGGCTCGGGCGAGCGCGGGCTCGACGGCCCAGCGCACGTCCAGGATCTGCAACTCGCGCCCGGCCAGCAGCTCACCGGCCACCCCCGGGCAGTGCGGGCAGCCGAGGTCTGGCGGCATCCCGACCGCCCACTCGCGCGCACACCCCGAGCACCTCGCCCGGGCCGGCACCGGCTCCACAGTGAGCGAGGCGCCCGCCAACACCGTTTCAGCGCAAGCGAGTTCAAAGCAGAACTCGAGTGACTGCGGTACCACACCGGCCAGTTCGCCGACCTGCAGCCGGATCGCCTCGACCGCCGTCGCACCGTGCTCGCGCGCCGCCCGCTCCACCTGCTCCACGACGGCCACCGCAATCGACATCTCGTGCATCGGCCCCTCGGCTTCCCGGAGTGTGAACGGCGTGCTGGACAGCGGGCACCATTACAGGGCACGGTGGCGGCAGCGGCTCGCCGCCGCGCCGCCACCGTGCCCTGGCGTACTCCGTTCGCCGCAGTTCCGGTTGCGGAACCCGGTCACATGCGCATGATCCGCAGGTAGCGCTTCAGATCGGGCAGGCTCTGCCAGACCAACGCGCCGACGCCCGCCAGGAGCGCGCCGCGAAACAGGAACTTCAGCATGGTGTCGCCCTTCTCTCTACCGGTTCCACAGCCGGTCTCTCAGGTTCGTCCAGCAGGCGCCGGATCACCGCGACCGCCTCGTCGACGGCCGCCGCCACGGGTGCGCTCAGCCCGATGCCCTCCTCCAGGCAGGCCGGCTCGCAGCCGACCACCAGCACCCGCGCGGGCGGCGAACCGCCGGTGCCGGCGCTCAGCGTGCCCAGCAGGCCGAGCACCGCGTCCGGCCCCATCCGGTGCCCGTCCAGCACCGCCGCGCCGACCGGCTCCAGCTGCTCGACCGGGCCGTCCGAGGCCTCGATCAGGTAGACCGTGCCCGGACGGCCGCCCCGCGCGGTGGCGTCGACCAGCACCAGCATCCGGTAGCCGTCGAGGAGTTGGTAGGCGAGGTGAACGCCGCGGACGCCGAAGTCGACCACCTCGACATGCCCGGGCAGCGGCTGGGCGCCGAGCCGGCGCACCGTCTCGACACCGAAGCCGTCGTCGCCGAGGAAGATGTTCCCCACCCCGGCGACCAGGATCTGACGCTGCGTCATCCCTCCTCCAGCGGCGTGACCTCGTCCGGCTGGAAGTAGCGGAACCGTCCCTGGGCCCGCCAGAGGTCGGCTCCCGGGTCGGCCTCGACGGTCACCGCCAGGTGCACCGAGCCGTCCACGTCGTGCAGCACCGCCTCCACCAGCGCGGTGTGCCCGGCCAGGAAGAGGTCCTGCGCGTCGGTGCGCCGCCGTCCGGGCTTGAGCAGGACCCGGCTGCCGGCGCCGACCGAGCGGCCGTCGACCAGCACCCGGTCCCGCTCGGGGTCCACCTCCGGGTCGTTGCCCGGGTCCCACCAGGGCTGATCGGCCTGCGCCCCGGTGGGCGCCGTCACCTCGCGCAGCGAACGCACCGCGCCGTGCAACCGTTCGAGCACCTCGGCGGGCAGTGAGTCGGCGAGGTCGATCACCGCACCGGCCCGCTCGTCGGTGCCGCGCGCCTCACGCTTCTCCCGGTCGGTGAGCGCGGCCGTGCGCAGCGCGAGGATCTCGTCGATCTCGGTCGCGTCGTAGAGCGCGCCCGGACTCTCGGGGGCCACCTGCGGGTGGTCCTCCAGGATGATCGGCGAGGAGAGCAGCACCGAGTCGTCGCCGGCCGGGCCGACCAGCACCGGCCAGGTGTGCTCACTGCGGCACTCGGCGACCGCCGGCTTGGCCCACTCCGGCGGGTCGGTGGCGGAGATGAAGACGCCCTGGTCCAGGCCGAGCAGCAGGTGCGCGGAGACCAGCGAGCGGGGCAGCGCCGCCTCCCGCGGGTCGTCCGAATCCGGCTGCCAGGCCGAGGTGTTGGCCACCTCGGCGGTCAACCGCACGGCCCGGTAGGGGCCGGGCAGCTCCTGAGTGCGCAACCGCACCACGCCGTCCAGCTGTTCGCACTGCCGCACCAGCCGTCCGACCGGCTCGCCGCCCTCGAAGAGCTCCTCGCGCTCCTCACGAGCGGCCGAGCGGAACGGGAAGTCGATCCCGGCGGCCGCCAACTTGTCCACCGGTACGGTGAGTTCGATCCGCTCTTCAACCCCCTCGTCCCACGGGACGAGCACCCGGTCGGCCAGTTCCAGCTCGGCGACGGTCTCGAACCGCCCACCGCCCAGCGCCCGCTGCACGGTGCGCCGCTGGGCGCGCAGGAACCGCAGCTGCACCGCCAGCGCGGCACCCCGGCGCGGCTCCATCACGCACTCGGTGCGCTGGTCGGCGTGCTCGGCGCTCTGCTGGCCGTAACCCGGCGGGACCAGCACGCCGAACTGCCAGCGCAGCCGGTTCTTGGCGGCCGAGGCCCGGTACGGGTAGAGCACATAGCCCTCGAAGAGCACCGCGTCGGCGATCTGCCGGGCCGCCGCGAATCGGTCCTCCAACTGGGCCGGGAACACCGTCATCGCACCGCCTCCTCGATCGGGGCCCGCCCCAGCAGCTCGCGGACCGTCGCCTCCCAGGAGGGCAGCGCGTGCCGGGAGCGGTAGGCGAGCAGTTCGTCCATCAGGTCGCCCGGCAGCCGCAGCCAGCCGCAGCCGGGGAAGTGCTGCTCCATCGCGTCCCGCCAGACGGCGGCCGGCATCCGGACCACCGCCTCCTTGTCCCAGGGCACCGGGGTGACCTGGAAGCCGCTGGGGCCGGAGAAGGCGGTGCCGGAGAAGAGCAGCAGCAGGGGCACCTCGCCACCGTCCAGCGCGCGCAGGTAGCGGGTGGCGGCGACCTCCAGGTCATAGGTGCAGGGCACCGCCATCTCCACCTCGGTCGTGCCCTCGAAGCCGGGGACCATCAGCGCGACCTGGGCGAACTGGATCGGGTTGAGCGTGCTGCCCCAGCGCGAGCGCTCGCCGAACAGGTCGGCCAGCCGCTCGCCCTCGGCCTCTCCGTAGGGGCGGCGGGCCGGTTCGATCCGCAGCTGGCAGCGCAGCGCGAGCGCGTGCACCCGGGCGCCGCCGCCGGCCGTGATCCGCAGCCGGAAGACCAGCGTGGGTCCGGCCGCGTACGGGTCGGAGCGCACCCCGGTGCAAGCGAAGGCGAGTTCGGTCACGGCCGCACCTCCACCCGCGGCGCCTTGGCCCGCTCGGCCAGCCGGCCGAAGAAGCCGTCCAGCTCGGCACGGGCCTCGGCGCCGCCGTCGAAGCCGTGCCAGCACAGCCGAAGCCGACCGACCAGCTCGTAGCAGACGTCGATCGGCACCAGGTAGCAGTCGATCCGCCCCGCCGTGCGGCGCAGCAGCAACGCCTCGGTGTCCGGCTCCAGTTCGGTGGCGAGCCGGCTGCCGTCCAGCACCGTCTGCCAGGCCGCCTCGTCGAGTTCGGCTTCGGCCGCTCCCGCCGGGCTCGGATAGAGGGTGACCAGCCGTTCGAGCGCGGTGTCCCGGAACAGGAAGGCGGTGCTGACCGGGATCCGCAGCGCCTGCCAGGCGGCCTCGTCCAACTGGTGTCCGGGGTCGGCCAGATAGCGTCCGGACAGGCCCCGGTACCGCCCGCCGGCCGCGCCCGACTGCTGGAACAGCAGAGCGCAGGCCGGGCAGACGCAGACCAGCGCCCGCTCGTCTCGGTCCGCCAGGTGCCGGTGCTCACGCGGCAGTTGGACGTCGCAGAACTCACAGCGCTCCGGCTGCGGCGGCGCCGGCTCGCGCAGCCGGCGCAGCAGCGCGGTGCCGGGACCGGCGAGCTGACGCACGCTCACCGGACCTCCGCCACGGGTCGGGTGCCGATCTGCAGCAACGTGGGCTGCCGGGCCAGTTCGACCGCCGTCAGCTCGGGGGCGAAGCAGGCCAGCACCTCCTCGATCCGCTGCCCGTCCTGCGCGGAGCCGCAGCCGCAGCCGCCCTGCTCGCCTTCCTGACGCAGCGTCAGTTCACCGCGCTCGGCGTCCAGCCGCTGCACCGCCCAGCCGGGCGCCGCCGCCAGCGCGTGCGCGATCCGGGTCTGCAGGTCCTGCGGGTGCAGGTCGTGCAGCACCAGCAGCCCGGCGACCAGTTCGTCGCCGAGCGCCTCGGCGGGCAGCAGCGTGGCCACCTTGGCCAGACCCGCACCGTAGAAGTCCATCAGGGTGCGGACCAGTTCCTCGGCGGCCTCGCGCTGCCCGGCCTCGTCCAGCCGGTCGAGCACCTGCTGCACCCGCACGCCCAGCTCCTCCGCCGTCATGCGGTGAGCCCGCTCAGGCCGGTGGGCACGTGCATGGTCTGCACGGTCTTTCCGTTGCCGACGTACATGTGCACCCCGCACGGCAGGCAGGGGTCGAAGCTGCGCACAGCGCGCATGATGTCGATGCCCTTGAAGTTCTCCGGGGAGTTCTCCTCGAAGATCGGGGTGTTCTGCACCGCGTCCTCGTAGGGTCCGGGCGTCCCGTAGCTGTCCCGGACGCTGGCGTTCCACGGAGTGGGCGGGTACGGGTGGTAGTTGGCGATCTTGCCGTCCCGGATCACCATGTGGTGCGAGAGCACGCCGCGCACCGCCTCGGTGAAGCCGCAGCCGATGCTCTCGTCCGGCACCTCGAACTTCTCCCAGGTCTGGGTCTTGCCGGCGCGCACCTCGGCGAGCGCCTTCTCCGCGAAGTGCAGTGCGGCAGCGGCCGCGTAGGCCTGGAAGTAGGTGCGGGCCCGGTTGCGCTCGATCGCGTTGCTCCACTGCGGGATCTTCCACTCGAAGGTGGTCTCCGGCTTGGTCATCGACTTCGGCAGGTTGATCACCACGCTGTGCCCGGTGGCCTTGATGTAGCCGATGTCGACCAGCCCGGAGAGCGCGGTGGACCAGAGCCGGGCGATCGGGCCGCCACCGGTGTCCAGCGCCAGGTAGTCCTTGCCGTCGAACCAGCGCGGCGACATCACCCAGCTGTACTTGTCGTCGAAGTTGCGCTTCTGCGGCTGCGGGATGGTGTGCTGGTTCCACGGGTGGCGCGGGTCGACCGGGTTGCCCAGCGGGTCGTGGGTGACGAACAGCTCCTTGCCCTGCCAGTCCTCGTAGTACGAGCTGCCGAGCAGGATCCGGATGCCGAGGTTGATCTCGGTGAGGTCGTTGGTGACCAGCTTGCCGTCGACGATCACGCCCGGGGTGACGAACATCTTGCGGCCCCAGGCCGTCATGTTCCGGTAGGTGAAGTCGCAGTGGTCGGGGTCGTTGAGGCTGCCCCAGCAGCCGAGCAGGATCCGGCGGCGGCCGACCTCCTCGTAACCGGGCAGCGCCTGGTAGAAGAAGTCGAAGAGGTCGTCGTGCAGCGGCACGACCTTCTTCATGAACTCCACGTAGCGCATCAGCCGGGTCAGGTAGTCGGTGAACAGCTGCACGGTGGCCACCGTGCCGACGCCGCCCGGGTAGAGCGTGGAGGGGTGCACGTGGCGACCCTCCATCAGGCAGAACATCTCCCGGGTGTAGCGGCTGACCTGGAGCGCCTCGCGGTAGAACTCGCCCTCGATCGGGTTGAGCGAGCGCATGATGTCGGCGATCGTCTTGTACCCGTGGTCGCCCGCGTGCGGGGCCTCGGTGCGCTCGGCCAGCTCCAGCACCCCGGGGTTGGTCTCGCGGACCATCTTCTCGCAGTAATCGACCCCGACCAGGTTCTCCTGGAAGATGTTGTGGTCGAACATGTACTCGGCGGCCTCACCGAGGTTGATGATCCACTCGCCGAGGTGCGGAGGCTTCACGCCATAGGCCATGTTCTGCGCGTAGACGGAACAGGTGGCGTGGTTGTCACCACAGATGCCGCAGATCCGGCTGGTGATGAAGTGCGCGTCACGCGGGTCCTTGCCGCGCATGAAGACGCTGTAGCCGCGAAAGACCGACGACGTGCTGTAGCACTCGGCGACCTTCTTCTGCTTGAAGTCGATCTTCGTGTGGATGCCCAGGCTGCCCACGATCCGGGTGATCGGGTCCCAGGACATCTCCACCAGGCCGCTGCCGTCGCCGGCCGCCTTCGTCGTCGGTGCCATCGTCTCTGTCGTGCCCTTCTGCTCTGCTCGCGGGGCCGGTGCGCACGATCAGCTCGCGCGGAGCCCTGCTCACGGGATGTGCTCGCGGGGTGGGGGGACGCAGCGGCGGGCCGCACGCGTGGGGCGTGCGGCCCGCCACGGTTCAGCGGGTCACCACGGCGGGCGGTAACCGGTGGTCAGCCGGCCGCCGGAGTGCCGCCACTTGGGCTCCTTGTCCAGCGTCTGCGCGGTGATCGAGCGCAGCCGGCGGATCACCTTGCCGTACGCCGCACTGGCGCCCGACGAGATGTGCGAGCCGGGCGGCGGGTCCATGAACGGCATGAACTTGTCCGGGAAGCCCGGCATGGTGCAGGCGATGCAGATGCCGCCCACGTTGGGGCAGCCGCCGACACCGTTGATCCACCCGCGCTTGGTGACGTTGCACTTGACCACCGGGCCCCAGCAGCCGAGCCGGACCAGGCACTCGGGCCGCCCGTACTCGCTGGCGAACTGGCCCTGCTCGTAGTAGCCACCGCGGTCGCAGCCCTCGTGCACGGTCGCGCCGAACAGCCAGGTGGGACGGAGCTTGTCGTCCAGCGGGATCATCGGCGCGGAGCCGGCCAACTGGTAGAGCAGGTAGGTCAGCGTCTCGGAGAAGTTGTCCGGCTGGATCGGGCAGCCCGGCACGCAGACGATCGGCAGCCCGGCCTTCGACTTCCACTCCCAGCCGAGGTAGTCGGGCACGCCCATCGCACCGGTCGGGTTGCCGGCCATCGCGTGGATGCCGCCGTAGGTGGCGCAGGTGCCGATCGCGACCACGGCCGTGGCCTTGGACGCGAGACGGTCCAACCACTCACTGGTGGTGATGGGCTGACCGGTGGTCGGATCGTCGCCGAAGCCGCACCAGTAGCCCTCCTTCTTGATCGACTCGTTCGGGATCGAGCCCTCGACCACCAGGACGAAGGGCTCGAGTTCACCTCGGTCAGCCTTGAAGAACCACTCGATGAAGTTGTCCGCGCCCTGCACGGGCCCGCACTCGAAGTCGATCAGCGGCCAGTGCACCGCGATCTTCGGCAGCCCCGGGAGCGCGCCGGTGACGATCTCCTCGATGCTCGGCTGCATGGCGGCGGTCAGCGAGACGGAGTCACCGTCGCAGCTGAGACCGGCGTTGATCCAGAGGATGTGTACCAGCGGCTCCTCGCCGCCCTGGGATGCACCGCGACCTTCTTCGGTCGCGGCCGATGCTGTAGCACCCATGAGGATGCCTCCTCAGAAAAGGGATGAGACCGACAAAACGGGCTCAGGCTTCTTCATAGCAGCCCCATGCGCCCCTCGGCCGGACGAAGGGCCGCGACGGTACCCCGAACAGCGGCGCGTCACTGCCGCCGATCGGGCGATCAGGAGCTGCTACCGGCGACCTGGATGTGGGTGTCCATGCCGAGCGCCTTGTGGCTGTCGATCGGGCACCAGAGCTCGTAGCTGCCCGGCTGGAGGGTGACGGTGAGCTTCGCCTGCTGGCCGGGCGGGATCGAGTCGGTCCGGGTGGCGCTCACCCCCGGCCCCGCGATCTCCAGGGCGTGCACGACGGTTCCGGTGTTCTCCGCGACGAAGGTGTACGTACCCGGCGCGAGCTGGGTCTGCGAGGGGGTGATCGAGTACTCCTTCTCAGTGACGGTGACGCTCGTGCCGGTGCTCGCGGAGGCGGCGGCGGAGCCCGTCGCGGAGGTTCCGGCGCTCGGAGCGCCGACCGGGGCACTGGCGGGTGGGGTGGTGGCCGCCGCCTTGGGGGTCGAGCTGCTCGAGCTGCTCGAACAGCCGGTGACGGCGACGACGGCCAGCGCGGCGAGCAGCAGCGCCGGGGCCCGCCGACGCGCGCTCGACCGGGGATGGTGCGGGATCTTCATGGTGTGCTCTCCTCGTTCCTTGCGGACGAGGGTCGCCTGCTCGAACAGCACCGGCGGGACCGACACCCGAGCTCCCGGGGGCCGTCCACCCGCTCGGGCTAGACGGTCCCCGGGGCGCTCGGGCCCAGCAGAACAGGGCTCAGCGGAACAGGGCTCAGCGGAACAGGTCGAGGCGCTCGGCCAGGAAGGCCTCCAGGCCGCGCGGATCCCGTCCGAGCAGGCGGGCGACCGTGTCGGTCGGCCGCTCGGTCCTGGCCACCGCGAGCTGCTGGATCTCCGCCACGTGGTCGACCAGCCAACCGGGCAGCCCGCCCCGCGAGACCAGCTGGGCGCGCAGCTGATCCGGCGCCAGCTCGACGTACCGGTCCGCCGGAGCGACGACGGCTCGTCCGCTCGTCCTGTTGGCGCATGCGTAACCTCCGGATTTATAATTAGGTGCCTAACTATTACGCCGCGGAAAAGCCCCGCAGAACCGCGGGGCACAAGGTCCGACCCGACTACTCCTCGGTCAGCGCGCCGATCCCTCGCACGATCCGGCCCAGCAGCTCGAGGAACTGGCCGCACTCGGCCTCGGTCAGCGCGCCGACCATCGCCTGCAGCCGCTCGAAGTGCTCCGGCGCCATCTCCCGCAGCCGCTCGGCCCCACGCGCCGTCAGCACCACGACGGTGGCCCGCCCGTCCTCCCGGGAGGACCGCCGTGCCACCAGCCCCTCCCGTTCAAGGCCGTCCACCAGGCCGGTCACCGTGGCCCGGGAGACCCCGAGCCCGGCCGCGAGCTGGGACGGCGACTTCTCGCCGCCGTGGTCCTCCAGGTCGGCCAGCAGCCGGTAGCGCCCGGCGGAGAGCCCGAACCGGCCGAAGTGCGCCTCGGCCGCCTGCCCGAGCCGGGCGCCGGCGGCCATCAGCCGCACCGCGACCAGCACCGCCTGCGGATCGGCCGCCAGGCCGTAGCGCTGGATCTGATGCCGGGCCTGATCCAGCGTCGGCTGGGCGGCAGGATCATCGGCATGCTGACTCATGAAAGTAATATGGCGCCTAACCAGTGACTCGGTCAAGCGCCTCTCCGCACGCCGGCGCGAGCGCCGACCAGATCTGCCGGGCCAGCGGTTCCGGTGCCCACGCGCCGTCCACCACCAGGTCGGCGCGGTGCCGGGCGGGCTCGATGTGGCGCTCGTGGGCGGCGCGGCGGTGCTCCAGGTAGTTGCGCAGCAGGACTTCCAGCGGGAACCCCTCGCGCAGCACCTTGCGCTGGATCTTCCGGGCCAGCCGCAGATCGGCCGGCAGGTCGACGAAGACGTCGAACCGGGCGCCGGGTGTGCGCGGGACGACCCGCTCGGCGAAGAGCCCCTCCAGCACGACCACCGCCGCCCCGGCCAGCGCTGCGTCGACCTCCAGCGCCAGACGCTCGGCGTCGATCGAGCGCGGATCGCCGACGTCCAGCCGCCAGGTCCCGCCCTCGTCGCGGGCCCAGACCCCCTGCTCCCGATCGGTGACGTAGTAGTCGTCACCGTGCAGCAGTCGCACGGTGCGCCCGTCGGCAGTGGCGGCCAGCGCGGTGGCCAGGGTGGTCTTTCCGGCGCCGGCCCCGCCGGTCAGTGTCAGCAGCATGGACTCATCGTGTCCGTCCCACCCTGATCCGCCATAGCCCCCCGGGTGGCGGCGCGGATAAGGCAGCATGATCCCCATGTCTGCGACCTCCGTACTGACGCGCGCCGAAGCCGTCGAGCGCCACCGCCTGATCGACGTCCGCACCACCACCATCGACCTCGACCTCACCCGGGGCGCCGAGGTGTTCGGCTCCACCACGGTGATCCGCTTCGCCTGCGCCGAGCCGGGATCGGCGACCTTCGTGGACGTCAAGCCGGCCCGGCTGCTGCGCGTGCTGCTCAACGGCACCGAGTTGGACGTCACGGCGCTGGCGGCGGGCCGGTTCCCGCTGACCGGGCTGGCGGCGGAGAACGAGCTGACCGTCGAGGCGGACATGGCCTACTCGCACACCGGCGAGGGCATGCACCGGTACACCGACCCGGCCGACGGCGAGGAGTACCTCTACACCCAGTCCTTCCTGGACGACGGCCCCCGGGTCTTCGCCTCCTTCGACCAGCCCGACCTCAAGGCGGTCCACACCCTGTCGGTCACCGCCCCGCCGGAGTGGACCGTGGTGAGCAACAGCCTCACCACCTCGGGCGAGGCCGGCCGCTGGACCTTCGCGCCCACCCGACGGATCAGCAGCTACCTGGTCTCCCTGGTGGCCGGCCCGCTCCACTCGCTGCACGCCGAGCACGACGGCATCCCGCTCGGCCTGCACTGCCGCCGCTCGCTGGCCGCCCACCTGGACGCGGAGGCGCCGGAGATCCTCGAGGTCACCCGGCAGGGCTTCGACCACTACCACCGGATCTTCCGCACCCGCTACCCCTTCGACAGCTACGACCAGTGCTTCGTCCCCGAGTTCAACGCCGGCGCGATGGAGAACCCGGGCTGCGTGACGCTGCGCGACGAGTACCTCTTCCGGTCCGCCGTGGCCGACACCGAGCGCGAGGAACGCGCCATGGTGATCGCCCACGAGATGGCGCACATGTGGTTCGGCGACCTGGTCACCATGAAGTGGTGGGACGACCTGTGGCTGAACGAGTCCTTCGCCGAGTACATGGGCTACACCGTCGCCGCCGAGTCCACCCGCTTCTCCAGCGCCTGGACCGGCTTCGGGGCCGCCCGCAAGACCTGGGGCTACGACGCCGACCAGCGCCCCTCCACCCACCCGGTGGCCGCCGAGGGGGTCACCGACACCGCGCAGGCACTGCAGAACTTCGACGGCATCTCCTACGCCAAGGGCGCCTGCGCGCTGCGCCAGTTGGTCGCCTGGCTGGGCGAGGAGCAGTTCCTGGCCGGCGTCAACCAGTACTTCGAGCAGTACGCCTTCGGCAACGCCACGCTGGACGACCTGCTGCGGGCGCTCGCCGCCAGCAGCGGCCGGGACGTGCACGGCTGGGCCGAGCGGTGGCTGCGCACCACCGGCGTGGACACGCTGCGGCTGGACGGCGAGCAGTTGCGGCACGACTCCGCCGACGGCCAGCTGCGACCGCACCTGGTCAGCATCGGGCACTACCGGCGCGGCGCGGACGGCGAGTTGACGCTGGAATCGCGCGAGCCGCTGGAGCTGTCCGCCTCGGGTGACGGGGCGCGGGTCCGCACCGCCGACCTGACCGTGGTGAACGACACCGACCTCGACTACGTCAAGGTCCGCCTGGACGACCGGTCCTGGCGCTGCGTGCGGGAGTCGCTGGGCACCGTCCCCGAGGAGCTGGCCCGGTCCGTGCTCTGGACCTCGGCCCGGGACCAGGCCAGGGACGGCGAGTTGACGCCGAGCCAGTACCTGGAGCTGGTCGCCGACCACCTGCCCGGCGAGACCTCGGTCCACCTGATCCAGGCCGTGCTCACCTTCGCCCACGACTTCGTGGTCGATCGCTACCTGCCGCCCGCCCGCCGCCCGCAGGGACTCGCCGTGCTGGCGGGCGTCTACCGCGCGCTGCTGCACCGCACCGAGGGCCAGGCGCAGGACAGCGGCCTGCGGCTGGTCGCCGTGCGCGGCCTGCTCGCCACCGCAACCACGGGAGAGACCGCCGAGCTGCGCCAGTGGCTGACGGCCGGCACCGTCCCCGGCGGCCCGGTGCTCGACCCCGACCTGCGCTGGCGGCTGCTGCTGCGGCTCAGCGTGCTCGGCGCGCTGGAGGAGCCGGAGATCGCCGCCGAGCTGGCCCGCGACCCGAGCGCCACCAGCGAGGAGGGCGCGGCCCGCTGCCGCGCGGCCCGGCCGCAGCTCGCCGCGAAGGAGGCCGCCTGGCACGCGCTCTTCCACGGCGAGCTCTCCGCCTACCTGGCCGGCGCCACGGCCGAGGGCCTCTGGCAGTCGGAGCAGGCCGAGCTGCTGGGCGACCTGACGCTGCGCTACTTCGACGAGGTGGCCGCCGCCACCGCGGCGCGCGGCCCGGCGATGGCCCGGGTGCTCACCCACCACGGCTTCCCCGTCTTCGCGGCCACCGAGCGGACCGTCCGGGCGGCTGAGGCCTGCCTGGCCCGTGCGGACCTGGTCCCGGCCGCCCGGCGCGGGCTGGTGGACCAGCTCGACACGCTGCGGCGAGCGGCCCGGGCCCGATCGCGGGAGGAGAAGTAGCGGCCGATCAGTTCCGTCGAACCGGGCGGTACCCGGCCGGTTGAGCGTGCGGCGGAAAAATCAGCGGCCGACCCGGGTCGGTGAGTGGCAGGCTCTGCTCCATGCTGCTCCAGACCCCACGGCTCGACCTGCGCCGGTTCCGCCCCGAGGACGCCCCCGCACTGGCCGCCTACCGCTCCGACCCGACCGTCGCGCGGTACCAGGGCTGGACCGCGCCGGTGACGCCGGCCCAGGCCACCGAGCTGGTCCGGGGCTTCGCCGCGGGCGACCCCGGGCAGCCGGGCTGGTTCCAGTACGCGATCGAGCTGCGCGCGGACGGCCGGCTGATCGGCGACCTCGGCGTGTGCCTGCACGAGAACCTGCTCCAGGCCGAGCTGGGGTTCTCGCTGGCTCCCGAGCACCAGGGGCACGGATACGCCGCCGAGGCGGTGCGGGCGGTGCTGCGCGAGCTCTTCGAGCAGCGCGGCCTGCACCGGGTCTCGGCGGAGTGCGATACGCGCAACCGCAGCTCCGCCCGGCTGCTCGAGCGGGTCGGCTTCCTGGTGGAGGGACGACGTCCGGAGTACACCTGGCTCAAGGGCGAGTGGACCGACGACCTGCTGTTCGGCCTGCTCGCCGACCGCTGGGCCCGTACGGCCGGCGGGACCCGACCGTCCTGGTGACCGGACCGACGGGGCCAACGGTGCGGCCAGACGCGAGTTGTGAGTGACCATATGGGTGCTTAACGTACGTTTTGCCCGCCTCTGGCGGGACGATCCGTCGGGCTGCCACCTCCTGCCTGCCCGCCGGCGGCCCCGGCTCACCGCAGACAGGCAGGAGCGCGGAGACCTCGGGTCGCGGCGTGACCACCGGGGCACGGGACCACTCCCGGTCCCGGCCCGGCCCGGACACCCGGCATGCTCCGTGTAGGCGTCATGGAGCTGCCCGTGCTGCCTCTCACTTCCCACCCCGCCCGCACCAGCACGAGCGCCGGTGCCCTGGCTCTCCTGGTCGCCCTGGCCGCCGGCCCCGCGTACGCCGGGACCCGAGCGACCCCCCAGGTCTTCCAGGACCGGCTGACCCCCACCAGCGCCCTGCCCGACTCCCCCGTCACCGCGCAGCTGACGGTCCGTTCGAGCTCCTGCTTCACCGTCAAGACGCTCGGGGTCGGCGTGCGCGACGCCAAGGACAACAACCTCGACTTCCCGGGCAGCCTGAGCAACACCCAGATCTGCCCGAGCGGCCTGACCCTCACCACCGGCGCCCGCAGCTTCCCCGCCGGCACCTACCGCATCTTCGGCTTCTACCAGGACCAGGCCGGCACCTGGCGCAACCTCCCCGAACAGACCCTGACCGTCAGCACCCCCACCCCGGTGGTGACCCGGGACAAGCTCACCCCCACCACCGCCACCGCTGACACACCGGTGACCGGGCAGCTGACCGTCCACTCGAACGTCTGCTTCACCGCCAAGGCGGTCGGCATCGGCGTGCGGAACGAGGCCGGCGACAACCTCGACTTCCCCGGCGGCCTCGGCAGCACCCAGATCTGCCCCAGCGGGCTGACCCTCACCACCGGCGCCCGCAGCTTCCCCGCCGGCACCTACCGCATCTTCGGCTTCTACCAGGACCAGGCCGGCACCTGGCGCAACCTCCCCGAACAGACCCTGGTGGTCAGTGGCACGGCGCCCGTGATCACCTCGCCGATCCCGGGCGCCAGTCTGATCTGGTCGGACGAGTTCAACGCCCCGCTCTCCCCCGCCAAGTGGAACAAGGTCAACAGCAGCGCCTACCGGTTCGGCAACCACAACCCGGATGACGACAAGCTGGACCGGATCGACCCGAACGGCGTCAAGGTGGCGAACGGCGTGGCCACCCTCACCGCGAAGCCGAGCGGCTTCAGCCTGCCGGGCAGCGGTCGCAAGGCCTGGGACACCGGCCTGATCACCACGGAGAACACGGCCGAGAACTTCAAGGTCAAGACCGGCGACTACGCCGAGACCCGGGTCCGGCTGCCCAAGGACCTCGGCGCCTGGCCGGCCCTGTGGACCTGGCGCAACGGCGGCAACGAGATCGACTCCTTCGAGTACCACCCGGACAACCCGAACCTGCTGGAGCTGACCAACCACGTCAAGCCCGCGCAGAAGTACTGGAACAACAAGGACGCGGTGCAGCCGGGCCAGTGGGTGACCATCGGCACCCACTACGGCGCGGACTCGGTGGGCTGGTACGTCAACGGCGTGGACGTCTTCGAGGACCACAAGGGCGTCGGCGCGAACTGGACGGCCTACCTGATCCTCAACCTGTCGATCTGCTCCGGGTCATTCCACCCGGGCCCGGTCGGCACCGCCCCGATCAGCTTCGACTCGGACTACGTACGGGTGTTCCGGTAGCAGTTCGCGCGGTCAGCCGGTGACCTGGATCGCGAACGAGGCCGTGTGGTTCGTCGAGTCCGGGTCATCGGCGCTGCTGACGGCCACCTGACCGGTCAGGGTGCCGGAGGCACTCGGGTCGAGCTGCACCGGCACGCTGGCGGTGGCCGTCTGGTCCGCCTGGAGCCCCGCGCGGAAGGGGCAGCTCACGCTGTGCCCGTCGGGCGTCACGGTGCAGTCCTGCGGAAAGCTCGGCTGCTGGAGCGTGGCGCCGTCGGGCACCGTGACGGTCACGGTGAACTTCCCGGCCACCCCCGGGCCGGTGTTGGCAGCGGTCGCGCGGACCACGGTCTGACCGCCCGCCGGGGTGGGGTCGGGATCCTCCTGCACCACCTCGAGGTGGGCCCGGTCGAACAGCGGCACGGTCGGCGCGGCGCCCAGCAGTGCGCCGGCGGCGCAGCAGGTTCCCACGACCATCACCAGTCTGCGCAGCATTTCGGTCACGCCTCTCACCCACAGCAACACCCGAATGGACACCGCCACGCTAGGACCGGCGAGCTGCGGCCGATCGCCGAAACGCGCACGGCGGCCCCGTTCGGCGCACACCGGCCGTCCGCCGAACGGGCAGCGGGACCGGTCCGGCAGGGCTCCGCCGGGACTACTCGTCCACGCCGCCCGGCGATCGCCTATCGTCGTGCCGCGAGAGGCAGATCCGAGCAAGTGCCGAGAGGGCTGGACGAGATGACGACGACCGGGTTTTCGGGCGTGCCCGACGCCTTCTACCGGGACCTGGGCGGGGGCCGGTTCGAGAGCACCCGGCACACGGCAGGGCCGTGGAGCCCGAAGGCGCAGCACGCCGGGCCGCCGTCCGCGCTGCTGGGCCGGGCGCTGCAGCGGCACCAGCCGCGCGAGGGGTTCCGGATCGCCCGGGTGACGCTGGACATCCCGCGTCCGGTGCCGGTGGACGAGCTGACCGTCGAGGTGCGCACGGTCCGGGCGGGTGCGCGCAGCGAGCTGCTGGAGGGCGAGATCACGGCGCACGGCCAGGTCGTGATGCTGGCCCGGGCCTGGCGGGTGACGGCCAGTCCGGCGGACACGCCCACCCTGCGCCCGGAGCCCACCCCACCGCCGCTGCCCGGACCGCAGCCGCCGCACACGCTGCGCGGCGCCAACCTCGACGGCTACGTCTCCGCGATGGAGTGGCGCTGGCCGGCGGGGTCCGATTTCGACCGGCTCGGGCCCGGGACGGCCTGGGCCCGCCAGCGGGTGCCGCTGGTGGCGTGCGAGGCGGACACACCGCTGACCCGGGCGCTGACGCTGGCCGACAGCAACTGGGCGGTGGCTTTCGAACTCGACCACGTCCGCCAACAGGTGATCAACACCGATGTCACGCTGGCCCTGCACCGCGATCCGGTCGGCGAGTGGCTCTGCCTGAGCGCGGCGACCACGGCCAGCCCGGCGGGCTCGGGCCTGGCCCTGGGGCGGCTGGACGACGAGTTGGGCGACTGCGGCCGGGTGCTGCAGACGCTCTTCGTCGCGGAACGCTGACGATGCGTCGGGAACGGGTGGGGAGTCGGCGCGACTGGGCGCGAGGGCGGGGCCACCGGTGCGGTGGCCCCGCCCTCGTGCGCTGTGGCGGATCGCGTCAGTGCTGGTGGGCGAGCGCCCGCACCAGCTTGGCCACGTCCACCGTGCCGACGCCGGTCGCCTGGTCGTAGCCGGGGCCCGCGGTGTAGCCGCTCGGGCCGGTCGAGCCGGTGGTGACGTCGACGATGCCGGCCGAGTGGCGGCTGTAGAGGCGGTACAGGTCCTGGTCGATCACACCGAGGCGGTGGCCGGCGGCCTGGTCGGCCAGCGCGACGACCCCGGCGAAGAGCGGGGAGGACTCGCTGGTGCCGGCGCCGTCCGCCGTCCAGCCGGTGTTGGCCGGGTCGAAGCTGGAGTACAGCCACAGTGCGCCGTTGGGCGAGCCCGCCATGCTGACGTCCGGGGTGCCCCGGTGGTCGCCGACCACCGAGCTGACCGGGTTCTGGTAGCTCGGGCGGGCGAAGACCTTGGACAGCTCGCCGCCGCTGCCCGACCAGGCGGCGTCGGGCGCGGTCCGGTTGCCCTGGTCGTCGAGGTACAGCTCGGTGCCGCCGACCGCGGTGACCAGCGGGTCGCCGGCCGGCCAGGCGGCGTCCAGCTTGGTCGAGTCGCCACCGCCGTCGCCGGAGCTGGCGGTCAGCGTGACGCCGTGCTTAGCGGCGTTGGTGAAGGCGTAGCGCAGCGTGGTCAGGCTGGTGTAGTCGCCCTGCGCGAACCCGGGGAACATCCCCTCGCTGGTCGCCCAGCTCATCGACACCACGTCCGCCTGGCCGGTGTTGACCAGGTGGTTGATGCCGTTCATCATCTCGGGGACGCCGACCGGGCCCTCGGTCTCCGAGACGCCGGTCTCCAGCAGCACGATCTTCGCGCCGGGCGCCACCGCGTGGGCGGCCTCCACGTCCAAGGTGCTCTCGCTGGCCCAGCCGTCCATGTCGGCGTTCTTCGGGTCGAAGGGCGGGACCTGCCCCCACTGCACCACGTCCACCTTGCTGCTGGGGATGCCCCAGTGCGCCGACCAGGTGTCCAGGTCGTGCTGGATGGTCGGCGAGCCGAACGAGTCGACGATCACGATGGTCCGCCCCTGGCCGGTGATCCCGTGCTGGTAGAGCGGGTTGAGGTCGTAGGCGGTGCGGTACTGGAGCGGCGAGTAGCAGGCGCGGTGCAGCTGGGTGACGCACGCGCTGGTGGACAGCGGCGCACCGAGCACCGGGTCGTCGGCCGGGACGGCGTGCCGCAGCGGGTGCACGGCGGGCCCGGCCGCCGGGGCGAGCCGGACGGACTGCGCGGCGGCGGCCTGGTCGGCGGTGGCGGCGGACTGACTGACCGTCGGCAGCAGGGCGAGCGCGAAGGCCCCTGCGGTGGCGGCCACGAGTCGCAGACGGGCGGACACGGGCACGGCGGTTCCCCTCCCAGATGAGACAGCGGAGCAGTTGAGGTGTTCAGGCCACCGCATCCGCCCCGTGTTGTCAATGACTCGTCAGGGAGCTGTGGGAGAAAGGGGTTCGCCGTTCCGGCCTCAGGCCAGCCGGAGGTCGACGTAGCGGATGCTGTCGCCGGGCAGCAGGTAGCGCTCCACCTCGACGAACCCGTGGCGTTCCGCGAACCGCAGTCCGGCGGTGTTCGACTCCAGGACGACCGTTTCGACAGCGGCGGCGCCGAGCTGTCGCGCGTGGGCCAGTCCGCGCGTGTAGAGCTCCTCGCCGATCCCCTGCCCGCGGTGGGCGGGCAGCACCCGGGCGATGACGGTGGCCGTGGCCTGCTCACCGGTCGCCGTATCCGGTGCGGGCGGCCGGACCGTGGAGCAGCCCACCAGGAGCTCGCCGAGGTACGCCACCTCGAGCCGGTTGCGCCGGCTGCGCTCGCGCACCTCGTCCAGCGTCAGGGGGTCGGTGGGGATGATCAGATTGTGGACGTACTGCCAGTCTTCGAGCCAGGGCTCGCCGTCGACCTGTTCGATGCGGAGCGCGCCGGCCTGCGGGTTCGGGGAGCTGTCGGAGTTGGACACCGCAGCAGGAAGCCGGTTCGGGAGCGGAGGCGTCAACCGGGTTTGCGGGCGTGCGCGTTCCGGTCGCCCGGCGCACCCGTCGCGTGCTCGCTCCGGGGCGTGCGAAGACTCCCTGGTCGGACCTCCCTGGTCGGGCGAGCAGGGCTCGGGGCACAATCGTGCTCATGACGCTTTCGGAGGAACCGCAGATCGGCGCGGCACCAGCGAACGCCGACTCGACCTGGGCCGGCTTCGTGCGCAGCACCGTTGCGCAGATCACCGAGCACGCGCCGGGCAAGGAACTGGTCGGACCGATCGCCTACGCGGTCGACGCCGCCTGGCGGGTGATCGCCTACAACGACGCGTTCGCGGACGCGTTCACCGGGCGGCGAGTGCCCGAGAACATGTTCAAGTGGATGGTCTGGGAGGGGCGCGCCCAGCTGCCCGAGCACGACCGCTACTGGGTGCGCAGGGTCGTACCGCAGTTGGACAGCCTGCTGGAGGAGTTCCCGGACCAGCCGGAGCTGATGGAGCTGGCGCAGTGGACCGAGCGGACCGTGGGCGGCCCGCTGCGGCTGGCCGGACGGACCGGTCCGGACGGCGAGATCCGGCCGCTGATCCACGGCCGCTACGGCTTCGGCTCGCTCTGGATCGGTGCCGCCACTCCGATGAGCTCCTCGGGGCGGGTGGTCTTCGCCCACTTCTACGCCGGCGCGACCCCGGACGAGGTGCGCGCGCTGCTGCAGTCCCCTGAGCCCCGGCGGGGAGCGGCTTGAGAGCGGCTCGACCCGGGCAGTCGCGGCGCGGTCAGTGACGGTGGCTGCCCAGGAAGAAGAGCAGCATGACGAAGAACGCGAAGAAGTGCGTCCCGGCGATGTAGATACCGGCCCGGACCAGTGCCGCCCTGCGCTTGCTGTTCTCGTCCCGGATGGTCTCGTTCAACGGGCTCGTCCCGTCCGTCGGGCCCGTCCCGTCGGCCGGAGCCGTCCCGGTCGGCACAGTCATCCCGTTCGCCGGATCGGTCGTCACCGGACTCGCTCCTTCGGCTGGCCGACCCCCGCGCGCAGCTGCACCAGCAGCTGCTCCTGGTCGGCGATCATCTCGGTCAGGATCCGCCGCGCCGCTCGCAGCAGGTCGGCCACGTCGGGAGTGCTCAGCGCGTAGACCACGGTGTTGCCCTCGCGGGTGGCGGTCACCAGGTTGCTCCGGCGCAGCACGCTGAGCTGCTGGGAGAGGCTGGACGGCTCGATCTCGATCGCGGCGAGCAGCTCGCGCACCGGGCGCGGCCCGTCCTGGAGCAGCTCGAGGACCCGGATCCTGGCCGGGTGGCCGAGGGTGCGGAAGAACTCCGCCTTGGCCTGGTAGAGCGGAACCGGCATGCCCGTCCTCCTCCCGTCCTGTGTCGCGTCGGGCGCCAGCTTCTCCGAACTTGAAGAATTCTTCAAGTCACCCCCAGGCGGAAGCCGACCTGACGGCGCCCGCACGCGCCACTCGCCCGGACTTTCGAACCGCCCGCGAACTGCGATAAACTCCTGGAGATTGGTCTAGACCACTACATACACGCATTCGGACGGTTGGTCAAGATGGAGATTGTGATCGTTCCCGACGCCGCCGCGGGCGGTGAGCTGATCGCCACGGCGATCGCGGAGCTGCTCACCGGCAAGCCCGACGCGCTGGTCGGCGTGGCCACCGGGTCGACGCCGCTGCCGATCTACCAGGCCCTGGCCACTCGGGTGCAGGGCGGAACGCTGGACGTGTCACGCGCCCGGATCTGCCAGCTCGACGAATACGTCGGCCTGCCCAAGGGGCACCCCGAGTCCTACCGCTCGGTCGTGCTGCGAGAGGTGCTCGAGCCCCTGGGCATCACGGAGGACGCCTTCCTGGGCCCCGACGGCTCCGCCGAGGACATCGCGGCCGCCGCCACGGCCTACGACCAGCAGCTCGCCGCGGCCGGCGGCGTGGACCTGCAGCTGCTCGGGATCGGCACCGACGGGCACATCGGCTTCAACGAGCCGTGCTCCTCGCTGGCCTCGCGGACCCGGATCAAGACGCTCACCGAGCAGACCCGGGTCGACAACGCCCGCTTCTTCGACAGCCTCGACGAGGTCCCGCACCACGTGATCACCCAGGGCATCGGCACCATCCTGGAGGCCCGCCACCTGGTGCTGCTGGCCACCGGCGAGGCCAAGGCCGAGGCCGTCGCGCAGGCCGTCGAAGGCCCGCTCTCCGCGCTGGTCCCCGCCTCCGCGCTGCAGCTGCACCCGCACGCCACCGTGGTGGTGGACGAGGCGGCGGCCACCCGGCTCAAGCTGGCCGACTACTTCCGCGCCACCTACGCGGCCAAGCCGGCCTGGCAGTCGATCTGAGCGACCCGAGCGGCGAACCCCGGCCACGGGAAGGCCGGGGTTTCGCTCCGTCCGGGCAACTCTCCCTGACGCAGCGTCAGTTCCAGCCGGGGAACGGCGGCTGCGGCCAGGTCGGGGGCTGCGGCAACGGCGCGTCCGAGGTCAGTGCCGCACCGTCCAGACGCCCGCTGAGCCAGCCGAGCAGCGCGTGGCCCTCACCGCTCACCACCGGCCCGGTCTCCGCGACGGTCCAGCCACGGCCGAGGTCGACGGCTGTCACCCGGGCGAGCGGGAACGCGCGGGCGGTCAGGGCGGCGAGCGTCTCCGGCAGCGCCCACGCCACGTATGCCTCGGGCCAGTCGACCGGCCGGTAGCCGACATCGAGGTCGACGTGGTGGGTCTCCAGTTCGCGCCAGCACCGGTACAGGGTGAACCAGGCCGGGTGCCGCCAGCCCGCGAGCGCCGTGACCAGGGTGTCCCACCGTTCGGCGGGCATCGCCGCGGTGGCATCCGCCAAGCGCTCCAACCGATCCCGCAACCCGGCGACGAGTTCGGCGGCGGGCCGCGCCGCCTCCTGCCGCACGACGTCGGCCGACGTCGCGGCATCGACCCGTGGCGCGGGCTCAACTCCGGTGCGGGCCAACGCCAGCAGCCGCAGGTACGCCTCGGCGGCGCCGGTCAGGTGAGTGATGACCTGGGCGCGACTCCACCCGGCCAGCGTGGACGGCGCGCGGACCGCCGTGTCGTCCAGCGCCGCCACGGCGGCGAGGACCCGGGCAGTGGAGTGGGCCAGCTCCGCGAGGAGTTGACCCGAATCGTTCACCGGCGTACCGGACCAGTTCATCGGCATGGCGTCGGAGCCTACCGATGAGCCACCCGGTCCCCGCCGTCGGGCCCCGTCATCGTCTACTGGTGCTGCCCCCGGCGCGCGGCGGCGGTGTCGTGGTCGAAGCCAGCAGGCGCGTCAGCCGGTGGGCCCTGGACGAACTCGGCCTGCACCGGCTCCGGCTCTGCTACTCGGTGGCCAACCCGGCCTCCTGCCGGGTGGCGGCCAAGGCCGGCTGGCGGGAGCCGGCGCACCATCCCGGACGACGCAGCACGGCCGCCCCCGGTCCCGAATGGGACAGGGGGCGGCCGTCGCGACAGGTGTCACGGGCGTTGCATCAGATGCTCAGGACCTGGCCCGGCATGATGACGTCCGGGTTGGCGCCGATGGTCTGCGCGTTGGCGCCGAACAGCTTGGCCACGGTGGTGCCGTGCGAGGCCGCGATCGCGCTCAGCGTGTCACCGCTCTTGACGGTGTAGCTGCCGCCCGCGTTCGCCGGGGCCTGCTTCTGCACCGGAGCCGACTGCACCGGAGCGGACTGCTTCGGGGCGGACTGCTGCTTCGGCGCGGCCTGCTGCTGGACCGGCGCGGCCTGCTGCTGGACCGGGGCGGCCTGCTGCTGCGGAGCAGCCTGCTGCGCCGGCGCCACGGCCGGGGTGGAGGTGGCGGTCGAACCGCTGGTGGTGTCCACCTGCGCCGCCGGGCCACCGGCCGTCAGGCCGGCCTTGACCGAGCAGACCGGCCAGGCACCCGGGCCCTGGTCCGCCAGGACCTTCTCGGCCACCGAGATCTGCTGCGCCTGCGTCGCCTGGGCGGCGGTCGGCGCGTACTGGGTGCCGCCGTACGCGGCCCAGGTGCTCGGGGTGAACTGCAGGCCGCCGGAGAAGCCGTTACCGGAGTTGATCGACCAGTTCCCGGTGCTCTCGCACTGCGCCACCGCGTTCCAGGTCGACGTCGACGCGGCGGAGGCCGCGTTCGCCGTCACGAGACCCGCCACCGGCAGGACGGCGAGCGCCCCACCCAGCACCGCCAGCCGCACCCGCGAGCGCTTGCCGGCCTTCTCGGTCGTGGTGGTGGCGGTGTTCTCGTTGCGGAAAGTCAAAGGATCTCCTCTGTTGCTGGTGCCCGGACAAACGCGCGCACGGAACCACACCCCACAACCAGCGGAGGAAGGCTCCCGCACGGCCCGCGCCCCGGCCCGGGATACCCACGGGCCCCGGGGCGGTCCCGGGTGACGCTCACTGCGTCGAGATCGAACCTACGCACCCCCGGGACCCCGATCAACCAAACCCGGATCGCCCCAGGCCAGACGCCGTTACCCCCGGAAACCGGCCAGGAAATTCACCCCAAACCACTGGATTCCAGGCGAAGCACCCAGGTCACCTGCGGTCGGAAAGTGGCGCACGCCACGCGCAAACAGCCACCCGGCGCAGCCGCCCGCTCACCCTCCGCCGCAAAACCGCCCGGCTGTGGCCCCCGGCACACGCTGCCCGCCGTCCGAGCTAACCGCGCTCTCCCGCTGGCGCTGCACCACCCCGCGTACCGCGGCCGGGACGAGCATGGTCCCGACCCGACCCGCCGGGCCCGTCGGGCGGCCCTCGGACCCACCAAGCCCCAGGAGGCCGGATGACCGTCGTGGAGGAGCCGGAGCAGGACCTCGCTCCCGGCAGCGCGACCCGCCTGCGCCACGGCAGCACCGTCCTGCGCTGGCTGAGCACCACCGACCACAAGGAGATCGGCAGCCTCTACCTGGCCACCTCCTTCGGGTTCTTCCTGATCGGCGGGGTGCTCGCGATGGTGATGCGGGCCGAGCTGGCCCAGCCCGGCGCGCGGGTCGTCACCAGCGCCCAGTACAACCAGCTCTTCACCATGCACGGCACGATCATGCTGCTGCTCTTCGCGACCCCGACCTTCACCGGCTTCGCCAACTGGATCATGCCGCTGCAGATCGGTTCACCGGACGTGGCCTTCCCACGGCTGAACGCCTTCACCTACTGGGTGTTCCTGTTCGGCGGGCTGATGGTGCTCAGCGGCTTCTTCACCGCCGACGGCGCCGCCTCGTTCGGCTGGTTCGCCTACGCCCCGCTGAACAGCGCGGTCTTCTCCCCGGGCACCGGCGCCGACCTGTGGGCGGCGGGACTGGCGGTGGCGGGTCTCAGCACGATCCTCGGGTCGGTCAACTTCATCACCACGATCGTCTGCCTGCGGGCACCGGGGATGACGCTGTTCCGGATGCCGATCTTCACCTGGAACGCGCTCCTCACCTCGGTCCTCGCACTCTTCGCCTTTCCCGTGCTCACCGCCGCCCTGCTGACGCTGCTCGCCGACCGCCGACTCGGCGCGCAGGTCTTCAACGCCGCCAACGGCGGTGCGCTGCTCTGGCAGCACCTGTTCTGGTTCTTCGGGCACCCGGAGGTGTACATCGTCGCGCTGCCGTTCTTCGGCATCATCAGCGAGATCCTCCCGGTCTTCAGCCGGAAGCCGATCTTCGGCTATCTCGGGCTGGTCGCGGCGACCATCACCATCGCGGGGCTCTCGGCCGTGGTCTGGGCCCACCACATGTTCGTCACCGGGCAGGTGCTGCTGCCCTTCTTCTCACTCACCTCGCTGCTGATCGCGGTGCCGACCGGGGTGAAGATGTTCAACTGGGTCGGCACCATGTGGCAGGGCTCGCTGAGCTTCGAGACCCCGATGCTCTGGGCGATCGGCTTCCTGGCCACCTTCCTCTTCGGCGGCCTCACCGGGGTGCTGCTGGCCGCGCCGCCGATCGACTTCCACGTCTCGGACTCGTACTTCGTGGTCGCGCACATGCATTACGTGCTGTTCGGCACGGTGGTCTTCGCGACCTTCGGCGGCTTCTACTTCTGGTGGCCCAAGTTCACCGGCCGGCGGCTGGACGAGCGGCTCGGCCGGCTGCACTTCGGGCTGCTCTTCGTCGGCTTCCAGGTGACCTTCCTGGTCCAGCACTGGCTGGGCGCCGAGGGGATGCCGCGCCGGATCGCCGACTACCTGCCGGCCGACGGCTACACCACGCTGAACGCGATCTCCAGCGGCGGCGCCTTCCTGCTGGGGCTCTCCACGCTGCCGTTCCTCTTCAACGTCTGGCACACCGCGAAGTACGGGCGACGGGTCGAGTCCGACGACCCCTGGGGCTGGGGCCGCTCCCTGGAGTGGGCCACCTCCTGCCCGCCGCCCCGGCACAACTTCCACGCGCTGCCCCGGATCCGCTCGGACAGCCCGGCCTTCGACCTGCACCACGCGGGCAGCACCAGCGAGGACACCGACCTGGTCACCAGGGACCCGCACCGGCCCGAGGAGCCGCGGCCATGAGGTTCGAGGCCTACCTGTTCGCCGGCATCGCCCTCTTCTTCGGCGTGCTCGGTGGCATCTACGACTGGTACGCCCATGAACCGGCCGGCAAGGCGGCCCTCGCGATGGCCTTCCTGATGTCCGCGCTGATCGCCGTCTTCTTCTTCGTCCAGTCGGTGCGCCACGGACCGCGCGCCCAGGACCGCCGCGCGGTCGAGGTGGCCGAGACCACCGGTCCGCTCGACTTCTTCCCGCCGCACAGCTGGTACCCGCCGCTGACCGCCGCCGGCGCGGCGGTGCTGGCGCTCGGCGTGGTCTTCGGCGTCTGGCTGCTGGTGATCGGCGTCGGGATCACGGCCGCCGGGGTCGGCGGCTTCGTCTTCCAGTACGTCAACCGGGGGAACTGAGCCGATGAGCCCGGACTGCGGTTTCTGCGCCCTGGTGGCGGACCGGGGCGCGCCGATCCACCAGGCCTTCCGGGACGAGGTGGCGCTGGCCTTCCTGGACCACCGGCCGCTCTTCCCCGGCCACCTGCTGGTGCTGCCGATCCGGCACGTGCCGACCCTCACCGACCTGCCGCCCGAGCTGGTCGGCCCGTTCTTCGCCCGGGTCCGGCTGCTGACCGAGGCCGTCGAGCGGGCGACGGCGGCCAAGGGCTCGTTCGTCGCGACGAACAACCAGGTCAGCCAGTCGGTACCGCACCTGCACGTGCACGTGGTGCCGCGCAACCCGAAGGACGGGCTGCGCGGTTTCTTCTGGCCGCGCGGCCGCTACGCCGACGAGGCCGAGGCGCGGCAGGTCGCCGAGCGGGTCGCGACGTGCGCCGCCGAGCTGCTCCGCACCGCATCCGATGCTCCGTTCGGGTGAGATGACGCCGCGTCAGGAATTCTGCCGCCCGGCCGGGCACTGTCATCGGTATGGCTACTCTTGGACTGATCGGCAGTGGAAACATCGGCGGCACCCTGGCCCGGCTCGCGGTCAACGCGGGTCTGGACGTGGTGCTCAGCAACTCGCGCGGCCCCGAGACCCTGGCCGGCCTGGTCGCCGAGCTGGGCCCGCGGGCCCGCGCCGCGACCCCGGCCGAGGCGGCCGGGGCGGGTGACTGGGTGGTGGTGACGATCCCGCTGAAGAACGCCTTCCAGCTCCCCGCCGCACCGCTCGTCGGCCGCCTCGTGCTCGACACCGGCAACTACTACCCCGAGCGGGACGGACACTTCGCCCGGCTCGACTCCGGCGAGGCCAGCAGCAGTGAGCTGGTCCAGGAGCACCTGGCCGGCGCCCGGGTGGTCAAGGTCTTCAACAACATCTTCTTCGGCCACCTGCTGGCACTGGCCCGTCCCGCCGGCGCCCCCGACCGCTCGGCCCTGCCGATCGCGGGCGACGACGCCGCGGCGAAGGAGCGGACCGTCGCCCTGCTCGACGCCCTCGGCTATCTCGCGGTGGACGCCGGGCCGCTCTCCGCGAGCTGGCGCTTCCAGCCCGGCACCCCGGCCTACGGCCTGCCCTACCTCAAGGATCCGAAGTCCCGCCTCGACCTGGACCCGGGCCACCCCGCCGACATCGCCACCATCGAACAGGCCCTCGCCGCCGCGACCCGCTAGGACCCGTCGTCAACAGGCGCCACCGGTGCGACGGTCGGCCGCACCGGTGGGCCGCCCGGGCCGCGCGCCGCCCACGCGCCTCATCGGCTCCAGGGACCGAGCCCGCCGCGCAACCTGGCGCACTCGCTGACCAGGGCGTCGGTGAAGAGCGGCAGGTCGGCGGTCTTCCGGCTGGTGATCAGCGGGCCCGGACCCGCCGGGCAGGTCCGCACCTGCTCGTCCACCCAGGCCGCGCCGGCGTTCTCCAGATCGGTGCGCAGGGTGGACCAGGAGGTCAGCGTCCGCCCGCGCACCATGCCGGCCTCGATCAGCAGCCAGGGCGCGTGGCCGATCGCCGCCACCGGCTTGCCCGCCTCGCAGCAGGCCCGGACGAAGGCCACCGCGGCGGGCACGGAACGCAGTCGGTCGACGCCGACCACCCCGCCCGGCAGCACCAGCGCGGCGCAGTCAGCAAGGTCGCTCTCCTCGACCACCCCATCGACCCGGAAGGTGTCCGCCTGATCCAACTGCCGGTAGGCCTGCACCCAGCCGGGCCGGGTGGAGAGCAGCCGCGGCATGCCGCCCGCCTCCAGCACCGCCTGCCACGCCCCGGCGAGTTCACCCTGCTCGTTGCCCTCGGGGGCGACCAGAAACGCGATCGTCAGCCCCTGCACGGTGATCACCTGCGCCACGCCCTCCTCACCCGTCCCCGGCCGTCCGGCCTCGCCGGCAGCCGCCCTCGCCGTCATCCTCTCCTCGCGGATCCACGCGGGCCGCACCCGCCGCACCGACCTCACCCGGTCGGCCCCGATCGTCCGGCGACCGGCCCGGGGATGCCTGTCACAGCTGCGGCGCGGCCCGCTCCGGGCCCGCCGCGCACCAGCGTTCAGCCAGTTCGGTACGGAAGGAGAACAAGGATGGACAGCGCGGACCTGCTGGTCGACGCCTTCGACCGGGTCAAGGAGGCCGTCCATGAGGCGGTCCAGGGCCTGGCACCGAAGCAGTTGACGGCCAGGCTGGACCCGGAGGCGAACTCGGTGGCCTGGCTGGTCTGGCATCTGACCCGGGTGCAGGACGACCACCTGGCCGAGCTGATGGGCAACGAGCAGGTCTGGACGGCGGACGGCTGGCGGGAGAAGTTCGACCTCCCGTTCCCACCGCAGGTGATCGGCTACGGCCAGAGCTCCGCCGAGGTGGCGCAGGTCCAGGTGACCTCGCGCCGGCTGCTGACCGGCTACTACGACGCCGTGCACCGCCGGACGCTGGGCTTCGTCCGCACGGTGACCGCCGAGCAACTGGACCAGGTGGTGGACGAGGCCTGGACTCCGCCGGTGACCCTCGGGGTACGGCTGGTCAGCGTGATCGCGGAAGACCTGCAGCACGCCGGGCAGGCGGCTTTCATTCGTGGCGTGCTGCTCCGTCGCAGCTCTTGACTGCTCTAGTTAGGAAACTTAACTTATGGACACCCATCCCCCGCGCCCACCGCCCCTCACCCCTGGAGTCCCCCCGTGTCCGCGACACTCAGCAGACGGATCGGCCTGTTCCAGGCCATCGCCATCAATATGAGCCAGATGTGCGGGATCGGTCCGTTCGTGACGATCCCGCTGATGGTCGCCGCGTTCGGTGGCCCGCAGGCGATCATCGGCTGGCTGGCCGGCGCGCTGCTGGCGCTGGTCGACGGCCTGGTCTGGGCCGAGCTCGGCGCCTCGCTGCCCGGCTCCGGCGGCAGTTACGTCTACCTGCGCGAGGCCTTCCAGTACCGCACGGGCCGGCTGATGCCGTTCCTGTTCGTCTGGACCGCGATGCTCTTCATACCGCTGATCATGTCCACCGGCGTGGTCGGCTTCGTCCAGTACCTCGCCTACCTGTGGCCGCACATGACCAAGAGCCAGGGCGACCTGGTGGGCCTGGCGATGATCGCGCTGGTCACCCTGCTGCTCTGGGGGCGGGTCGAGCGCATCGCCAAGCTCACCACGGTGATGTGGGGTGTCATGCTGGCCGCCGTCGGCGCCGTGCTGCTCGCCTCCTACACCCACTTCTCCCCGTCCCGCGCCTTCACCTGGCCCGCGCACGCGGTGGATCTGACGCACAGTCACTTCTGGCTCGGCTTCGCGGCCGGTCTGACCATCGGCATCTACGACTACCTCGGCTACAACACCACCGCCTATCTGGGCGCCGAGATCAAGAATCCGGGGCGGGTGATGCCGCGCTCGATCATCTACTCCATCGTCGGCATCATGGTGATCTACCTGCTGCTGCAGATCGGCGTGCTCGGCGCGCTCGACTGGCACCAGATGCTCGACCCGAACTCGATCGCCTCCTCCTCGGTCGCCTCCGCCGTGCTGCAGGCCACCTGGGGCAGGACCGCCGCCGACGTGGTCACCGTGCTGATCCTGGTCACCGCCTTCGCCTCGGTGCTGACCGGCCTGCTCGGCGGCTCCCGGGTGCCTTTCGACGCGGCGCGCGACGGGGTGTTCTTCCGCTCGTACTCCCGGCTGCACCGCAGGTACGAGTTCCCCACCCTGGGCCTGCTCACCATGGGGGTGGTCACCGCGATCGGCTTCCTGATCGGCCGGCACACCGACCTGAACACCCTGATCAACCTGCTCACCACGGTGATGGTGATCGTCCAGTCGTTCGCCCAGGTGCTCGCGGTCACCGTGCTGCGCAAGCGTCAGCCCGACCTGCCCCGCCCGTACAAGATGTGGCGCTACCCCCTGCCGAGCCTGGTCGCGGCCCTGGGCTGGGTGGTGATCTACGGCTACGCCGACCGCAACGCGCCCGGCTACCACCCGATCGAGTGGTCGCTGGCCTGGGTCGCGGCGGGCGCGGTGGCGTTCCTGATCTGGTCCAGGTTCGAGCGGATCTGGCCGTTCGGACCCAAGGAGATCCGCGAGGAGTTCCGCCGCGCCGACGCCGACGCACAGCTGCCCGTGGGCACCTGACGCCCCGTCCATAGCGGCCCGGTCCGGCCGACCTCGCCGGACCGGGCCGAAGCGTCCGCTACCCCAGCGCCGCCGTCCGCCGTTCGAAGACCTCCGCGCGGGCGTCCAGCAGGGCGGTGGCCAGCGCACCGCGCAGCACCGCCTCATCGCCCAGCAGGCTCGCCGCCAGGCGCGGTCGCAGCGGGGTGAGGCGGTGCAACTCCTCCTCCAGCGGGTCGATCAGCAGGTCGGCCCCGTTGCCGAGGCCGCCGCCGAGCACCACCAGGTCCGGATCCAGCACGGCGGCCACCACCGCGACGGCGAAGGCGAGTTGCTGGGCCTCGCGGAGCACGGCGGCCCGCGCGGCCGGATCACCGGACCGGGCCGCCTCGAAGACCCGCTTGGCCGTCAGAGTGCCGCGCAGGCCGAGCTCCCGCGCCGAACGCACCACCGACTCCGCCGCGGCCGTGCCCTCCAGGGTCTGCTGCCCGCCGGCCAGCGGCAGCAGCCCGATCTCGCCGGCCGCGCCGCTCGCCCCCGGCTGGAGCTCGCCGCCGACCACCACGCCCATGCCCAGGCCGGTGCCGATCAGCAGGTAGACGAAGACCTTGCTGCCGGCGCCCGCACCGTCGGCGTACTCGCCGAGCGCGGCGAGGTTGGCGTCGTTGTGCACGCTGATCCTGGTGCCCAGCCCCGCCGCGAGCCGCTCGAAGAGCCCGCGCCGGCCCCAGCCGGGCAGGTTGGCGGCGAAGTGGACCCGGCGCTGCGACTCGTCCCAGACGCCCGGTGAGCCGATCGCCGCGTGCACCACCTCGCCCGGCCGCAGCCCGGCCCGCTCGGTGGCCTCGTGCGCGGCGGCCACCACCGCGTCCGCCACGGCGTTGGCGCTGCGACCGCGGTTGGGCACGTCGTGCCGGGCCACGATCCGCCCGTTCAGATCCGCCACCGCGACCCGCAGCCTGGCCCGCCCGATGTCCACCCCGAGCACGTGCCCGGCCCGCGGATCGGGCTCGTAGAGCACCGCGACCCGGCCCCGCTCGGGGGCCAGCAGCCCGGCCTCGCGAGCCAGTCCGGCCCGCTCCAGGGTCGCCAGCGCGGCCGAGACGGTGGGCTTGGACAGCCCGGTGTCCCGGGCCAGCTGCGCGCGCGACAGCGGGCCCGCGGAGCGCAACCGCTCCCAGAGCAGCCACTCGTTGTTGCTGCGCAGCCGCTGCCGGTTCCAGGGCTGCGCGGCCTGCGGCCCACCGTGCGAGCCGGAACCCGTCGCCGGGCGGGTGCTCATCGATGCCTCCGGGCCGTTGCCGTGCTGTCCGTGTTCTGCCGCAGCCACTCTATGCAACGCGCCTGACCAGCGGGGAGACCCGGTAGGACGCGGAGTTCCACCGACGCTCCGTCAGCTCACCGCGCTCCGCTCCGGTATCCGGGCGGCGAGCCGATGGTCGACGCCTGCGGACCGAACGCCGCGACATAGCCGGGGTGCGACTCGGCCCACTCGCGCCCCGGCAGCCACAGCTCGGCGACCCCGTCCAGCTGCGGCGCCGACGAGGTCGCGGCTGAACCGCAGGCGCCAGCGGTCGCCGGCCGGCTCCAGGGTCGCGAGGTCGGTCACGGCATGCTCCCGTTCTCCTGCCCCGTCCGCGGCCCGGCCCGGCGGGGTGCCGGATCCGGCGACCGCGGGACGTCGTCCATCACGTCCAGGTGATGCTCGAGCCGGTCCAGGCTCTCGCTCCAGAGCGCCCGGTAGGGCGCCAGCCACTGCTCCAGTTCGCGCAGCGGCTCGGCGCGCAGCCGGTAGAGGCGGCGCTGCTCGGCCACCCGCACCTCGACCAGGCCGGCCTCGCGCAGCACCCGCAGGTGCTTGGAGACCGCCGGCTGACTGGCCGCCAGGGCCTGCGCCAGCTCACCGACCGACCGCTCGCCGTCGCGCACCAGCTCGAGTATCCGGCGGCGGCGCGGCTCGGCGAGCACTTCGAAGACCGACGTCACACGAGTAGCATGCCTCTGGAGTTATATGCCCGTCAAGGCATACGATGACCACGCACGTGTCACCCACCCTGACCGGTTAGGAGCACAGCACGATGACCGACGAGACCCTCCCCCCGCTGGCGCCGCTCGACGAGGACTGGGAGCGCGCCCTGGCCGTGGTCGCCCACCCGGATGACATGGAGTACGGCGCGGCGGCCGCCGTGGCCCGGTGGACGGCGCAGGGCAAGACCGTCGTCTACGCCATGGTCACCAGCGGGGAGGCCGGCATCGACTCGATCGACCCGGCCGAGTGCGGGCCGCTGCGCGAGGCGGAGCAGATCGCCTCGGCCGCGCTGGTCGGCGTGGACACGGTGGAGTTCCTGCGCCACCCCGACGGCACGGTCGAGTACGGGCTGCCGCTGCGCCGGGACCTGGCCCGGCTGGTGCGCCGGCACCGTCCGGAGATCGTGATCACCACCAACTTCCGGGCGACCTACGGCGGGGTCTTCCCGAACCAGGCCGACCACATCGCGGCCGGCCGGGCCACCCTGGACGCCGTGCGCGACGCGGGCAACCGCTGGGTCTTCCGCGAGCTGACCGCCGAAGGCCACGAGCCGTGGAACGGCGTGCGCCAGGTCTGGGCGGCCGGCTCCCCGCAGTCCGGGCACGGCGTGGACACCACCGACACCTTCGAGGCCGGGGTGGCCTCGCTGGAGGCCCACGCGGCCTACCTGGCCGGCCTCGGCGGACAGATGGCGGACGCCCGCGGCTTCCTGGAGTCGATGGGCCGGAGCACCGGATCACGACTCGGGAGCCGGTTCGCCGCCGCCTTCGAAGTGATCAACCTGCACTTCTGAGCCATCGGGGCACACTTCTCGGCCATGGCCTGGCGGGCGCACCCCCACCGCTGCGGCTAGGATGTGACTGGTTGTCAGACTGCGAGGGCGGCACCGGGTGCCGCCCTCGACGCAGCGCGCGATCCCCCGCGCGATCCCCCGGAGTGGAGAGAACGCAATGGCTGAGGAAGCGGCTTGCTGGGCGGCCTGGACCACCAAGAACGTGCGCTCGGGTCCGGGCGGTGTGCTCACCGCGGAGGGCGCCAAGCTCACCGGTGACCTGAGCGTGCACACCACCTGGACGGGCACCGAGGCGATCCTCACCGTCCAGTACACGGACGCGCTGGACTGGTTCACCCTGCAGGGCAGCCCCAAGGCCGTGACCGAGGAGCTGGTGGCCCGCGATCTGCACCAGGCCGCGGTCAACGCGGTCAAGGCCGGCGGCGGCGCGGCACTCGACTGACCCGGCCCGGCACCTCGACAATCCTGACCTGACCGGGTTCCGCTGCGACGGAACCTCGGTCGGCAGGGCCCGGTCAGCTCGCCGGGCCCGCCCCGGCCAGCAACTCGCGCAGCAGCGGCAGCAGTTCCTCGGGAGACACCGCCGCCAGCTCGGCGAAGGCACCGCTGGAGCGGGTCAGCACCACCCCGGCGAAGGCGGCGGCAGCCAGCTCGGCCCGCAGCTGCGGGCGGTCCGCACCCTCCGCGGCGAACCGGTCGGACAGCGGTCGCACCAGGCGCTCGGTGAGGTGGTCCCGGGCGGCCTGCTGGGCCTCACTGCTCTCGCCCGGCAGCACCGCGGCCTGGAAGGACGGGCCCGGGCCGCGCCGGTCGAAGCGCTCCAGCAGGATCCGCAGCCGGTCGTGGTCGAGCAGGTCGGCCGGGAGGTTGTCGCCCAGTTCGAGCCGCACGGCGGCCAGGTACAACTGCGTCTTGCCGCCGAAGTAGCGGGCGATCAGCGCCGGGTCGACCCCCGCGCGGTCGCCGATCTCACGGGTGGTGGTGCGCTCGAAGCCCCGGTCCGCGAACAGCTCCACAGCCGCCTGGAGCAGCAGTTCGCGGCTGCGCGCGGCATCCCGGCGCCGGGCGGGCGCCTGGCCCGCCCCGGCGGCCTGCCCGGCCGACCCGCCGTCAGGAGCCCGGCCGTCAGCGGTCTCGCCGCCGGTGGCCTCGGTCACCGTTCGGCCCGCACCGGGACGATGGGCACCTCGTCCTCGCCGGGCGCGATGTCGGCGATGCTCTCCTCCACCATCAGCTCCTCGTCCACCGTGGCCTGTTCAGCCGCCACGGCGCCGCGCCGGGGCAGCACGATGGTAACCAGTCCGGCCGCCACCCACACCGCACAGCTGATCAGCGCGGCGAACCGGTAGCCGTCGTCACCGGGCAGCAACTGCCCGGGGGCGGTGTGGGCCTGCAGCACCGCGCCGCAGAGCGCGCTGCCGGTGGAGTAGCCGACATAACGCAGCACCTGGTTGAAGCTGACCGCACTGCCGACCTCCCGCGCGGGCACCGAGCTGACGATCAGTCCGGGCATCACCGCGAAGGTGCAGCCGACGCCGAGGCCGGCAACGGCCATCACCACCAGCAGTTCCCAGAGCTGGCCCCGGGCGAAGAGGAAGAGCAGCACCGAGACCAGCGAGACCGCGCAGCCAAGCGGCAGCACCAGCGCGGTCGAGGTGCGCCGGATCAGCACCGGCACCACCTTGCTGGAGAGCACGCTCACCACCGAGAACGGCAGCAGCACCAGGCCCGCGACCACCACCGACTCGCCCAGGCCGTAGCCGGTGCTGGTGGGGGTCTGCACGTAGCGGATCACCAGCGACATCAGCAGGTACATCCCGACGCCCGCGACCAGCCCCGCCACATCGGCGGTCAGCACCACCCGGTGGGTCAGGGCCCGCAGCTCGACCAGCGGGTGCTCGGTGCGCAGTTCGTGCCAGATCCAGCAGGCCAGCAGCAGCACCGCGCCCGCCGCCACCGCCCAGAGCCGGCCGCTGGCCCAGCCCCAGCTCTCGCCTTCGCTGAGCACCAGCAGCAGTCCGGTGAGCGCCAGCCCGAGCAGCACCGCGCCCAGCGCGTCCAGCGGGCGGGCGGCGCGATGGTGGGTGGCGGGCAGCACCAGCGCGGCGAGCAGCAGGGCGAGGGCGCTGATGATCGCGCCGAACCAGAAGCCGGCGTGGATCCCGAAGGACTGGGCGATCAGGCCGGTGATCGGGTAGCCGAGGCCGACGCCCGCCACCGTGGTGATCGAGAGCAGCGCGACCGCCGAGCGCGAGCGGTCGGCGGGCAGGCTGTCCCGGGCGGTGGCGATGGCCAGCGGGGTCAGGCCCAGTCCGATGCCCTGCAGCCCGCGCCCGACCACCAGCCAGCCGAAGCCCAGCGGCAGCGCGGCCAGCACGCTGCCCAGCACCACCACGGCGGCGGCGCCCAGGGTCACCGCGCGCCGCCGGGGCCCGTCGCCGAGGCGGCCCAGCACCGGGGTGGCGACGGCGCCGACCAGCATGGTGACGGTCAGCGACCACTGGGCGTCGGCGAGCGAGACGTGGTCGACGGTGGCGATGGTCGGGACCAGCGGCGCACCGAGACTGCTGATCACGGCCACCACCATGCCGAGGAAGACCAGCACCGGCACCAGCGCCCGTTGACGGAGCACCGGTCGGGCCGGCGGGGTCTCGGTGGTCGTCGCCATGGGCGTGCCCTCCTAAGCTTAGTCATCAAGCGATGTCATCTGATGATGACATAATCTGAACCGTTCGAGAACCCTTGCCCCGACCGGCATCGGAGCGCGGGACCGGAAAGGGCCGCAACAGAGAGCGCCGGAGCGGAACAGACCGTCCGTTTCATGCGTTGCGGCTGAGGGGTACAGCGGCGATCAGAAGACAGCGGCGATCAGAAGAGAGCAGGCACGGCGATGGGCTCGTTGACCGCGCTGGTCCAGGCCGCCGGACCATGGGCGTACACCTTGGTCTTCGCTCTCACCGCCGCCGAGACCAGCGCTTTCATCGGGGTGCTGCTGCCCAGCGAGACCCTGGTCCTGTTCGCCGCCGCACTGGCCGCGCACGGCACGCTCGCCCTGCTGCCGCTGACCGCCGCCGTGATAGCCGGGGGCATCACCGGCGACAGCATCGGCTACCTGCTCGGCCGGCGGCTCGGCCCCCGGGTCACCGCGCGGCGCCGCTCCCGGCTGCTGCGGCCGGGCGGCCGGGTCGCCAAGGCCGGCGGCTACCTGCGCGAGCGCGGTGGTCCCGCCGTCTTCACCGGGCGCTTCATCGGCTTCGTCCGCTCCTTCGTCCCGTTCGCCGCCGGCGCCGCGCGGATGCCCTACCGCCGCTTCCTTGCCTTCAGCGCCGCCGCCTCACTCGCCTGGGGCGTGGGCAACGTCGCGCTCGGCTACCTCCTCGGTGCCTCGGCCCAGCACCTGCCGCACTCCGTCGAGGCGATCGGTGCCGCGGCCGTCGCCGCCGCGGCGGGGGCGGCACTGCTCGTGCGGCGGGTACGCCGCCGACGCCGGGCCGCCTCGGCGCAGCCCGTCCGGCTGCCGCCGGCACCCCGGGGCGAGGAGCCGCGGCCGCCCGTTTACCACAACGAACCCGCCGAGTCGCCGTTCACGGCTCAGGGACCCACTTTCGACTGAACCCGACCCGGTGGGCCGCTGCGGCCGACCGGGTCGGCGCCATGCTGTGGCCATGATCGAAGACGCAGAGCACGTCCCCGCCTACCGGACCATCCGGATGTCGCCGCCGGACGCCCCTGTGGCTGCACTGGCCGACCTGGAAGCCTGGCAGGCCAGGAATCCGTACCCGGACCTGCGTGGCGCCGACGGCCCCGCCTTCGGCATCGCCCGCGAGTCGGAAGAGGGCGGCTGGCGGCTCGAACCGCACTGCGGCAACTCCGATCCGCAGGACGCCCGGGACAGCATGGCGGGCCTCTTCCGCCGCCGGGCGCACGAGGCCGAGCAGGCCGGTGACGAGGAACGGCGCCAGGCCTTCCTGGCCGCCGCCGACCGGCTGGACTGGGAGGAGATCGACGAGCTGACCGTGGCCGGCACCCGCTACCGGGTGGTGCGCTGCGAGCGGTTCATCCGGACCGGTCCCGACGGCCCGGAGCCACCGCGCACCACCGACCCCGATCCCTCCCCCGCGGGCCTGTCCTACCAGGAACCCGATCCGGCCGACGGGTTCGTGCTCGACCCGATCTCGGTCACCGGGCTCTCCGAGGGGATCCTGAAGCTCGAACTGCTCGGCCTGGTCCACCCGGTGGGCCCGATCGAGCAGGGCATCAAGGAGGACGCCGTCCGGGCCGTGCAGACCCATCCCGGCGGCGTGCTGCTGCCGCCCGTCTTCATGGTCGCCGAACGGACCGCCTTCGGCTGGCAGCCGAGCCTGCCGGCGCTCGCCACCTCTCCGCAGGACGCGCGCGACTCGATCTCCTTCGGCCTGCGGGTGGTGGACCCGGTGCGGCGCCGGCTCGACCCGGCCCAGCGCGCGGAGTACGCGCGGGCCGCCCAGTGGCTGGACGACAACCGGGCGAACGACCTGGACGTCGCCGGGCGCCACCTGCGGGTGGTCCGGGTCGAGCGGCTGATCCGGATCGGTCCGGACGGCCCCGAGGGCCCGCGCTCCTCGGACCGCAGCCTGCAGCCGCCGTTCAAGGTGCACGACCAGCAGCTGCGCGCCGCGGGCTCGATTCCCGAGGACGAGGACGAGAACGCGCCGATCGTGCTCGGCCCGGACGCCGAGGAGATGCACCAGCTGATGATCAAGGAGCAGGAGCGGCGGGCCGCGGTGGCGGCCAAGGAGCAGCGGCGCAAGAAGAAGCAGCCGCCGAAGCGGGGCGGCCGCAAGTAGCCCCGGCCCGGCCACCTGAGTGGTGACTGTCCGTCAGATCGCGTCGGCCTGCTGGGCCTCCCCGCCGACTCCCCCGCCGACTCCCCCGCCGACTCCCCCGCCCGCTCCCCGGTCGGCCGGCGCCGGGGCGGCGAGCGCGATCAGCGGCCGGAGCGTGTCATCGGCCAACTGGTAGCGGATCACCCGGCCGTCGCGCGTGCCGGTGACCACGCCCGCTGCCCGCAGCAGGCGCAGCGCCTGGGAGACGGCGGTGGCGTTCATGCCGGTGGCCAGGGCGAGATCGGTGACGCTGATCGGGCCGGCACCGCTGATGCAGAGCAGCATCGCCAGCCGGTGCGGGTCACCGAGCAGGGCGAAACGGGCGGCCCAGGCGGCGACCTGTTCGGGATCGCCCAGTGCCTCGATCGCCGCGCAGGCCCGGTGGTCGTCAATGGTGGTGTGGTGGGCCCGCTCGGCCGGCACGAGGTGCATGCCACCACTGTGGCACAGAGATCCCACAACATCTCATCAGTTGCGCAACCTTGAAGACTATGACGCCTTGGCCCTAGGCTGACGGCCGTCTCCGCCCCCGGCGGTGACGGTGCAGCCTCAGCGAAGCCGGTGTGAACCCGGCACTGTCCCGCAACGGTGAAGCCCCCGCACGAGGGGGACGAGTCCGGTCGCCTGTTGCCGCATCCAACGGTTCCAGCCTCGCAGGAAGGTCGGTCCGGCCCAGGGCCTTCGGGCGGCTGGCCCTGGCTCACCTGCGCCTGCGAGCATCCCGAGGAGGATGCCCAGTGTCCGCTCTGACGACCAGAACCCGATCGATCGTGCACGCGCTGCACCCGAGCGAGTGGGGCAGGCTCGGCCTGATGGCCCTGGTCATCCTGGCCCTGAACGGCTTCGGGTGGGGCATCTTCGTGCTCACCGTGCTGCCGCACCACTTCCGCTACGACGGCCTGGGCGTGGGCCTGGGCGTCGC
The DNA here is from genome assembly GCF_036242395.1 of Kitasatospora sp. NBC_01266. Lineage (NCBI taxonomy): Bacteria > Bacillati > Actinomycetota > Actinomycetes > Kitasatosporales > Streptomycetaceae > Kitasatospora > Kitasatospora sp. NBC_01266. The sequence goes on along the minus strand of NZ_CP108458.1, from coordinate 8,070,058 downwards.
GGTGACCGCCTGGACGCTCGGCGCCCGGCACGCCTTCGACGCGGACCACATCTCCGCGATCGACAACTCCACCCGCAAGCTGATGGCGGACGGCAAGAGACCACTCGGCAGCGGCTTCTTCTTCGCCTTGGGCCACTCCACCATCGTGGTCGCCGTCGGCATGGGCATCACCGTCGCCGCCAAGGCCGTCTTCGGTGCCATGGTCGACCCGAACTCGACCTACGAGACCCTCGGCGGCATGCTCGGCACCCTGACCTCGGCCGGGTTCCTCTACCTGATCGCCGCGCTGAACCTGGTGGTCCTGGTCGGGATCGGCAAGGTCTTCCGCGACATGCGGCGCGGCACCTTCGACGAGGAGGAACTGGAGCGCCAACTCCAGGCGCGCGGTCTGATGTACCGCTTCTTCGGCAAGTTCATGCGCTCCATCAACCACACCTGGCAGCTGTTCTTCGTCGGCATGGTCTTCGGCATCGGCTTCGACACCGCCACCGAGGTCGTCCTGCTGGCCGCAACCGCCTACGCCGCCACCTCCGGCCTGCCCTTCTACGCGGTCCTCGCGCTCCCGCTGCTCTTCTCCGGCGGCATGATCCTCTTCGACACCCTCGACGGCTGCTTCATGAACTTCGCCTACGGCTGGGCCTTCGCCCGCCCGGTGCGCAAGGTCTACTACAACCTGGTCATCACCGGCCTGTCGATCGCCGCCGCGTTCCTGATCGGCACCATCGAGATGCTCGGCGTACTCACCAGCGAGATGCACCTGCACGGCGCCTTCTGGGACTTCATGGCCAACTTCGACATCAACAAGGCCGGTTTCGTGATCGCCGGACTCTTCGCCGCCACCTGGATCGTCGCCCTCCTCTTCTGGCGCTTCGGCAACGTCGAAGCCCGCTGGCAGGCCGGCCTGAACGAGAAGGCGGCCGCCCCGGCGCCGGAGCAGCCGCAGGCCGCCGGTTGACCGCGGAACCGCTCCGGTGCCCCGGTGCTCCGTGCTCCGGTGCTCCGGTGCTCCGGTGCTCCGGGCCGACCCAAGGTTCAAGGCACCGCCCGACGAAACCGATCAGCCCTCCCCGAGGTGACCCGTTCTGCGGCGTAATGACCATGCCAAACTGGGATTGAGCGGCTGATTGTTGGGCAGACGCTCTGGGATCAGCCCGGACGGCGGTCCGGGCTCCCGGTTCACCGGTCTTGAGGAGGTCCGATCGTGGAACCCGTCCAGCGCTATGCAATCTCGCTGCCCGGCCGGGTCGGCGGGCATCGGCCCGCGACCGTGGTCGTGGTGCACTGGACACCGCGCAGCGTCGGCGGCAATGCCATCTATACCAACGCCTCCGGGGACTTCCGGGTCACCATCGGCGATGGGGTGGCCAGCCTGCTCGACGCCGACGAGGGGCACCAGCACCAGTGCCTGCACGCCGTACCGCTGCCGCAGGCGCGCTCCTCGGCGGCCCCGCCCTTCCGGGAGGCCTGGGGCGGGCCGGTGAGCTGAGGCACGGCCGGCCCGAGACAGCGCGGGCAGTACACGAGTGGGTCCCGGGGCAACCGCCCCGGGACCCACTCGTGTGACCGACACGCACCCGAAGGCGCAGCGGTGCACGCCTTGTTCGTCCTGGTGAGCGATGCTCGAACAGACGAGTCGGCCCACCCGAAGGACTCCAGCATGGACTCACCCCGCCGCTGGCTGCTCGGTTGTCTCGCTCTGCTGCTGGCCGGCTGCGGTCCGGCCACGCCGCCGCGCGGCACGGCGGCCCGCACGCCGGCCGCGCCCGGCTCCCCGGCGGCCTCCCCCGGCGGACCTGCCGCCGCCGCATCCGCCTCGGCGGCCGCGTCGCCCATCGCCGCCGGGTCGCCCGCCGCGCCCTCGCTCGCCCCACCCGCCTCGTTGACCTCGCCCGCCATCCCCGCCCTGACCCCCGATCAGCTGGCCGGCCAGCGCGTCATCTACTCCTACCCCGGCACCACCGTGCCGGAGTCGCTGCTCACCGCCGTGCGCTCGGGGCGGGCCGCCGGGGTGATCTTCTTCGGGTTCAACGCCGTCGACCCCGCGGCCTTCAGCCGCTCGGTCGCCGCGCTGCGCCAGGCACAGCAGGAGAGTCCGGTGCGGCTGCCGCTGCTGCTGATGACCGATCAGGAAGGCGGCCGGATCCGGCGGCTGCCCGGGGCACCGGAGCTCTCCGAGCGCGCGGTCGGCGGGTCGGCGGAGCCGATGGCGGCCGCACGCGCGGCCGGCACCGGCGCCGCGCGGAACCTCACCGCCAACGGGCTGAACGTCAACCTGGCCCCGGTGCTGGACGTCTACACCCAGCAGGGCAACTTCATCGACGCCACCGAGCGCTCCTACAGCAGTGACCCGGCGGCCGCGGCCGCGCTCGGCGGCGCCTTCATCAGCGCCCAGCAGCAGGCCGGGGTCGCCGCCACCGCCAAGCACTTCCCGGGCCTGGGCACCGCGCCGGCCGGCGCCAACACCGACCAGGGACCGGTCACCCTGCCGGTCTCCCGCGCCCGGCTGGCCGCGGCCGACGAGACCCCTTACCCGGCGGCGATCGCGGCCGGTGTGGACCTGGTGATGGTCTCCTGGGCCGTCTACCCCGCGCTCGACCCGGACCACCCGGCGGGCCTGTCACCGACCGTGGTCGGCGGCGAGCTGCGCGACCGGCTCGGCTTCCACGGGGTGACGGTCACCGACGCCCTCGAAGCCGGCGCCCTCCAGGCCTACGGCAGCACCGGCCAGCGGGCCGTGGCCGCCGCCCAGGCGGGTATGGACCTGCTGCTCTGCTCCACCGGGAGCCCGACCCAGGGCGAGGACGCCACCACCGCCCTCTCCGACGCGCTGACCACCGGCCGCCTGGACCAGGCCGACTTCAACGCGGCCGTCGCCCGGATCACCGCGCTGCGCGCCGGCCTGCGGTAGGGCCGCCGTTCACCGCCGGCCTGCGGCAGGGCGCTGTTCACCGCCGGCCGCGCACCCCGGAAAACGGGCTGCTCCCGGGCGCCGGTGCCACGTACGGTGTCCGGATGCGACGTGACAAGCAGGTCCTGGTCTTCGACGCCGACGACACCCTCTGGGAGAACAACATCCGCTTCGAGCGGGCGATCGAGGCGTTCCTGGACGAGGTGGTCCCGCCGGCGCCCAGCCGGGCCGCCGGCCGTTCGGCGCTGGACGCGATCGAGGCGGCCAACGCCGCCACCCACGGGTACGGCTCCCAGGTCTTCCTGCGCAGTCTCGGCGAGTGCTTCGAGCAGCTGCACGCGCGGCCGGCCACCGCGGCCGAGCTGGCCCGCCTCGAGGCGCTGGCCGCCTCGGTGCGCGGCGCGGAGGTGGAGCTGATCCCGGGCGTGGCCGAGACGCTGGCCGCGCTCGCCGAGCGGCACGAGCTGCTGCTGCTCACCAAGGGCGACCGGACCGAGCAGCAGGCCAAGATCGACGCCTCCGGGCTGGCCGGGCGCTTCGGGGCGGTGCACATCGTGCCGGAGAAGGACGTCGCGGCCTACCGGCGGCTGACCGAGGAGCACGCGCTGGTGCCCGAGCGCACCTGGATGATCGGAAACTCGCCGAAGTCCGACATCCTGCCCGCCCGCCGGGCCGGACTGAACGCGGTCTTCATCCCGCACCAGCACACCTGGGCGCTGGAGAACGACGTCGCGCTGGACCCACAGGACCCCGGGGTGCTCCGGCTGGCGGCCTTCACCGACCTCGGGCAGCACTTCTGATGGGCCGGTCGCGAACGGCGGCCGAGGACCGGCGGATCGCCGTCTCCTGCGTCTTCGTCTGCCACGACGGCGCCGGGCGGCTACTGCTCGCCCGGCGCGCGGCCGGTGCCCGGGACGAACCGGGGCGCTGGGACTGCGGGGCCGGCGCGGTGGAGTTCGGCGAGAGCTTCGAGGCGGCGGTGGCCCGCGAGGTGCGCGAGGAGTACGCCACCGAGGCGCTGGACACCACCGTGCTCGGGGTGCGGAACGTGCTGCGCGGCGAGCCGGTGGACTCGCACTGGGTCGCGGTGGTCTGCGCCGTGCGGGTCGACCCGGCGACGGTGGCGATCGGCGAGCCGGACAAGTTCGACGCGCTGGGCTGGTTCACCCCGGACCAGCTCCCGACGCCCCGGCACTCCCAGCTCGACGCCACCCTCGCCCTGGTCGAGCCGCGGGGATTCTGACGGACGCTCAGGAACGGCGTTTCTGAGCAGCGGTCAAGCAGTGGGTCTGTCAAGCTCGGTGCGATGAGCGGACCGTTGACCACCACCATGACCGCCGCCCTGAGCCGGTGGACCCTGCTGCTACCGCTGCTGGCGGCCGTCCTGCTGGTCCTGGTCTGGGGCCGGTCACTGCCCGCCCCCGTGGCCGCACTGACCGGGGTGGTCCTGCTGGGGGCGGTGCTGGCGGCGGTGCACCACGCGGAGGTGGTCGCGCACCGGGTCGGCGAGCCGATGGGATCGCTGGTGCTGGCGGTCGCGGTGACCGTGATCGAGGTCGCGCTGATCGTCACGCTGATGGCGGACGCCCCGGCCAAGAACGGGACGCTCGCCCGGGACACCGTGTTCGCCGCGATCATGATCACCTGCAACGGGATCGTCGGCCTCTGCCTGCTGCTCGGCGCGCTGCGCACCCGGGTGGCGGTCTTCAATCCGGAGGGCACCGGCGCGGCGCTGGCCACCGTGGCGACCCTGGCCACGCTCAGCCTGGTGCTGCCCACCTTCACCACCAGCACGCCCGGGCCGGACTTCTCGCCGACCCAGCTCGCCTTCGCCTCGGCCGCCGCCCTGGTGCTGTACGGGCTCTTCGTGACCACCCAGACGGTGCGGCACCGGGAGTACTTCCTGCCGCCGAACCTGCACGACACCGAGATGGACAGCTTCGCCCCCGCCCCCGCCCCCGCCCCCGCCCCCGCCCCCGCCGACCACACCACCACGGACAGCCCCGCCACCGAACCGCACGACGAACGCCCCACCACCCAGGCCACCGTGACCAGCCTGGTCCTGCTGCTGGTCGCGCTGATCGCCGTGGTCGGGCTGGCCAAGACGGTCTCACCGACCATCGAGAGCGGGGTCACGGCAGCCGGGCTGCCCGCCTCGGTGATGGGAGTGGTGATCGCGATGATGGTGCTGCTGCCGGAGACCATCGCCGCCGTCCGATCCGCTCGCCGCGACCAGGTGCAGACCGGGCTCAACCTGGCGCTCGGCTCGGCGATGGCCAGCATCGGGCTGACCATCCCGGCCGTCGCGCTGGCCTCGATCTGGCTGAGCGGCCCGCTGGTGCTGGGCCTGGGCGCCACCCATCTGGTGCTGCTGGCGCTCACCGTGGCGGTGGGCACCCTGACGGTGATCCCCGGACGGGCCACCCCGCTGCAGGGCGGGGTGCACCTGTCCGTGCTGGCCGGCTACGTGATCCTGGCCGTCAGCCCTTAGCCACCGTGGCGCCGGCGGCGGGTGTGGCGGTGAGGGTGACCGCGGCCTCCGGCGAGTAGAGCGCGAAGGTCAGCGACTCCTGCAGGTAGAGCCGCACCGAGTCGGCGTCGTGCCCGAGGTAGCCGATCGACAGGTCCTGGCCCAGGTGCAGCTCGAAGTCACCGCCCCGGGTGGAGACCACCACCGCGCCCGCCAGCGCCGGCGCCCAGATGATCTCGCCGGTGACCACCCGGGCCAGGTGCTGGCGCACCGGGTAGCCGTGGTTGGAGGTCTCGTTGACCGCCGTGTAGGTGTCGGCGCCGAGCAGCAGGGAGTAGGGGCCGTCCACTCCGGCCAGGCGCAGCGTGCTGAGCGCCCGGCTGACCGCGTCGGGGTAGTCGACCACGTCGGCGGGCAGCGCGAGCGGCGGGTTCTCCGAACCGGCGCGCACCCCGCTGATCCCGGCGGCCGACCAGCCCTCGAAGATCGCGGTGTCCTCGGCCAGGGCGATGGTGCGGGCGGCGTCCTTCACGGGCTGCCAGTCGGAGTCCTTGGCGCCGCGCTCCACGTCGTCCACGGCCCGCCGGCTCAGGGTGAACGGCGCCCGCAGGTCGACCACCGGACGGGACTCGCGGGTGTGCGCCTCGGTGCCGGGCACCAGCGCGGGGATCTCGCGCCGGCGCCCGGAGCCGACCGCCGCCAGCTCGGGGCCGGCCGGTCCGACCAGGTCGACCACCCGACGCCCGGCCAGGTGCAGGGTGAAGGTGCGCCGGGCCTCCTCCTCGATCTCCGCCCAGGCCTCGGCCGAGATCGGGGCCAGCGCGCGGTGCAGGTTGTTCATGCGGTGGTACTCCTGTTCAGGCTTCTGTCGGGCTTGAGGCTGCCGATACCGAGCGAACCGTCCGAGCCGGCGGTGGCGCCGGACGGCGCGGGCGGCGGCGGGTCGGCCAGCAGATCGGCGGCCGGGACGAAGTAGAGTCCCCCGGTCACGGCGGTGGAGAAGTCCAGCAGCCGGTCGTGGTTGCCGGGCGGGCGGCCCAGGAACATGTTCTCCAGCATCTCCTCGGTGACCGCCGGGGTGCGGCAGTAGCCGATGAAGTAGGTGCCGAACTCGCCGCTCGCGTACGAGCCGAACGGCATGTTCGCCCGCAGGATCTGCCGTTCGCCGCCGTCCGCCGCCGGCTCCAGGCTGGTGAGCGACACGTGCGAGTCGGCCGGCTGCTCGGCGTCGGGCAGTTCGATGTCGGCGAGCTTGGTGCGGCCCACCGCGTGTTCCTGCTGCTCGACCGGCAGCGCCTGCCAGGCCGTCAGATCGTGCAGGTACTTCTGCACCATCACATAGCTGCCGCCCGCGAAGTCCGGATCCTCCGCGCCGATCAGCGCGGCGGCGTCGGCCTCGGTGCCCTCGGGGTTCTCGGTGCCGTCGACGAAGCCGAGCAGGTCGCGCCGGTCGAAGTAGCCGAAGCCGGTCACCTCGTCCGCCACCTCGACGGCGTCCGCCAGGCGGGCCAGCAGCTGCCCGGCCAGCTCGAAGCAGGCGTCCTGCCGCTCGGCGCGCAGGTGCAGCAGCAGGTCGCCGGGGGTGGCGGGGGCGGTGTGCCGGGGGCCGCGCAGCTCGCGGAAGGGGTGCAGCTCGGCCGGGCGGGGACCGGCGAAGAGCCGGTCCCAGAGCCGCGATCCGATCCCCGCCACGCAGCTGAGCCGCGCCTGCGGCACCCGGAAGCCGACCGAGCGGCGCAGCGCCGCCAGCTCGGGCAGCAGCTCGCGCACGGCCGGCTCGCCGCCGGGGCGCACGGTGAGCACCAGGAAGAGCGCGGCTTCGGTCAGCGGGTCCAGAACGGCCTGCGGCCGCGGGGGCGACCCGGTCCGGGCCGCCCCCGCGGTGTCGTGCTCAGTGGTCACGGTCGGTCAGTGTTCCTGCTCGCTGCGGTCGCCGCCCCAGAGCGTGTGGAAGACGCCGTCCCGGTCGGTGCGGCGGTAGGTGTGCGCGCCGAAGAAGTCCCGCTGCCCCTGGATCAGCGCGGCCGGCAGCCGGCCGGCCCGCAGCGAGTCGTAGTAGGCCAGCGCGGTGGCGAAGCCGGGCACCGGCACGCCGAGTTGGGTGGCCGTGGAGACCACCCGGCGCCAGGCCGCCTGGGCGTCGGCGAGCGCCTCCTTGAAGTACTCGTCGGTGAGCAGCGTGGGCAGCTGCGGGTCCGCCTGGTAGGCGGCGGTGATCCGGTTCAGGAACCGGGCCCGGATGATGCAGCCGCCGCGCCAGATCGAGGCCATCGCACCGGGCGAGATCTGCCAGCCGTACTCGGCGCTGCCGGCCTGGATCTGGTTGAAGCCCTGCGCGTAGGCGACGATCTTCGAGGCGTAGAGCGCCTTCTCCACGTCGGCCGCGAAGGTGTCGGCCGCGGCGCTGTCCAGCCAGGTCTCGCCCGGCCCCGGCAGGTCGCGGGCCGCCTCGCGCAGCGCCGTGCTGCCGGAGAGCGAGCGGGCGAAGACGGCTTCGGCGATGCCGCTGACCGGCACGCCCAGTTCGAGCGCGGTCTGCACGGTCCAGCGCCCGGTGCCCTTCTGCTCGGCCCGGTCCTGCACGATGTCGACGAAGGGCTGCCCGGTGGCGGCGTCGGTGTGGCCGAGCACCTCGGCGGTGATCTCGATCAGGTAGGACTCCAGGCGGCCCTCGTTCCAGGACCGGAAGATCTTGGCGATCTCGGCGGGCTGGCGGCCGCCGCCGTGCCGCAGCAGGTCGTAGGCCTCCGCGATCAGCTGCATGTCGGCGTACTCGATGCCGTTGTGCACCATCTTGACGAAGTGTCCGGCGCCGTCGGGGCCGACGTGGGTGCAGCAGGGCGCTCCGTCCACCTTGGCGGAGATCGACTCCAGCAGCGGCCCGAGGGACTTGTAGGCCTCGGTGGTGCCGCCGGGCATGATGCTCGGCCCCTCCAGCGCGCCCTCCTCGCCGCCCGAGATGCCGGTGCCGACGAAGTGCAGGCCGTGCTCGCGCAGCGCCGCCTCGCGCCGCCGGGTGTCCAGGAAGTGCGCGTTGCCGCCGTCGACCACGATGTCACCGGGTTCGAGCAGCGGGACCAGCTCGTCGATCACCGCGTCGGTGGCCTCACCGGCCTTGACCATGATGACGATCCGGCGGGGGCGCACCAGCGAGGCGACGAACTGCTCCATCGTCTCGTTCGGGACGAACTCGCCCTCGTGGCCGAACTCGGCCACCAGCGCGCTGGTGCGGGCGGCGCTGCGGTTGTGCAGGGCGACCCGGTGGCCGTGCCGGGCGAAGTTCCGGGCCAGGTTGCGGCCCATGACGGCCAGTCCGGTGACGCCGATGTCGGCTGACTGCTGGACGCTCATACAGGTGACTCCAGTCGCTGGTCCGGGACGGTGACATGGTCGGGGCCGAGCAGTGGTGCGGGTGTTCGGAATTCAGACTGCCCTGCCCACCCGCTCCGACGCACCCCGGCACGCGGATTGGACGGTAAGGCGTCAGCTCCCGCTCGACCCGGCCTCCACCGGACTTGAGGATCCGTCAGCGTCCGAACCGGTATACACCTTGGGTATACACCGTGTGTATAGTCGGCCGCATGTCACTGGGCCACACCATCCTCGGGCTCCTGGAGTCCCATCCGCGCCACGGCTACGACCTCAAGCGCGCTTACGACGAACGCTTCGGCCAGAGCCGGGCGCTGCCCTACGGCCAGGTCTACGCGACCCTCTCCCGGCTGCTGAAGAACGGCCTGGTCGAGGTGGACGGCACGGAGCCGGGCGAGGGTCCCGAGCGCAAGCGCTACGTCATCACCGAGGCCGGGATCACCGACGTCGCCCGCTGGCTGGCCGAACCGGAGAGCCCGTCGAGCTACCTGCAGAGCACCCTCTACACCAAGGTCGTGCTCGCCCTGCTGACCGGCCGCTCGGCCCAGCGGCTGCTGGACACCCAGCGTGCCGAACACCTGCGCCAGATGCGGGAGCTGACCCGCCGCAAGCTGTCCGGCGACCTGGCCGACCACCTGCTCTGCGACCACGCGCTCTTCCACCTGGAGGCCGACCTGCGCTGGCTGGAGCTGACCGCGGCCCGACTGGACGAGCTGGCCCGGAAGGTGCGCGCCTGATGTCCGAGTCCCCCAGGGCCGCCGCTGCCGTGCAGGCCGTCCAGACCGTCCGCGACGGGTCGCTGCTGGCCGGCGTCGACCTGCGCAAGAACTTCGGCCTCACCCCCGCGCTGACCGGCGCCTGCCTCGACCTGGCGCCCGGCGAACTGGTCGCCGTGCTCGGCACCTCGGGCTCCGGCAAGTCCACCCTGCTGCACTGCCTGGCCGGTCTGATCCGCCCGGACAGCGGCACCGTCACCTACCGCGGCCAGGACCTGACCCAGCTGTCGGACCCGGCCCGCAGTGCGCTGCGCCGGTCCGACTTCGGCTTCGTCTTCCAGTTCGGCCAGCTGGTTCCCGAGCTCTCCTGCCTGGAGAACGTGGCGCTCCCGCTGCGGCTGAACGGCCTGCGCCGGCGCGCCGCCGAGCAGCGGGCCATGCAGTGGCTGGAGCGGCTGGAGGTCGCGGACCTGGCGGCCAAGCGGCCCGGCGAGCTCTCCGGCGGCCAGGGGCAGCGGGCCGCGATCGCCCGCGCGCTGGTCACCGCACCGGCGGTGATCTTCGCCGACGAACCGACCGGCTCACTCGACTCGCTGCACAGCGAGCAGGTGATGTCGCTGCTCGGCGCGGCGGCCCGGGAGTCCGGCGCGGCGGTGCTGCTGGTCACCCACGACCTGCGGGTGGCGGCGTACGCGGACCGCGAGGTCGTGGTCCGCGACGGGCGCACCGGCGAGGCGGGAGTCCGCTGATGCCGAACCGCCCACTGACCGATCATCAGGAGCCGGCCGATCCGCGGCCGCTGGGCCGGGCCGCGCGCTGGGCCGTCGAGCTGGCGCTCGGCCTGCGCCTGGCGTTCACCGGCGGCCGGGACAACCGGCTGCGCACCGCGCTGACCGCGCTCGGCGTCGGCCTCGGCGTGGCGACGCTGCTGCTGGCCTCCTCGTTCCCCAGTGTCCGCGAGCACCGCGACGACCGGCTGCGGGCCCAGGCAGGCGAGGTGATCTCCCCCGACCTGGCCGAGCGCTCCTCGCACAGCCTGCTGATCACCGACCTCAGCACCACCTTCGACGGCAGCAAGGTGACCGGCCGGGCGGTGCGGCCCGACGGCCCGGCCGCTCCGCTGCCGCCCGGTCTCACCGCCTATCCGGCGCCCGGCACGATGGCCGTCTCCCCCGCGCTGGCCGCCCTGCTGCGCTCGTCCGGCGGCTGGCTGCTGCACGAGCGGCTGCCCTATCCGATCGCCGGCACGATCGGCGAGGCCGGCCTGGTCGGCCCCGGTGACTACACCTTCTTCCTGGGCAGCGACACGCTCTCCGACGCCGATCCCGATGTCTTCCGGATCGACCACTTCGCCGGCAAGCTGCCGCCCAAGCCCGTCGATCCGGTGCTGGTCCTGCTCACCGCGGCGGGCGTGGTGATCCTGCTCAGTCCGGTGGCCGTGTTCATCGCCGCCGCCGTCCGGTTCGGCGGCGAGGCCCGGGACCGGCGGCTGGCCGCGCTGCGCCTCGGCGGCGCCGACCGAGCCGGCACCGGGCGGATCGCGGCCGGCGAGTCGCTGGCGGGCGCGCTGCTCGGAGTGGCGGTCGGCGCCGTGTTCTTCCAGCTCGGCCGCCTGCTGATCGAACGGATCACGGTGCAGGGGCTGAGCGTCTTCACGGTCGACGTCCGACCGCAGCCGGCCCTGGCAGCCCTCGCGCTGGGCGCCGTGCCGGTCCTCGCGGTGGTCGTCACCCTGCTGACGATGCGTCGGATCACCGCCGAACCGCTCGGCGTGGTGCGCGGCGCCACCCGGCTGCCACGGCTGTGGTGGTGGCGGCTCTGCCTGCCGCTGCTCGGCTCCGGCCTGCTCTACTCCCAGCGCGACCAGCTCGCCTACATGGACGGCAGCAGGACGCTGGCCGTGCTCATCCTCGGCCTGCTGCTGCTCCTGTTCGGCGCCACCACCCTGCTGCCCCCGCTGGTCGACCTGGTCGCCCGCGCGCTGGGCCGGGCCGGCGGACCACCCGCCTGGCAACTGGCCGTCGGACGGCTGCGGTTCAGCCCGGAGACCGCTGCACGGCCGGTGGCCGGCATCGTGGTCAGCGTGGCCGGCGCGATCGCCCTGCAGACCCTGCTCGGCGCTCTCGCCGTCGCCCGCAGCGGGGGCGCCGACGAGCTGGGCCCGGTCGACCGCACCCTGCTGGTCGCGGACTTCCCGGGCGGCGCGGCCCGCGCGGCCCAGTACACCGACCAGCTGCGGCGCAGCCCCGGTGTCGCCGACGCCGTCGGCTACACCGCGTTCTACGTCCAGTCACCGACCGACGACAAGGTGTTCTTCCCGGTCCAGGTGGCCGACTGCGCCACCCTGCGCCTGCTGGCCTCGGTCACCGACTGCGCGGACGGCGACGTCTTCACCACCCGGGGCAGCGGTCCCACCGTGACGGCGGGCCAACCACTGGTCGCCGGCGATGGTCCGGCCGGCTCCACCCCCTGGCGGGTGCCGTCCCCGCGCGCCGTGGTCGACGCCCTGCCGGACCCCGCCCAGCCGCACCTGCGCACCGGGCTGCTGGTGACCCCGGGGGCGATCCCGGCCGCGCTGCTCAGCGGTCAGTCCGCCACCGTGGAGCTGCACCCCGTCCCGGGCACCCACGACGCCGAGGAGCGGATCCGCACCGATGTCGCGCTGCTCGACGCCAGGGCCCGGCTCGCCGACCCCGACCAGCGCTCCCCCGACGCCGGGTTCACCGGCATCCGCCGGGCGCTGACCGCGGGCACGGTGGCGATCCTGACGCTGATCGGCGCCGGCATGCTGGTCAGCCTGCTCGAACAGCTCCGCGACCGCCGCCGCACCCTGGCCGTGCTCACCGCGTTCGGCACCAGGCCGCGCACCCTGGCGCTGTCGCTGCTCTGCCAGAGCGCCCTGTCGGTCGTGCTGGGCCTGGCGCTCGCACTGGTCGCCGGGGTGCTGCTGGGCGGGGCGCTGCTCACCATGGCGCAGGTGCCGGTCGCCTTCGCCTGGGGCGACATCGCCCGGATGATCGGCGCCGGGGCGGCGGCCCTGCTGCTGATCACGGCGTTGAGCCTGCCCGCCCTCTGGCGCCGCCGCTCGGCGGCCGGGCTGCGGTTCGAGTGACGGGCCGCCGCGCACCGCACCTGCCACGGCGCGGTGCGCGGCGCTACCGTGGAAGCAGTCGGCACCGCTGACCAAAGGGGATGGTGGCCGTGTTCGCGCTGCTCGCAGTCAACCTGCTGGTCGGCGGTGTGCTCGCCTACCTCGCCGGGGCCACCGGGCTGGCCGAGATCCGTCGGCTGCGGCGGGTGGGGGTGACCACCGAGGCGCTGGTGAAGCGGCGCGCGCAGGGTCGGCCGCTGCTCCAGTTCGCCACCGAGGGCGGCCTGGTGATGGAACTCTTCTCCCCGGTCGAGGTGGCCGCCGACCAGGTGCTGGTCCGCTACGACCCGGCCGACCCGCGCCAGGTGCTGGTCCTGGGCCGGGAGCGCCGCGCCGTCGAGTACGGCTTCCTCTGCGCGGGCGCCACCATCGTCCTGGCCGCGCTCGCCCTGGTCGTGCTGGCCGGCTGATCGGGTGTCAGCGCCCCGGCACGGAGCGCCTCGTAGCGCCGCCGGACATCGGCCCGGTCCGCCGCCTCGGGCACCGTCGACTCGCACAGCCGCCAGATCATCACGCCCTGCTCCAGCAGCACCGCCCGGCGCTCGGGCCGCCCGGTCTGCTCCATCACCTTCCCCAGCGCCTCCAGTTGACGGATCATCACGGCAGGCATCGCGCCGGAGCACTGGCGGATCTTCTCGAAGGCGCGCTGGACCAGCCGGTCGTAGTCCGCCTGGTAGGCGATCAGCCTGATCCGGCCGGCGCGGTCGCGGTGCACGCGCTGCGGGTGCCAGCTGTGGTTGATCCGGCAGAGGCAGTCACTGAGCCAGTCGATGCAGGTCAGGGCGGTGAAGGTGTCGTTGACGGCGGGTGACAGGGCCCGGATGGCGATCTCCACCAGCTGGTCCACGCCGAACGAGATGTCCTGGGTGAGCGTGCGGTAGGGGCCGGTGATCTGGCCGCGACGCAGCTCGCGGGCCACCCGCTCGGCGTTCTCGGCGGGCCAGACCACCATCAGCGGATGACCCTGGACCAGGAAGTGCCCCGGCCGGTGCGGCAGATGGATCACCACGTCGGCCTCGGTGGCGATCCGCAGCAGGTGCTGGTGGCTGATGTACTGCAGGTAGCCGCTGGCCGCGGTCGGTATCGCGGCGCCGCGCGAGCTGACCAGGGCCAGCAGCTTCTCCCGGTCGGGCCCGAAGTCGCCGTGCTCGGGGGCGCCTTGGTCCTCGCCGCCCTGGGCCTCGATCGCGCGGGCCAGGTCGGTGGCGATCCCGGCGATCACCTGCGGCAGCTGGATCATGGTGGCGATGTGGTTGATGAAGTAGATCAGCACCGCGAGGTCGACCCCGGTCAGGCCGAGCGCGACGGTGATCGACAGATGCGGGACGAAGTCGCCGTGCGGACCGGGACTGATCACCACCAGCACCAGCACCGTGTAGCAGAAGGTGGCCACGAAGGCGCCGAGCGCCAGCTGGGTGCCCCGGTCCCGGATGAAGTTGCGCAGCATCCGGGGGCCGAACTGGGTGGAGGCCAGGGTCAGGGCCACGATGGTGATCGAGAAGACCAGGCCGACCACGGTGATGATGGCCGCGGCGATCGTGGTGAGGATCTGCCGGGCACCGTCGGCCGTACCGGCCAGCACCCAGGTGGCGAGCGTGAACCGCCCGTCGTAGGCGGCCCGGTCCAACGCGGTGGTCGCGGCGAAGAGCAGCACGGCGAGCAGCGCCTGGACCGCCGGCACCAGCCACAGGTTGGTCCGCAGCTTCTCCCGCCGCCAGTCGGCCTGCAGGTACGCCCCGCCGCGCATCAGCCCGTCACCCGCAGCTGCGACCGGGCCGCGGCGGGGGGCATGGCTATGGGACTGCTGGCGCGCACGAAGGCCTCCTGGCAACACGGGACACCGCACGGCGGAACCGTGCGGAGATCAGAGCTGTCTCCTGTTGCCGACCAGACTTCCCGGCGCACCAGGCCAGGAGCCTAGTCCACCGGTGCTCGCGGCGTCACCGCCGCGTTAAGACCGACCGGGCCCTGCTGCCGATCCGCCCGGCCCACCGCACTGCCCGGCCCGGCCCGCTGACGGCTGGCCGGGGCGGGCAGGCGAAAGCCCGGCGCCGGTGGCACGCGGCGCCGGGCGGCTCAGGGGCGCGCTACTGGTTGGCCTTGCGGCCGTGGTTCGCCTTCTTCTTGCGCCGGGCCCGCTTCTTCCTCGCTCGCTTGGACATGGTGTGCGCTGTGCTCTCTCTGGTAGGGGTACTGCTCGGGTGGTTGCCGGCGGCGCCGTTCAGGCGCGGGTGACCAGCAGGTCGGTGAGCTTGGCCAGGCGGCGCTGCGAGCGCTCCTCCTGGGCGGCCGGGGCGGTGGCCGCGATGTCGCCGCCGTCGTAGTACGCGCCCTGGGTGAGCCGGAAGTCGGGCAGGCAGAGCCGGACCACGGCTGCCGCACCCTCGGCGGCGGGCGCGCCGACCCGGCCGTAGAGCGGCAGCAGCGCGGTGTCGCACAGCCCGGGGTTGACGCTGACGGCGGTGATGCCGGAGTCCGCCGGGGCCATGTCTCCGGTGGCCATGGTCAGGGCCAGCTGGGACTGGGCGTAGGCGGCGACCCGGGAGTACTTCTTGGTCCGGTTCGGGTCGTTCCAGTTCATCGAGGCGGTGCGGTGCAGCGAGGAGGAGACGTTGACGATCCGGGCCGCTCCGGAGGCGGCGAGCGGGGCCCGCAGCAGCTTGGCGAGCAGGTGCGCGGCCAGGAAGTTCACCTGGAACGAGACCTCGTTGCCGTCCGCCGAGAGGGTGCAGCGCTCGGGGGCCATCACGGCGGCGTTGTTGATCAGCAGGTCGAGCGCCGGAACGGCGGTGGCCACCGCCTCGGCCAGCCCGTCGACCTCGGCCAGGGTGGTGAAGTCGGCGGCGTAGCTGCGCAGTCGCTCACCCGGGATGCCTGCTTCACGGACCAGTCGGTCGACGGCCCGCTCGCCGTCTTCGACGGTGCGCGCGTGCAGCAGCACGGTGGCGCCGTGCTCGGCCAGCAGTCGGGCGCTCTCCCAGCCGATGCCGGAGGAGGCTCCGGTGACCAGGGCGGTGCGGCCGGCGAGGACGGACTGGTTGTTCAGGACAGCGGACATGACCCATCCAAAGGGTGCTGGGCACAGCCCGGGGTGCCGGGGCGCGGTGAAGCTGCGCGCCGGGGGCCGGACGTGCGGGGAAAGGCGCGCCGAAGCGCGTGACAAGACGCCGCGCGGCCGGCAGCGGCCGGCCGACCGGGACGGTCGGCGGCGCGGGTCGAGGCCGCAGGGCGGTGGAGAGGGCGTGCGAGCGGGTCGAGGCGCGATCAGGAGGAGTCGCGGTCGAGCCGGACGGCACGGGTGGAGCGAATGGCGCGGGTGGGCCGGTACGGGCCCACCCGCAGCGCGACCAGGCTCAGCTACGGGGAGGCAGCACTACCGAGCGGCGCGAACAGCCGCGCCGGGCCGACCCGCGCGCGGATGCGGCGGTCGGTCGTGGTAGCGCGTCGGGCTGTTCATGACGTTCATTCAAGCCAACCGGATCGCACCGGGGCAAGCCCGTTCACTCGCTCTGATGAATCCTTGATATCCGCAGCTCGACGGCTTTCCGCGCGTTTCGCCGAAGTTCCGGGCCAGTTCCGGGCCAGTTCCAGCCCAGTTACGGCCGAGTTACGCTCAGTGCCGGAGCGGCGGGAAGCCGGACCGCCCTGGCCATGTCAAGCTTGACGAGCCGTCAGGTCCCGCCCCGAGCCGCTCCGGCTGCGGGCGCCCGATCCAGGAGGCCGCGTGGGCACCTTTGCCAAGCAGTCGTCGCAGTCGTTCGCCAAGCACTCCTTCACCAAGCACTCCTTCGAGTCGCTCTATCAACAGCCGCTGCCGCGCGGCTACTTCCATCGGCTGGCGCCGCTGCGCTACCGGACTCCCGACTTCGCGCGCGGGCTGCTCCCGGAGACCATCGCCCACCTGCGCCGCCGCACCGGCCGACGACGACTGAAGATCATCGACCTGGCCTGCGGCTACGGCATCAACAGCGCACTGCTCAAGTTCGGGGTGGACTTCGCGACCTTCGCCAGGCGCTATCCGGCGGCGGCGCAGCCTGCCCAGCACCCCGGCTCGGGCCCGGTCATCGGCGAGGGCCCGGTCGTCGGCGAGGGCCCGGTCGTCGGCGAGGACAGCACCCACCAGGCCGTCGCCCGGGACACCGCCTTCCTGCGGACTCGGCCGACCGACACCGGGCTGACCGTGGTCGGGCTGGACGTCTCGCGCCCGGCGACCGAGTACGCGCTGGCCACCGGTCTGCTCGACGCCGCCGTCAACACCGACCTGGAGCACGCGGATCCCACCCCGGCCGACCGGGCCGCGCTGGCCGGGGCCGATCTGGTGCTGGCCACCGGCGCGTTCAGCTACCTCGGCACCGCCACCCTGAACCGGGTCCTCGCCCTGCAGAGCACGCCGCCGGTGGTGCTGGGCTGGCCGCTGTACGGTCAGCCCACCGAGTCGCTGGCCCGCTGCCTGGCGGCCCACCGGCTGACCGTCAGCCGCCCCGACCCGGGCCCGCGCCACCAACGGCACTTCGCCGACGCCCGGGAGCGCGAGGCCTACCACTACTCGCTGCGTCGGTCCCGGCTGCCGTTCATCGGATCGGCAGCCGAGACCAGCCTCTGCGTGACCTCGCTACTGGCTCATCCGGCGTTCAGCTGAGACGAACTGACTGAGCGTCAGCGCAGGCGTCACCCGGCCCGGCCGAGTGACGCCTGCGCCCGTCGACCCACCGGCGCCGCGTGGCGCCCCCGCCCCCGCCCGCGGCCCGGTCGGCGCGCTCGCAGGGGCAACCGGCCGGCCGCCGACCGCGCGGCGTGAGCGCGCGGTCGGGCCGGGTCGGTGCGGGCCGGGTCGCTGCGGGCCGGGTCGCTGCCGGCGGGACCGGTGCGGGCCGGGTCGGTGAGCGTGAGCAGCAGGGCCAGCAGCGGCGGAGCGGTCAGCAGCAGCATGGTCAGCGTCATGGCGGACACCTCTCCCGGTCGTGAGCGAACGGCCCGAGAGCAGTCTCACCCGCCCGGTCGGCCGGGTAACCGCCCGTCACACCATCGCCAGGACCTTCACCCGGCGGGCCGCGCCAGGGCTGCGGCGACCGGCCGCAGCCCGTTCCCGTCCGGGTGATCACCCGTAACCGGACGCCAGTTGGCCCGTCGGACGTAGGCTGAGGCGACAGCCGCCGCACGACCTCGCCGAGCAGCACCGCCGCGCGGCACCCTGACGAGCGAGAGGACCGCACGATGCCCGCCGCCTACTGGAACGGCCAGTTGATCGCCGAGAGCGACGACACCGTGGTCGTCGAGCAGAACCACTACTTCCCGCTGAGCGCCGTGCGGCCCGAGTACCTGGCCGACTCGTCGAGCACCACCTTCTGCCCGTGGAAGGGCACCGCGAACTACTACACGCTGGTGGTGGACGGCGAGCGCAACGAGGACGCGGTCTGGTACTACGCCGATCCGAGCCCCGAGGCCGAGCAGATCCGCGGCCGGGTCGCCTTCTGGCACGGCGTCGAGGTCCGCGTCTGAGCCACCGCAGCAGCCGCCCCGGGCCCGCGCACCTGACGCAGTCTCACCCGGTTCGTCCCGCGCGCTCGCCCCGCCGCCGCCCTCCGCACACCATCGGCCTCGGTATTCCCGCTGCCCGGGTGGCCAACGTCACGCTCCGCCACACCACACCTACGGTGGCGTAGGTCACTTGAGACAGTGAACTATTCTGCCCATGGCTGACCATCTGGAGACCCTTGACCTCATCAGCTCCTACGTGGCCCTCGGCGACAGTTTCACCGAAGGCCTGAACGACCCGCGCCCGGACGGCGGTTTCGCCGGCTGGGCCGACCGCCTGGCCGCGCTGCTGGCCGACCGGCGGCCGGAGGGCGAGTTCCGCTACGCCAACCTCGCGGTGCGCGGACGGCTGCTCGACCAGGTCGTCACCGAGCAGGTCCCCCAGGTCCGGCGGATCCAGCCGGACCTGGTGACCTTCTGCGCCGGCGGCAACGACATCCTGCGTCCGGGCAGCGACCCGGACGAGGTCGCCGAGCGCTTCGAGCAGGCCGTCGTGCAGCTGCGCGAGTCGGCCGGAACGGTGCTGATCTGCACCGGCTTCGACACCCGCGGCGTACCGGTGCTGAAGCACCTGCGCGGCAAGATCGCGACCTACAACGTGCACCTGCGGGCGATCGCGGACCGCAACGACTGCGCGGTGGCCGACCTCTGGTCGCTGCGCCCGCTGCAGGGCCGGCCGGCCTGGAGCGAGGACCGGCTGCACCTCTCCCCCGAGGGGCACCAGCGGGTCGCGCTGCTCGCCGCCCGCGCACTGGGGCTGCCCACCGAGGAGGACCCGGCCGCGCCGTGGCCCGCCGAGCACCAGCACACCCCCGCCGAACAGCGCCGGGAGAACCTGCAGTGGGCGAAGGAGTACCTGCTGCCCTGGGTGGGCCGACGGCTGCGCGGCGAGTCCTCGGGCGACCACGTGGAGGCCAAGCGGCCCGACCTGCTGCCGCTCTGACCATCGGAAGCGGACCCGGCACACTGCCCGGATGCCCTGCGGAGGGGGCGTCCGGGCACGGCCATGGGACGGTCACGGGCAGCGCCGGGCAGGCCGCCCCGGGGGCTGCTGACGGCGGGTCAGCCGATCCGCCAGATCGAACCGTGGCTGGCGGCCAGCGTCGCGGCGAGCACGATCAGGTCGCCGGCGCCGAGCGCGAGGCCGAGCAGCGCGCGCCCGCGCCGGGCGGTGCCGCGCAGCAGTGCGAGCGAACCGAGCACCAGGGCCAGCGGCCCGAAGACCACATTGAAGAGCAGCAGGCCGATCAGGCCCAGGACGAACGAGGCGACGGCCATCCCGTCCGCCTCGCGGGTCAGCGTCCCAGTTTCCATCTCTCTACTCCTTGCGTGGGAATCCCGGCTCTCCGGCCGGGCGGGAATCAGCTCCTGGGGTTCGCCGGCGTCAGGGCTGCCGCAGTCGGGCGACGCCTTCGCGCGCCGCGAAGACCAGCAGCCAGGCGCCGATGAACGTGGCGGCGGCCAGGAAGTGCGGCAGCGTGGTGTGCGCGGCGGCGCCCACCAGGACGCCGGCGACGGCGAGTGCGGCGAAGATGACGATCATGGTCGGACCCTTCAACTGGCAGGACGTCCCGGGCTGTCGGCCGCCTCGCGCCCATTTGAGCTAACAAGTGTTCGCCGACATCCACACTCTACGCTGGCGGAAGTCGGCAAACAGTTGTTTACTGAATGACGTGAGTCACACCGTCGGAGTCAGAGCCGCCCAGAAGGAGCAGAGCCGCCGCGCCCTGCTGGACGCGGGCCTGCGACTGCTCGAGCACCAGAACCTCAGCGGCCTGGGCGTCCGGGAGGTGACCCGGGAGGCCGGGCTCTCGCCGGCCGGCTTCTACCGCCACTTCCGCGACCTGGACGAACTCGGGGTAGTGCTGGTCACCGAGTCGTTGCAGAGCCTGCATCTGATGATCCGCAAGATCCTGGCCGGCCAGGGCGAGGCCGAGGAACTGATCGACGGGACGATCTCGGTGATCGCCCGGCACGTGCGCGAGCACCGGGCGCACATCCGCTTCCTGGCCCGCGAGCGGCACGGCGGGGTGCGGCGGGTGCGCGAGGCGATCGCGGCCGAGTTCGCGACCTTCACCGAGGAGACCGCCGCCGCGCTCGGCACCCAGCCGCAGAGCGCCGACTGGAGTGCCGAGGACCTGCGGATGCTGGCCGGGCTCTACGTGGAGCACCTGGTGGCGACCGCCGCCGCGTTCCTGGAAGCCCCAGACGAACCGCCCGCCGCCGCGCGCGCCGCCGAGCAGCGGATCGCGGCGCTGGCCCGCGACCAGCTGCGCCTGATCAGCCTGGGCCGCCGCCACTGGCCGACCGCGCCGCAGGACTGACACCGCTGGACTGACACCGCCGGGCGACCGCCGCCGGGCGACCGATCCCGCCGCATGACCGATCCCGCCGCATGACCGCTGCCCCGCCCTTCGGTCGGCCGCCGATCGCTCCGGACGGGTGAGTCCGTCCGCCCGCCAGTGTCCTGATCCGCACCGACGCGTTGAACGCGACGTCGCGACCAACGTTCGGACCCCGGCGCACGGCCCGCTCACCATCGCCCGCGCCGGTCATTGTCGAGAGGAAACACGACTCATGCTCAAGAAGGTTCTGGCGGGTACCGGGATCGCCGTCGCGTCGCTGGCCGCCCTGGCCGCCCCGGCGATGGCGATCGGCGATTCGGACGGCTCGGCGGCCTCGGTCTCCGGCAGCGGCGGCACCAACGCGACCGGCACCACGGGCAACCAGAGCCCCGCGTACCACACCGCCGACAACCTGAACCTCTGCCTGCCCGAGGTGCACCACGTGCAGGTCGGCGTGCTGGTCCCGGTCCAGGTGGACGTGCCGATCGCCAACCAGCAGCAGCACCAGATCTGCAACGTGGGCCAGACCACCCAGGCCAACGGCGACGGCGCGCTGCTCTCGCACGCGATCGGCTGACCGCTCCCCCACGCACCCCACCCCGAGGCCCTCGCGCACCGTGCCGCGAGGGCCTCGGGGCGTGTCGGGCGACGCCCCGTTCCGACCGCACCCCACCGCCCCGCACCGTCCCCCACCTGGCGTTGCGCAGTTGTTCACCCGCCACGTAACAGTGGTCTATACCAATCGGCTAGGCTGATGGCCGGAAGCTGTCAACACGGCTGTGGGGGCCATATGACCGACCATCACCTTCCGGCGCCACCGAACGACCAGGAGCTCTACTGGTACTTCGGACCGCAGCGCCGGTGGGTCCTGCTCTGCACGTCGCTCGCCTTCGTCCTGACGGCGGCGACCATGCTCACCTTCGCCCTGCGCACACCAGCGCTCTGGGCCTTTCTCGCGGTGCTGGCACTCAACGTGCTGGCGCTGCTGCTCTCCTCGGTGAACAGCCTGCGCTCGCGCCGGCTGACCCGGCAGTCGCACGAGGTCCTGGTGCGGGCCTGGCAGCCCGCCGAGGCGCCGAGCGTCGACCTCTACCTGCCCACCTGCGGCGAGCCGCTGGCGGTGCTCGCCAACGCCTACCGCGCCGTCCACCGGATGCGCTGGCCGGGCGAGTTGACCGTCTGGGTGCTGGACGACGCCGATCGCGGCGAAGTCGCCGAGCTGGCCGCCGGGTTCGGCTACCGCTACGTGGTCCGACCGGATCGCGGCCGGCTGAAGAAGGCCGGCAACCTCAACCACGCGCTGGCGCTCGGCTCGGCCGAGTACCTCGCCATCCTGGACGCCGACTTCGCCCCGCGCGCGGACTTCCTGCAGCACCTGCTGCCGTACTTCGCCGACCCGGCGATCGGCATCGTGCAGAGTCCGCAGTGCTTCGACACCGACGGCTCGATGAGCTGGATCGAGCGCGCGGCCGGCTCCGCGCAGGAGTGGTTCTTCCGCTGGATCCAGCCCTCCCGGGACGCCAGCGACGCGGCGATCTGCTGCGGCAGCAACGCGGTCTACCGGCGCAGCGCGATCGAGGCGGCCGGCGGCTTCGCCAAACTCGACCACAGCGAGGACATGTACACCGGACTCGCGCTCTACGAGCGGGGTTTCCGCACGCTCTACGTGCCGGTGCTGCTCGCCAAGGGCACCTCGCCGGACAGCCTGGCCTCGTTCGTCAACCAGCAGTACCGGTGGGCGATGGGCAACCTGCACCTGCTCACCGGCCGGGACCTGAAGCGGATGCGGGCGCCCTGGCGGCTGCGGTTCTGCTTCTACGAAGGCATCGTCGGCTACCTGACCACGGCGGTGAACCTGTTCGCCGCCCCGCTGCCGCCGCTGGTGATGATGTACTGCTACCCGGAGCAGATCCGCCCCTGGCACGTGCTGCCGCTGCTCGCCCCGCTCTGGCTCTGGCACGTGCTGCTGCCCCGGGTGAGCCGGACCCGCTGGCGGGTGGAGGTGATCCGGGCCAACGTGCTGATGAGCGTGGCCGCCGGCGTCGCCTTCGTGCACACGCTGCGCGGCCGCAGCGCCGCCTGGGTGCCGACCGGCGCCGGGCAGGCCAGGCCGGGTGGGCTGGCCAGGCGGGTGGTGCTGGTCTCGTTCGGCTGGGTCGGCGGCTCGCTGCTGGCCGCGGGCGTGGGCCTGACGCTGGACGTGGCGACGCACGGCTGGGAGCCCAACTGGGGCCTGGCGCTGTACCTGGCGGTGCAGTGCCAGATCGGGCTGCCGCTGCTGCGCGACCTGCTGGCGGAACTGCGCACGGCACCGGCCCGCCCCCGACCCCGGGCGCTGACCCGGCCGGGTAGCCGGCCGACCACCGCCGCCACCGAGGCGGCCGTGCTGCCCCGACGCTGGCCCGAGGGCCTGGCGGTGACCGCCGCGCTCGCCCTGACCGCGCTGCTGGCCTCCGGCTGGGTCCGCCCGATGCTGCCCTGGCTGGGCTGAGAGATGGCACAGATGCCGAACAACTCCACGGCGGCGGGCTTCCGCCCCGACATCGAGGGACTGCGCGCGGTGGCGCTGCTGGCCGTCCTCGCCTTCCACGCGGGCGTGCCGCACCTGGCGGGCGGGTTCGTCGGAGTGGACGTCTTCTTCGTGATCTCCGGCTACCTGATCACCGGTCAGCTGCTGCGCGAGGCGCTGGGCACCGGGCGGATCCGGCTGGCCGAGTTCTACTCCCGCCGGGCCCGGCGGCTGCTGCCCTCGGCCGCCCTGGTGCTGGCGGCGGTGGCGCTGGCGGGTGTCTGGCTCACCGCGCCGCTGCGCCGCACCGACCTCGAGTACGACGTGCTGGCCTCGGCGCTCTCGGTGGCCAACTGGCGCTTCGTGGCCCAGCAGACCGACTACCTGGCCGCCGGGCGCGATCCGAGCCCGCTGCTGCACTTCTGGTCGCTCGCCGTCGAGGAGCAGTTCTACCTGCTCTGGGCACCGTTGCTGGCCCTGCTGGCCTTTCTGATGATCCGTCAGGGACGGCGCCGGCTGCGAGCGGTGCTGATCGCGGTCACCTCGCTCGGCACCGCCGTCTCGCTGCTGCTCGCGCTGTACTGGACGCACCGCGAGGTCTCCCTGGCCTATCTCGGATCATCTTCCAGGGCCTGGCAGTTCGGCATCGGCGCGCTGCTGGCGCTGCTGCCCCGGCACCGGCCGCCCGGATCGCCGCGGCTGCGCGCTCTGCTCAACCGGGCTCGGGCGCTGGTCGGTTGGGCGGGTGCGGCGGCGATCGGCTGGTCGGTGTTCGGCTACACCGCCGGCACCCCGTACCCCGGGGTCGCGGCGCTGCTGCCGACGCTCGGCGCGGCGGCGGTGATCCTGGCCGGGATCCCGGGACGGGGCACCGAGGCTGACGCCGGGCCGGTGGGACCCGGCCGGCTGCTGGCGCTGGCCGCGCCGCGTGCGCTGGGCCGGCTCTCATACAACCTCTACCTCTGGCACTGGCCGGTGCTGGTGCTGGCCGAGTCCCGGCTGGGCCCGCTCGGCTGGCCGGTCAAGGTGGCGCTCACCGCCGCCGCCGCGCTGCCCGCGCTGGCCACCCTGCGCTGGGTCGAGCGCCCGCTGCGCCGCAACCCGGTGGTGACCGAACTCCCGCGCCGCGGGCTCTCCCTGGGGCTCAGCGCGGTGATCCTGCCGGTGGTGCTGGCGCTGGTGGTGGGCACCGGCACGCTGCGGCTGCTCGGTCCGGGCGCGCCGGTGGACCTGGCCGGACTGCCGCCGGGCGCCCCCGACGGCACCTCGCTGCTGCTGCCCGCTCCCGGGCACAGCGCGCGGACGATCGTGCCCAGCCCCGCGCAGGCCCGTAAGGACTTCCCGCCGGACGGCGCCTGCGAGGTGCCGCCGACCGCCACCAGCAGCCCGCCCTGCCTCTTCGGCGGCACCGGCGGCGACACCGCGAGCAGCGACCGGATCGTGCTGCTCGGCGACTCGCACGCCGGCCAGTGGTTCTCCGCCGTGCTCGCCATCGCCGCCGAACGGCACTGGGGTCTCGAGGAGTTGGTCAAGCAGGGCTGCCCACTGCCGCAGCTGACGGTGACCAACCCGCAACTGGGCCGCGAGTACCGGGAGTGCGACAGCTGGCGGGCCGACAGCCTGGCCCGGCTGCAGCGCGAGCCCAAACCGCGGCTGATCGTGGTGGGTTCACTCAACCGCTACACGGCGGACGACCAACTGCTCGCCCAGGCCTGGGAGCAGACCCTCACCCCACTGCGCGCGCTCGGCGTGCCGATCGTCTACCTGACCGACACCCCGGTCCCCGGCCAGGACGTCCCGTCCTGCGTCTCCGGCCACAGCGCCGACCCGGCCGCCTGCGACTTCCCACGCGGTCAGGCGCTCTACCCCGACCCGCTGGCGGAGGCGATCGCGGCGGGCCGTGAGCCGGGCGTGCGGGCGGTCTCGGTCAACTCGGTGCTCTGCCCGGGTTCGGGGCGCAGCTGCCCGGCGGTGCTGCAGCGGATCCTGCTCTACCGCGACGACGCGCACCTGACCAACGCGGCCGTGGTGGTGCTCACCCCGCGACTCGAACGGCTGCTGGTGGACGCCGCTCTGGTGCCGCCGCAGGGCGCTTCGGCACCGTCCCCGGGTCCCGGCTCCGGCTCGGGGCCCGACCCGCAGGGCTGGACCCAGCTGCTGCGCGACGACTTCCAGGGCCCGGCCGGCAGTAAGCCCTCGGCTGCGAACTGGCAGTACGACACCGGCACCTGCTACCCGGGCTGCCCCGCCGCCCAGTGGGGCACCGGCGAGCTGGAGACCATGACCGACGCGCCCGCCAACGTCCGGCTGGACGGCCAGGGAGCTCTCGAGATCACACCCACCGAGCAGAACGGGCAGTGGAGTTCGGGACGGCTCGAATCCCGGCGCGACGACTTCGCGCCACCGCCGGGCGGCGTGCTGCGGATCGCGGCCTCGATCCAGCTGCCCCAGGTCAGCGGTCCGGCGGCGGCCGGCTACTGGCCCGCCTTCTGGACCCTCGGCGCGGGCCTGCGCAACGGCTACACCGGCTGGCCCGGCATCGGCGAACTGGACACGCTGGAGTCGGTCGACGGGCGCGCCTCGGTCTTCGGCACCATGCACTGCGGCACCGCGCAGGGCGGCCCCTGCCAGGAGCCGCAGGGGCTGGGGTCGGGCGAGCAGCCCTGCCCGCAGTGCCAGAGCGGCTTCCACACCTATGCGGTGGAGGTGGACTTCTCCACCAGCCCCGAAGAGGTGCGGTGGTACCTGGACGGCAAGGAGTACCACCGGGTGACGGCGGCCCAGATGGATCCGGCGACCTGGGACGCGGCGGTGCACCACGGGGTGTTCCTGATCCTGGACGTGGCGATGGGCGGCGGGCTGCCCGCCGCGTTCGGCGGCTCGGTGTCGCCGGCCACCGAGCCGGGGCACCCGATGCGGGTGAAGTACGTGTCGGTGGCCACCAGGCCGTGACAGCGCGCCGGGCCCGGCTTCTGACGCATCGTCAGAAGCCGGGCCCGGCGGCCTGCCGTCAGAAGTTGATCATGTGTCCGGCCAGGCCGTGGATGGCCTCCTTGACCGCCTCGCCCAGGGTCGGGTGGGCGTGCACGTTGCGGGCCACCTCGTGCACCGTCAGGTCCCACTGCTGGGCCAGGGTCAGCTCCGGCAGCAGCTCGGTGACCTCGGGGCCGATCAGGTGGGCGCCCAGCAGCTCGCCGTACTTGGCGTCGCTGATGATCTTGACGAAGCCGATCGGGTGGCCCAGGCCGTGCGCCTTGCCGTTCGCGGTGAACGGGAACTTGGCGACCTTGACGTCGTAGCCCTGTTCCTTGGCCTGCGCCTCGGTCCAGCCGAAGCTGGCCACCTGCGGCTGGCAGTAGGTGGCGCGCGGGATCATCACGAAGTCCACCTCCATGGTCTCCACGCCGCCGATGGTCTCGGCGGCGATCACGGCCATGGTCTCGGCGGCGTGCGCCAGCATCAGCTTGGCGGTGACGTCACCGATCGCGAAGATGTGCGGCACGTTGGTGCGGCCGCGCCCGTCCACCGCGATCGCGCCGCGCTCGGTCAGCGCGACACCGGTGGCCTCCAGGCCGTAGCCGTGCACCCGGGGCGCGAACCCGATCGCCTGGAGCACCTTGTCGGCCTCCAGCACCTCCTGCTGCCCGTTGCGGGTGACGGTGACCTTGACCTTGGCGTTCGGGTCGCGGTCGTCGATCGAGTCCACCCGGGTCGAGGTGAGGACCTGGATGCCGAGCTTCTTGTACTGCTTGGCCAGCTCGGCCGAGATGTCGGCGTCCTCCAGCGGGACCATCCGGTCCAGGAACTCGACGATGGTGACCTTGACGCCGTAGCTGTTCAGCACGTAGGCGAACTCGACGCCGATCGCGCCGGCGCCCGCGATGATGATGCTCTCGGGCAGCGAGTCGGTGAGGATCTGCTCCTCGTAGGTCACCACCCGGTCGCTCAGCGAGGTGCCGGGCAGCAGCCGGGTGGTGGCGCCGGCCGCGATGATCACGTGGTCGAAGGTGACGGTGGCGAACCCGCCCGCGGTCAGCGCGACCTGCAGGGTGTGGTCGTCGACGAAGGTGCCGCGGCCGTCGTACTCGTCGATCGCGTTCTTCTTCATCAGGTAGTGGATGCCGGCCACCCGGCCGTCGGCCACCTTGCGGCTGCGCAGGAACGCCTCGCGGTAGTCGAAGCTGACCTGGCCCTCGACCTTGATGCCGAAGGTCTTGGCCTCACGGGTGAAGATGGTGGCCAGCTCGGCGTTGCGCAGCAGCGCCTTGGACGGGATGCAGCCGACGTTGAGGCAGACACCGCCCCAGTACTTCTCCTCGATCACCGCGGTCTTCAGTCCGAGCTGGGCCGAGCGGACGGCCGCGGTGTACCCGCCGGGGCCGGCTCCCAGGACTACGACGTCGTAGTGGTTGCTGCTCATGATTCTCGTTCCGGTCCTTCGGTGCGACGTTCGGTGGAGGCGCTCGGTGGGGCGCCCGGTGAGTCTTGCCGCAGCCGACTGTATTCCCAGCGGTCCGCGACGACCACGTGTACCCCACCCGCTGACCGGACGGCTAGCCGTCCAGGTGGTCCAGGAAGGCCAGCAGCTCGGCGTTGACCTCCGCCGGGCGCTCCTGCTGGGTCCAGTGCCCGCAGCCCGGCAGGATCACGCTGCGGAACAGCTTCGGCGCGATCCCGGGCAGCGCGGCCACCAGCCGGTCCACCCCGTGCAGCGCGCTCACCAGGTCGCGGTCGCCGGCCACGTACAGGGCGGGCACCGAGATGCCCAGGCCCTCGAAGGCGGCGAGCAGCTCCTCGTTGCGGTCGATGTTGCGGTACCAGTTGAGCGGCCCGGTGAACGCGTGCTCGCCGTGCTGGGCGTAGTCCTCGGCGAAGGCGGCGATGTCCTGCTCGGTCAGCCAGCCCGGCAGCTCCTTCGGCTCCGGGATCGAGTCCAGCAACGTCTGCCCCTCGCCGATGAGCCACGGCGCCGGCTGGTCCGGGTTGTCGCCCGACCCGAAGAAGAGCGTCCGGCGGAAGGTGCTCGGCAGGTCCCGGGCCAGCTCGGCATCGGCCACCCCCGGCTGCTGGAAGTAATTCTGGTAGAAGCCGTCCCCGTAGAGGCGCCGGCTCAGCTCCAGCCGCACCAGGCCGGCGGGCAGCCGCGGCGGCACGCTCAACCCGGCGACCGCGCGCACCACGTCGGGCCGCAGCATCGCGCTGATCCAGGCCACCGGCGCGCCCCAGTCATGGCCGACCACCACCGCCTGCTCGGCGCCCAGCGCCCGGATCAGGCCCACCACGTCACCGACCAGGTGCGGCAGCGTGTAGGCGTCCACCGCGGTCGGCCGCCCGCTGCGCGCGTACCCGCGCTGATCGGGCGCCACCACGCGGTAGCCCGCCGCGGCCAGCGGGGCGAACTGGTGGCGCCAGGAGTACCAGCTCTCCGGGAACCCGTGCAGCAGCAGGACCAGCGGGCCCTGGCCCTGCTCGGCGATGTGCAGGCGGACCCCGTTGACCTCGACCTGGCTGTGCTCGATCCGGCTCTGCTCGACCGCGTGGACCATGAGGACTCCTTCGGCAGACACTGGGCGTCAGGAGGCAGCCTAGCGAGGCGAGTTACCGCAATGCAGTAGTGCCCGGGAGCTGGTTGGCTAGGGCCAGCGCGCCCCGCGCTCCCACCCGCCGTCCGGCCGGCGCCGGTAGGCCAGCCGCAGATGCAGCCGGTCCGCCGCGCCCTGCCAGAACTCGACCTCCCGCGCTCGCAGCGCGTACTGCGTGTAGCCCGCCGCCACCAGGTCCGGCTGCCGCGCCAGCTGCCGCTCGGCGGTGCGCCAGGCCGCCCAGAACTCCGCCGCCGGGCCCAGCGGCTCGCTCTGGTGCCCCACCAGCGCGGCCACCCGCGACTTGGGGCTGAGCAGCCGGAACACCTCGCCGGCCGCCTCGGCCGGGCCCGGGGCCACCAGTCCGCGCACCCGCACCTGGCGCCCCAGCTCCGGCCAGTACCAGGTGAGCGCCGCCTGCGGGACGGCCGCCAGCTGCCGGCCCTTCGGGCTGCGGGCGTCCCCGGCGAACCACCACACCCCCGCCTCGGGGTCGACGTCCCGCAGCACCACGATCCGCGCGTCCGGCGCACCGTCGAGCCCGACCGTGCTCAGGGTGACCACCTGCGCGTCCGGCAGCCGCGCCCGCAGCGCGCCGAGCAGCCAGCCGACGAACAGCTCGCCGGGCCCGGCCGGCGCCACCTCGGGGTCGAAGCCGGGCAGCTCGCGGGCCATCGCCGGCTGCCGCACCAGCAGGTCCCGCAACGCGGCCAGGTCCTCAGCGGTCCGATCACCGCCGCTCGTGCCCGCGCCGGTCGTGGCCCCGCCGGCCGCATCCCCGCCGGTCGTAGCCCCGCCGGTCGTAGCCCCGCCGGTCACGTCCCCGCTGGTCATGCCGCCGCCTCCCAGGCCGCCAGCCCCCGGCGCGAGCGCAGCCGCACCGGTCGGCCGCTCAGCGGATCGGTGAACGCCAGACCGGTGGCCAGCAGTTGCAGCGGCGTGCCGAAGTCGCCGGGCGCCGCCTCGGGCAGCACCTCGGGGTAGACCGGGTCGCCCAGGATCGGGATGCCCAGGCTGCTCATGTGCAGCCGCAGTTGATGGGTGCGGCCGGTCAGCGGGGTGAGCCGGTAGTGGGCCAGGTCGCCGCGCCGCTCGATCAGCTCGATCCGGCTCTCCGCGTTCACCGGTCCGGGCACCTCGCGGGCCGCGATCACCCCGCGCTCCTTCACGATCCGGCTGCGCACCACCCGGGGCAGCACCAGCCCGTCGTCGTAGCGCGCGACGGCCTGGTACTCCTTGGTCACCAGCCGGTCCCGGAACATCGTCTGGTACGCGCCCCGGGTGTGCGCCGTCGCCACGAACATCACCAGCCCGGCGGTCAGCCGGTCCAGGCGGTGCGCCGGGATCAGCTCGGGCAGCGCCAGGTCGCGCCGCAGCCGGGAGAGCGCGGTCTGCACCACGTGACTGCCGCGCGGGGTGGTGGCCAGGAAGTGCGGCTTGTCCACCACCACCAGGTGCTCGTCGCGGTGGACCACCTCCAGCTCGAACGGCACCGGGACCTCCTCGGGCAGGTCGCGGTGGAACCAGACGCTCGCGCCGGGCTCGAACGGGGTGGCCGGGCCGACCGGGCCGTCGGCGCCGACGATCTCCCCGGCGCGCAGCATCCGCGCCAGTCGCTCGCCCACCTCGTCCGGCAGCCGGTGGGCCAGGTAGTCGCCGACCGTCGGCCAGGGGCCCTGCTCGGGCAGCCGGACCCGGACCGGGTCCACCCCGTCACGCTGCGGCAGCGGGGCGGCGGGCTTCGTCCTGCGTCTCATGCCGCAGAGCCTACGGGGGTTCACGATCGGCCGACGCACCGGCGAAGATGGCGGTCCCACCGGATCAGCACGGGAGCCCCGGATGCCCCACTTCCTCGTGATCGGCGAGAGCGTCGCGGACATCGTCCGCACGCCCGGCCGCCCCGACCTCGCGCACCCGGGTGGCAGCCCGGCCAACGTCGCCTACGGCCTGGCCCGGCTCGACCACCCCACCGCGCTGCTCACCCAGCTCGGCCCTGATCCGGCCGGTGAGCTGATCGGCGGGCGGCTGCGCGCGGCCGGGGTCGAGCTGCTGACCGACGGCCGGCCCGCCGAGGTCAGCACCCCGACCGCGATCGTCAGCCTGGACGAGCGGGGCCGGGCGAGCTACACCTTCGACATCCGCTGGTCGCTCGCGCCCGTCGCGCACCCCGCCGCCGGCGTGACGCACCTGCACTTCGGTTCGATCGCCGCCCTGCTGGCGCCCGGCGCCGCGGCCACCCTCGACCTGGTGGCGCGGCTGCGCGCCGGGGCCACGGTGAGCTACGACCCCAACATCCGCCCCGCGCTGCTCGACCGACCCGCCGAGGTGCGCGCGCGGGTGGAGCGCTGCGTGGCGCTCAGCGACCTGGTCAAGGCGAGCGACGAGGACCTCGGCTGGCTCTACCCGGACGACTCGCCGGACCAGGTCGCCGAGCGCTGGCTGGCGCTCGGCCCGCGCTGGTCCTGGTGACCCGTGGCGGCGACGGCGCCTTCGCCCGTTCCCGCACTACCCGGGTCGAGCTGCCCGCGCCGCCCACCGCCGTGGCGGACACCGTCGGCGCGGGCGACTCCT
Source organism: Kitasatospora sp. NBC_01266 (assembly GCF_036242395.1). NCBI lineage: Bacteria > Bacillati > Actinomycetota > Actinomycetes > Kitasatosporales > Streptomycetaceae > Kitasatospora > Kitasatospora sp. NBC_01266. The sequence continues at coordinate 8,038,902 of NZ_CP108458.1, read as the reverse complement.
TCATGTCCGCCACCCTGGACGCGCTGGCCGCGCGCACCCTGCTCGGCCCCGCCGCCCGCGCCGCCCTGCCCGCACTGGACCGGCCGACGCTCACCGCCGTGCTCCGGCACGCCGTCGCGGCAGCCGCCGTCACCGTCTCCCGGCCGGGCGCCACGCCGCCCGACACCCGCGAACTGGCTGCCGCACTGGTCAGCGGGGCCGCCCCGGCGTGAGCAGGGCTGCGTGAACGCCGCAGCTCCCGCCCCCGGTGCGACCGGGGGCGGGAGCTGCGCCGTCGAAGCGGCCGATCAGTTGAGCGTCACCCACCCCTGGGTGCCGCTGCTCACGCTCGGCGGGTTCTGCACCACCGCGGCGCCCGCCGCGGTGCCGGCCGAGTCGAGCACATCGCCGGTGGCCACGTTGGTGAGGGTCAGCGTGCCGGTGGCGCTCTGGGTGACCCACCACTTCTGCGCCGCGCTGGTCGGGTCGTAGCCGTTGAGCACGGTGACCGCCGTACCGGCCGCGCCGCCACCGGTCAGGGTGCCGTGCACCTGGGTGCTGGTGGAGCAGTTGTCGGTGAGGTGGACGGTCCCGTCACCGTTCGCGGTGAACTGCCACTGCTCGGAGGTGTGGGTCGGGTCGAAGGCGTTGAGGTCGGCCGCGCCGTTGGCGGGGGCGTCGCAGTGCCCGGCCACCTCCAGGGCGTTGCCACCGGTGCCGCTGTTGGACAGGCCGTGGTACTTGCCGTCGCCGACGATCGCGGGGACGGCGGTGGAGCCGGCCGCGATCCGGTACATCGCCACGCCGTGCGGGGCGACGCTCGCGCTCAGCGTGCCGCTGACCGTGCTGGTGGCCTTGGACCAGAGGTCCTCCGCCCGGTAGCTGCTGCCGGACAGGCCCAGCGCGCTCAGGCTGGTGCTGATGGTCTGGGTGTTGCTCGGGTCCTGGTTGAGCAGCAGCACCGCGAGGTCGCCGTTGGCCAGTTGGCGCCGCAGCACCACCGGGGCGGTCTGCGTGGCGGGCGCGCTGCCGACCAGGGTGGCCGGCTTGGCGAGCGCGTCCTGGTCGACGGCGACGACGTCGGCGTTCTTGTAGATGGCCAGCGCGGACGGGCTGATGCCGGTGGACCAGGTGACGCCGTTGGCGGTGTGCTGGGACTGCGCGGCGGTGCGGAAGTCGGCGCCGGAGATCAGCGGGGCGGCCATCATCGAGAGGATGGAGATCTCGCTGGCCGACTCCGTGTCGGTGAACGGCTGGTGGCAGCTGCAGGTGTCGCTGACGCCCCACTCGCCGTAGACGTCGTTCCAGCCGGCGAACATCATGTCCATGTCGTTCCAGCTGCCCGGCTTGATGTTCGAGGCGTACTGGAGCGAGGTGCCGAGCGCGCCGCCGTAGAGCACACCGTTCAGGTCGCTGTTGCGGTCACCGCCGATCCGGCAGAGGTTGGCCACCTGACCGCACCAGACGCCGGTGGGCGCGTAGCCGGGCGCCTGGTACTGCGGGGTACCGGCGGCGACGACCAGCGAGTCCGAGCGGGCCGGGTCGGTGCTCGACTCCAGGTACGGGATGCCGGTGTGCACGGGCTGCGCGGAGACGCTCAGGGTGACCTTCGGGCGGCCCTGGGCGGCGGAGGCCGCGTCCAGCGCCTTCTGGAAGGTCTGCACCCGGGCGTACATCGACTCGGTGAGCTCCTTGCCCTCACCCTGGGTGCCGTAGTTGTGGCCGTCCGGGCCGGTGATCGCCGGGCCGTAGGGGCAGTCGTCGTACTTGACGTAGTCGACGCCCCAGGAGACGAAGTCGTTGGCGTCGGTGGTCTCGTGGCCCAGGCTGCCGGGGTGGCCCTGGCAGGTGGTGTAGGTGTCGGTGGCGTACAGACCGAACTTCATGCCCTTGCTGTGCGCGTACCAGGCCAGGTACTGGATGCCGTTCATGGTCTGCCCGTTGACCACCTGCGACGGGAAGTTCGCGGCGTTGGGGGTCAGGTCGCCGGAGGTCGGGTCGTTGCCGGTGCCGTCCGTGCCGAGCACCGGGTTGCCGCCGTTGTCGTACAACTGCATGGCGCCGTAGGAGTTCTTCACCAGGTCGGTGGTCTGCCCCGTGCGGTGCGACAGCGACCAGCCGTCGTCGATGGTGACGGTGTTGTAGCCCGCCGCCACCAGGCCGTTGGACGACATGAAGTCGATGGTGTCGACCATCTGCTGCTCGTTGACGCCGGTACCCAGGCTGTTCCAGGAGTTCCAGCCCATCGGCGGGGTGAGAGCCAGGCCGTTGCCGAGCGGCGGGGTGACGGTGGCCGCCGCGGGGGTGGCCGCGAGACCGCTCTGAGCGCCCGTCAGCGCGAGGGAGGTCAGCACGACCGAGGAGAGCGCGAGCGCACCGAGGCGGCGTGACGCGGTCGACCAGGACTCAACCATTCCAGGTACCTTCTGTGGGGGACGCGGCTGCCCGCCGCTGTTGAGAAGTATTGAGTTCTGTTGGAATCTGTCAATGCTTCGGACAGAAATCACCGTATACATAGGCAATGTCACGCACCGCAGCCCCCGGACCGCCGCTGAGCAGGCCAAACAGACCGAGCGGGGTACGGCCTCGACGGCCGCACCCCGCTCGGTGGTTCTGCGCTGAGCTCAGGTCAGCTCTTGCGCCCGACGCCCGCGTACATCCAGCGGGTACTGGCGTCGGTGGCCCCCTCCCCCTCCGGGCGCCAGAGCGGCACGAACTCCACCCCGGGCTCCAGCAGTTCCCAGCCCTCGAACAGCTCGGTCACCTGCGCGCGGGTCCGGAGCCGGATACCCGAGGCGGTCTTGTCCCAGGTCTTGGCCACCTCCGCGGCCCGCTCGGGGTTGCCCTCGTGGGTGCTGTGCGACAGCAGCAGGTAACTGCCGGGCGCGACCCGCTCGTACACCTGGCGCACCGCCTCGCGCGCCTGCTCGTCCGTGACGAAGTGCAGCACCGCGAGCAGCAGCACGGCCACCGGCTGGGAGAGATCGACCAGCGCGCGCAGCTCCGGGCGTTCGAAGAGCTCGTCCAGCTCGCGCACGTCCCCGGTCAGCACCGTCGTGCTGCGGTTGTCCACCAGCAGTGCGCGGCCGTGGGTGAGCACGATCGGATCGTTGTCCACGTACACCACCCGGACCTGCGGATCGACGGACTGTGCCACCTGGTGGACATTGCCTGGCGAAGGCAGGCCCGCGCCGACGTCGATGAACTGCCGGACCCCGGACCGGGCCGCCAACTGCACCGCCCGGCGCAGGAAGGCCCGGTTCTCCCGGGCGGCGGCCGGGATGTCCGCCGCCGCGCTGATCGCGTGCTCGGCGGCCTGACGGTCCGGCAGGAAGTTGTCCTTGCCGCCGAGCCAGTAGTCGTAGATCCGCGCAGGGTGCGGCCGATCGGTCTGAAGATCCGTCAGATCGGTTCCGCGCTCGGGCTGTCGCACCGTCTCCCCCTTGCTCCACACCCGCCTCCCAGGCGGACCGCTGCAGCATACCGGGCGTGTTCGAATCGATTCGGCGGCGGGTGCGCGGCGCGGACCGGCGCACCGACCCCGTGCGCGGCGCGGACGCGCGCCGTCGCGCCCCGGTTTAATACCGCGCCGCGTCCGGTGGCCCCGGGTAGGGTCAAACGATCCGATCCCCGTGCCGACACCCCCGGCCGCTTGCGAATGCGAGATCAGATGACCCACCCGGCTGCCGATCCGCCGTACAACGAGCAGCGAGCCGACGAACTGTCACCTCCCGCCCTACCGGTGGCCGATCTGCTGCCGGAGACCTCGCGGGCCCTGCTGCACCGCCTCGCCGTCGGGCAGGCCGAGGGGCGAACCCCCTCGCTGGTCGGCGCGGTGGTCCGCAGCGGGAGACTGGTGTGGACCGGCGCCCGCAGCATGACCGAAGGTCACGCGCCGGACGAGGACGTCCAGTACCGGATCGGCTCGATCTCCAAGACCTTCGTGGCCGTCCTGGTCATGCGGCTGCGGGACGAGGGCCTGATCGACCTGGCCGACCCGCTGGAGCAGCACCTGCCCGACACCGCCGCCGGCGGCGCCACCATCCGCCAACTGCTCAGCCACACGGCCGGGCTGGCCGCCGAGACGCCGAGCCCCTGGTGGGAACGGACCTCCGGCGAGCTGCGCCCCGAGCTGGGCCACCTGCTGGAGGACCAGCCGTTCCGGCACGCCGCCGGGGAACGCTTCCACTACTCCAACCCCGGCTTCGCGCTGCTCGGCGCGCTGGTGGCGAAGATCCGCCGGATGTCCTGGTTCGACGCGCTGCGCCAGGAGGTGCTGGAGCCGCTCGGCATGACCCGCACCACCCTGCTGCCACAGGCCCCGCACGCGGGCGGGTTCGCGGTGCACCCGTGGGCGGACGTGATGATCCCCGAGCCGCTCACCGACACCGGCCTGATGGCACCGGCCGGCCAGCTCTGGTCCACCGCCGCCGACCTCGCCCGCTGGGCCGCCTTCCTGACCGGCCCCACGGCGGGCGGCACCGAGAAGGTGCTCCGCGCCGACACCCTCGCCGAGATGCGCCGGCCCGCCGCCGCGCCGGAGGGCGACTGGACCGCCTGCCAGGGGCTCGGCCTGCAACTGCTGCGCCAGGACGGCCGACTGCTGATCGGCCACGGCGGCTCGATGCCGGGCTTCCTGGCCGGCCTCTGGGTGAGCCTGGAGGACGACGTGGCCGTCATCACGCTGGCCAATGTGACGTCGAGTCCGGCGCTCTGGGGGGTGGCCGGCGACCTGCTCAGGATCGTGGCCGAGCGCGAGCCGCGGATCCCCGCGCCCTGGCGCCCGTTCACCGACGCCGATCCCGAACTGCTGGCGCTGACCGGCCCCTGGTACTGGGGAACCACCGCGTTGGCCCTGCACCTGCGGGCCGACCGCGCCCTCGAGCTCACCCTGCTCGGCGACCGGGCCCGCGCCTCGCGCTTCCAGCCCGAGTCCGACGGCAGTTGGACCGGCCTGGACGGCTACTACGCGGGCGAGCCGCTGCGCGTGGTGTTCGCCGACGACGGCTCGGCGAGCCACCTCGACCTGGGCAGCTTCGTGCTGACCCGCACGCCCTACGACCCGGCCGCACCCGTGCCGGGCGGTGTCGACCCGCAGGGCTGGCACGCCGGCTGACGGAATTTCAAATCACGGGGAGATAACAACAGCCTTTGTGAGGGGAATCACGCGAAAAGGGATCAGGGGTGGAGTTAATCCACTCCTGATCCACTTCTGATCCAATCCTGTGCCACCCCTGACCCTCTCCCAGCTCGAACATGAGACAGCTCACATGGGCTTGTGGTAGGACCTTCGACCCGTTTACGGTGCATCTCGTTCGTCTTCACACGAACCCCGCTCCCCGGAACGCCGAATCCTGCCGCCGGACGGAGTGGGCACGTGCATCCACAGCACCACGGCAGGGGCGGGGGACCCAAAGGTAAGTCGCCTCACCCGGATATCTCCGGGCGGGGCTTGGGGTGAAGCCGCGCTTATGCGCGGCCGGGCAACTCCAGCCCGAATCCGACAGCTCACCTCGCAGGCGTGGGAGAGGAAACGTTTTTCATGCTGTCCGTCAACAGTCGCCCCAGCCTGCCCAACCGCGCCGCCCTCAAGCGCGCCGTCGCCGTCACCGTCCTCGCGGGTGTCGGTGCCGGTCTGCCGCTGATCGCCGCCACCGGTGCCAGCGCGGCGCCGCTGCACCCGGCCGGCCACGGCCACCACCACCACGCCGCCGGCCAGGGCTACACCGGCCACTGGGCCGCGACGCAGCAGGCCCCGGCGCAGCAGGCCCCGGTCCAGCAGGCTCCGGCCGCGCCGGCCGCCGCTCCCGCCGCCGCGCAGACCGCCGCCCCGGCCCCCGCCGCCGCGCCCGCCTCCTACACCGTGCAGAGTGGCGACTGGCTGTCCAAGATCGCCACCAGCCACAACGTGCAGGGCGGCTGGCAGAAGCTGTACGACCTGAACAAGGGCACCCTCAACCAGGGCCCGAACGTGCTCTTCCCCGGCCAGCACCTGGTGCTGGGCGACGCCCAGGCCGCCCCGGCCCAGGCCCCGGCCGCCACCCAGGCGCCGGCTCCGGCCGCGCCGGCCGCCGCTCCGGTCGCCGCTGCCCCGGTCGCCGCCGCGCCGGTTGCCGCGCCCGTCGCCACCGTGGACGTCAACAGCCCCAGCTCGCTGCAGGCGCTGGCCGCCTCCATCGTTCCGGCTGACCAGCTGGCCTCGTTCGACCAGATCATCACCCACGAGAGCGGCTGGGACGTCACCGCCACCAACCCCAGCTCCGGTGCCTACGGCCTGCCGCAGGCGCTGCCCGGCAACAAGATGGCCTCCGCCGGTTCCGACTGGGCGACCAACCCGGCCACCCAGATCAAGTGGGCGCTGCAGTACATGAACACCACCTACGGCAGCCCGAACCAGGCCTGGGCCTTCTGGCAGGTCCACCAGGCGTACTGATCACCCTGGTGATCAGTAGCAGCCGTAGCTGAGCCGCCCGGCCGGTCGACAGGTCCTCGCACCTGGCGACCGGCCGGCGGCTTTTCGCGTGCGGCCGCCCCGGGGAGGACCCGCCCCCGTGACCCGCCCCGGGACAGCCCGGGACGGCCCGGGACGGCCCGGGATGGCCCGGGCCAGGTCACGGGGTCGTGACTGGCGTCACCGGCCCCCGGTTCAGTCGGCGGCGCCGTACCGGACCAGGTAACCCGCCAACCGCGCGACGTCGTCGTCCGCCCAGTCGGTGAACCGCTCGGTGAACGACTCCCGCCGCATCTCGTACGCCTCCCGCAGCAGCGCCAGGCCCTGCTCGCTCGGGCGCAGGATCTGACCGCGGTGATCCTCCGGGTCCACCTCCCGACTCAGCAGGCCCAGCTTCTCCAGCGCGCCCACCTGCCGGCTCACCGTCGACTTGTCGAGCATGAAGTAGGCGGCCAGGTCCGCCGCCCGGCAGCCGCCGCGCTCGTTCATCAGGTCGAGAATGCTGTAGGTCACCAAGGACAGTCCCGGGTGCAGCTGCGAGGCCTTGTGCCGGGCCCGCCGCGCGAAGGCGGTCAGCTCACGCTGGATGATCTCGATCGACTCGTCCCGACCCGACACGTTCGTCCCTTTTCTCCCACACCGAACCCCCCGTGCAGGCATCTCCGATGCTGGTTGCGCAGTACAACATAGCGGCGTCCGCAGTCCAGGACATCCCGTCACAGCCGGTAATCTGTCGATGACAGATCCGCTGGATCCTGGATCCGACAGGCCGTCATGGGGTGACACGTGGACCGGCTGCCACCGACGGACCCGCCCGTCACCGCCACCGGCGCCTCAGCCCGGGACTTCGGCGCCGAGCTGCGCAGACTGCGGACCGCACGCGGGCTCTCGCTCAGCGCGCTGTCCCGGCTGCTGCACTACAGCAAGGGCTACCTCAGCAAGATCGAGAACGGCAGCAAGCCGGCCGGCCCTGACCTTGCCCGACGCTGCGATCGGCTGCTGGACGCCGACGGCGCCTTGGCCCGTCTCGCCGACCCGGGGCCGGGGTCGGGGTCGGGGTCGGGGTCGGGGTCGGGGTCGGGGTCGGGGTCGGGGTCGGGGTCGGGGCTCGAACCGGCGCACGGTGCGGCGCGCGGTGGAACGCACGGCGCGGCGACCGGCACGACGCGCGGTTCGGCGACCGGTGCGGGTGCTGGTGGCGAGCCCGCGCTCCCCTGCCCTTATCCGGGCCTGGCCGCCTTCGGTCCACAGGACGCCCGCTGGTTCGCCGGTCGCGAGAGCGCGCTGGCCGCGCTGCTCGAACGGCTGGCCGAGCGCGCCGGACAGGGCCCGCTCGCCCTGGTCGCGCCGTCGGGTGCCGGAAAGTCATCGCTACTGCGAGCCGGCCTGCTGCCCGCGCTGCGGCGCGGCGCCCTGCCCACCACCCGCCCCGGTCCCCGCCGAGCGGTTGTCTGCACACCCACCGCCCACCCGCTGGCGGCACTGCGTCGCGCTCTCGACACCGGGCCGTCCACCGTGGTGCCCGCGACCGAGCCCGCCGACGACGGCCCGGGCCGGGACGGCCCGACTCCGGACGGACTGGCTCCGGACGGCCCGGGGCAGGAGCACCCGGAGCAGGACGGCCCGGCTCCGGACGGACTGGTCCTCGTCGTGGACCAGTTCGAGGAGGTCTTCACCCTCTGCCAGGACCCCGCCGAGCGGAGCGCCTTCATCCGGGACCTCTGCGAGCTCGCCACCGACCCGGGTCCCTCCCCCACCATGATCGTGCTCGGCGTCCGGGCCGACTTCTGCGGTCGGTGCCTCGACCACCCCGAGCTGGTGCCCGTCTTCACCCGCGGCCTGCTCGCTCTCGGCCCGATGGCCACCGCCGAGCTGCACCGGGCGATCACCGGCCCGGCCACCGAGGCCGGCCTGCTGCTGGAGCCCGGCCTGGTCGAGGTACTGCTGCGCGACCTCGGCCTCGCGGGCATCCCGCACCCGGCCGGCTCGCCCGAGGACCCCGGCGCGGTCGGCACCGCCCCGTTCCGGTCCGGACTGGCCGGCGTGCTGCCGCTGCTCTCGCACGCGCTGCTGGCGACCTGGCAGCAGCGCGACGGGCGCAACCTCACCGTCGCGGGCTACCTGCGCACCGGCGGTGTCCAGGGCGCGATCGCCGCAACCGCCGAGAACCTCTTCGCCGGCCTGACCCCCGAGGGCCGCCTGACGGCACGTCAGCTGCTGCTCCGGCTGGTCCATGTCGCCGAGGACAGCGAGGCGACCCGCCACCCGGTGCCGCTCGACCACCTCCGGGCCGCTGCTCCGGCGTCCGGTCTCGCCACCGATTCAGCCGCCGGGCCAGTCACCGCTTCAGCCGCCGGACCCAGGACCGCCGATTCCATCGGTGCCGTCCTCGACGCCTTCGTGCAGGCCCGCCTGCTGACCGTGGACAGCCAGACTGTGCTGATCACCCACGAGGCCCTGATCCGGGCCTGGCCCCGGCTGCGCGGCTGGCTGCACGCCGATCGGGCCGGTCTGCTGGTCCGTCAGCAGCTCGCCGAAGCCGCCGTCGAGTGGGAGCGCGAGCGGCGCGACCCGTCCCTGCTCTACCGGGGCACCAAGCTCGCCGTCGCCGTCGAGTACCTGCGCGATCCGCGTCGCCGCGCCGAACTGGGCCCGGGCGAGGCCGCGTTCGTGGCCGCCGGACACGAGCAGGAGGCGGCGCGGGCGCGGGCCGTGCGGCGCCGGACCCGGCGACGGCGGCAACTGCTGGTCACCCTCGTGGTGCTGCTGGTGCTGGCCGTCACCGCGGGCGGCGTCGCCTACCAGCAGCGGGCCGAGGCGTTCGCCGGACGCCGGACCGCGCTCTCCAAAGCGCTGGCCGCCGAATCGGCCGCGCTGGCGGCCGGCCGACCGGAGGCCTCGATGCTGCTGGCGGACGAGGCGTTCCGCACCTCGCCCACCACGGAGGCCCGCAGCGCGTTGCTCAGCACCCAGTCCCAGGCCTTCGCCGGTCGGCTCTTCGGCCATACCGGGCCGGTCAACGCCGTCGCGTTCAGCCCGGATTCGACCAGACTCGCCACGGCCAGCGCGGACGGCACCCTGAAGGTGTGGCAGGTGGCGAGCCGTCAGCTCGACACCACGCTCACCGGGCACGGCGGGTCGGTGCGCACCGTCGCGTTCAGTCCCGACGGGCGGTCCCTGGCCTCCGGCAGCGCCGACGGCACGGTCCGCCTGTGGGACCTGACAGGCCGTCGGCTGCCCGTCACCCTCTTCGGCAACGGCGGCGCGGTGCGCTCGGTGGCGTTCAGCCCGGACGGCCGGACCCTGGTCTCCGGCGGGGCCGACCGCACCGTCCGGCTCTGGGACACCGCCAACCACACCCTGATCACCACCCTCACCGGCCACAGCGACGAGATCTTCAGCGTGGCCTACAGCCCGGACGGCCACCTGGTCGCCTCGGCGGCCGCCGATCACACCGTCCGCCTCTGGGACACCGGCAGCGGTGCCCTCACCGCCACCCTCACCGGCCACAGCGACGAAGTCCTCGGCGTGGCGTTCAGCCCGGACGGCCGGACCCTGGCCTCCGGCGGGGCCGACCGCACCGTCCGGCTCTGGGACACCGCCAACCACACCCTGATCACCACCCTCACCGGCCACAGCGACGACGTCAACGGCGTGGCCTACACCGATGGCGGCGCGACCCTGGTGAGCGCGAGCGGCGACGGCACCGTGCGGCTCTGGGACCTGGCCACCCGCCGGATCACCGCCACCCTCTGCGGTCACACCGACTACGTCCAGGGCGTTGCCGTCAGCCCCGACGGCGCGCTGGTCGCCACCGCTGGCTTCGACCAGACCGCAGCACTCTGGCAGCGCGGGGCAGCCGCACTCACCGTGCACCCGTTCACCGAGATCTGGCAGACCGCCTTCAGCCCCGACGGCCGCACCGTCGCGGCTGCCGACGCCGCACACACCGTGCGGCTCTGGGATGTCGCGCGGCACACCCTGGTCGGGACCCTGGACGGCCACACCGGCTCGGTCTTCGGCATCGCCTTCAGCCCGGACGGCCGACTGCTCGCCTCGGCCGGTGCCGATCAGACCATCCGCTTGTGGGACCTCGCCTCGCACGCCCAGGCCGCAGTCCTCACCGGGCATCAGGACTCCGTCTTCGCGGTGGCGTTCAGCCCCGACGGCCGGCTGCTCGCCTCGGCGGGCGAGGACCGCACCGTGCGGCTCTGGGACGTCCGCACCCGACGACCGGTCGGCGTGCTGAGCGGGCACACCGACTTCGTGAACGCGGTCGCGTTCAGCCCTGACGGGCGGACCCTCGCCTCCGGCAGCGACGATCTGACGGTCCGGCTCTGGGACCTCGGCGCCCGGCACCTCTCCGCCACCTTGACCGGGCACACCGGCTCGGTACGCGCCGTCGCCTTCGCCCCCGACGGCCGCACCCTGGCCAGCGCCGGCAACGACGGCACCGTACGCACCTGGGACCTCACCACCCAACACCTCTCCGCCACCCTCACCGGACACACCGGCTCGGTACGCGCCGTCGCCTTCGCCCCCGACGGCCGCACCCTGGCCAGCGCCGGCAACGACGGCACCGTACGCACCTGGGACCTCACCACCCAACACCTCTCCGCCACCCTCACCGGACACACGGATGCCGTCTGGTCAGTGGCCTTCAGCCCGGACGGCCGCACGCTGGCCAGCGCCGGCAGCGACGGCACGGTCCGGCTCTGGAACTCCAGCACCCAGGACCGCGGCGGCGAGATCTGTCGCCTGGTAGGCGCGCTCAGCGCCGAGCAGTGGTCCCGGCTGCTGCCCGATCAGCCCTACCGACCCAACTGCTGAGTCAGCGAGAAACCGCAGGTCAGTAGGGGTTTCCCCAAGCGTTTCCCGTTTCCCGCGGATTGGGCGACGGCTGGCCGCTGGACACCGTCGGGCACTGACGATCACTCTCGAAGCACCGGCCGACGCTGTGCTGACGGACCATCGGTGACCAGTCACCGGTGACCGGTGACCAGTGACTGGTGACCGGTGACCGGTGACCGGTGACCAGTGACCGGTGACCTGCTGAAACCCGGTCTCCTGTGCCTCAGTCACCCCTGCCCTTAATCACCCCTGCCCCCTCAGTCGCCCCTGCCCTCGTTCGCCCCCCGACCGTCCCCCGATACCTGGGAGCCGCACCATGTACACCGCGATCCACGCCAAGCTCCGCACCGCGTTCACCGCCCTCACCTGCCTGCTCGTGCTCCTGGCGGGGCCGCCCCTCGCCGCCTGGGCCGGGACGGCCGACGGCCGGGCCGGGCCCAGCCTGGCCCGCGACGCCGGCACCGACTGCGCACCGCTCACGCCAGGTGCCTCGGCCACCGCCGAGAGCGCCGTCCGGGCAGCCTGCACGCAACTCGGTGTCTGGTACACCTGGGGCGGCGGCCACGGCCCGGACCCCGGACCGACCTACGGCCACCCCGACGGCGTGGACCCGGCCAGCGACCACGACAACGAGCGCCTCGGCTTCGACTGCTCCGGCCTGGTCCGCTACGCCTACGCCCAGGCCACCGGTCAGGACCTGCTGAACGGCGACGCCGGCCAGCAGTACTACACGACGCACGCCGCCCAACGCTTCACGCCCGACCAGGGCAGCGGCCCGCTGCTGCCCGGCGACCTGCTCGCCTACGGCAGCTCCGACAACCTCCAGCACATCGCCATCTACCTGGGCGCGGGCAAGATGGTCGAGGCCCGCCAGTCCGGCACCCACATCATGGTCAGCGATGCCCGGCTCGACGGTGACTACTTCGGCGCGGTGCGGATCAACCGCGGCCCGGTGACCGGGATCACCGAGCAGACCTGGGGCAGCGGGGTCTGGACCCACGCCCAGCCGTCCACCGACAGCCCACGCGTCTACGCCTTCCCGGACGCCACCGCCGTGCGGGTCTCCTGCCAGGAGCACGCCCAGCGCATCACGGCCGAGGGGATCACCAACGACGCCTGGTCCTTCCTGCCCGACTACCAGGCCTGGATCTCCAACATCTACCTCCAGGGCCCGGCCTGGCTCGACTCCGTCCCCACCTGCTGAAGCACACGAACCCGAACACCCCAAGGAGAATCCTCATGTCCAAGCTGCCCACGTTCCGCGGCGCGGCGGTCGCCGCCGCCCTCGCTCTCGGCGCCGGTCTGCTGATCGCCGCCCCGGCCGGCCCGGCCGCCGCCTCGGCCTCCGACTGCGCCGGCGGTGCCAACGGCTTCGTCGACATCTCCGACAACGCCTCCGGCACCGTGCAGCGCTCGATCTCCCACGAGGGCGACACCATCACGCTGCAGTCCACCGGCGGCGTGGGCTTCGCCAAGATGCAGGGCGCGACCCGCTCCGGTGAGAGCATCTGGATGGACTGGACCCGCGACGGCGGCCACACCTGGCTCCAGTGCGGCCCGTTCGGCATCGACCACGGTGACAACAGCTCCAAGACCTCGGCCGGCAAGGCCACCAGCTCCGACCCCAACTACCGCTTCCGGGCCTGCGGACAGACGCTCGATCAGGCCATCAGCTGCACCGACTGGTGGTAGGCCGGCACCGGTCCTGCCGCCAGAGCGGTGGCTGCTCCGCTCGGACCCGCGGGTCCGAGCGGAGCAGCCACGGTTGACCGGCCATCACACCGAGCACGGCAGCAGGGACTTCAGCACCTGGTAGGCGGCCTGCCCGAAGCGTCCATCGAGGGTCGGCCCGGTGTTGGTCAGGGCGGCCACGCCCGCGCGCGCCTGCGGGCAGAAGCCGATGAACGTCGTGAACCCCCGGGTGGCACCGCCATGGAACAGCAGCTGACAGCCGTCGAGTCGGCGCAGGTTCCAGACCAGGCAGAGTTCGTCCGCCCCCGGCGCGCGCGAGTGCACCAGCCTCGGGCGCTGCACCTCGCCCAGGGCCCGCGCCAGCCCGTCCGGGTCGTCGGCCCGCACCGCCTGATCCGCTCCCGGTGCCGCCTGGTCAGCGGCTGCCGCGAGATGGGCACCCAGGTAGCGGGCCAGGTCGCGGGCGGTGGACCGGACGGCGCCGGCGCCCGGGAGTGCGGGCATCCGCCACGGCGGCACCGGCCTGCCGTGCCAGTGGCCGACCGCCTGCGCGACCGGATTCGGGCCGCACGCAGTGCTGTTGAGGCCGAGCGGCCGGCCGACCCGCTCGGCCAGCAGGTCCGCGTAGGCGGTACCGACGTCCCAGGGCGGCTGATCCGCTCCTGCCACCAGGTGGCCGAGCAGGCCCACCCCGTAGTTGGAGTAGCGCACCCGGCTGCCCGGACTGGTCCGGATCCTGGTGCGGGCCAGCGCCTGGAGCAGTTTCGCCCGGGTGAACTCCTCGTACGGATTGGTCAGCCGGGCGAAGGCCGTCCGGCTCAGGCCCGGTGGCAGCCGGGGCAGCCCCGAGGTGTGGGTGGCCAGGTGGAGCAGCGTGATCGCGCCGCCGCGCAGCAGCTGCGGGCGCGGGCCGGGGGCGAGCAGCGTGTCGATCGGCAGGTCGTAGTCGAGTTCGCCGCGTGCCACCCGCTCAGCGAGCAGCAGTGCGGTGAAGGTCTTGCTCACCGAACCGAGTTCGAACGCGGTGTCCGGCGTGATCGGGTCGCCGCGGCGCCCGTCGACGCGGCCGTGGCCGGACAGTGCCGTCACCCCGTCGCGCACCACCGCGAGGGCGACCGCGCTGCCCGGCGGCACGGCGTCGACCAGTGGAGCCAGCCGGGCCGGGTCGCCGTCGGTCCAGCAGCACTCGGCCGGCTCCCCTTCAGCGGGTCGCACGCCCCGTGCCCTCCGCGCCCAGCGCCCGCGCCACCGTCAGGGTGCCGGCCACGACGGCGACCACGGCGGTGTGCTCATGGTCCTTGAAGGCCAGGTCCGGATCCTCTGTCACCGGCTCGGTGTCGCGCGGCAGTAGACCGTCCGCCCGCTGGACCGCCGCCAGCAGCTGCCAGGCCCGGCCGTCACAGGTCGGCTCGGGCAGGCAGGCGTCCACCGCCAGCAGCTCGCCGACCAGGTCCCAGTGGCCGACCTCGGACCAGATGTCGATCCAGACCGGCAGCCAGTCGCGCAGGTAGTCGCGCATCGCGGGCGGCAGTTCGGTCGGCCGGGCGCCCCAGTCGGTGAGGTGGAAGACGGTGTGGGTGGCGTTGTAGCCCGCGTCCCAGTCGATCGCCCAGGGTTCGGGGCCGGCGCCGAGCCAGGTCGCGTCGGCCAGTGCGCCCCAGTCCGGCCGGTCGTCGAGGCCGACCAGCCGGCGGGCGTTGGCCACCGCCAGTTTCCGGTTCTGGAACATCTCCACGGCGCGCATCGAGCGCAACTCGGCCAGGTCGCTCAACAGTTCATCGAGCCGCTGGTGGCGGTAGCCGGCCCGGACGAACGGGCCGTAGGTCTCCAGCGGGTCGGTGATCAGCTGGTTGCGGAGCTGGCGCTCGTAGAGCAGGTCGCCGCCGCGCAGCTCGCGCCAGCCGAAGTCCAGCAGCTCACGCGCCCATTGGGTCTCCCGGGTGCCCGCCACCAGCTCGCGCAGCACCAGGGAGGCCGCCATGGCGCACTCGCCGAGCGGCTTGTAGGCGTTGTCGGGGTCGGAGAGGTCGGCGGTGGCGTCGGCGGGCAGCCGGCCTCGGCCCTGTTCGTGCTGCCGGTGGAGCCAGCCGAGGGAGTCGGCGGCGATCCGGGTCGCGGTGCCGAGCGTCGCGGTGTCGATCATCGGGCGGTCCCCCCGAGCGGTCGGGGCCTGCCGCCGAGCAGCAGGTCGGCGATCTCCAGGTCGAGGACGCTACGCGGCCCGACGTCGCCGACCCACCGCAGGTGGCGCAGCAGCGGAGGCAGGTCGAGCGGCAGCGGGGTGCCGTCGGCGGCCAGCCAGGCCAGCCAGCGGGCCAGCCGGACGGCGGTGCGGTGGTCGCGGCGCAGGATCGAGCGGGTGGCGCCGCGAGCGAGCGCGAGCGGCTCACGCCGGGCGAGTTCGTGCACCGGGCTCTCCAGGGTGGGCAGCGCGAGCCCGGCGAGCCGGGCCAGTTGGAGGGACCAGCGCGCCCAGTCGGACGGCTCCGCCAACTCGGGCACCACCGCAGGGCGGGGTACGGGCACGGAGCGGCCGACTCTGGCGAGCAGCTCGGCGGTGGCCCAGTCCCGCCAGCCGACCACCAGCGCGCCCGGCGGCAGCGCCGGGCCGACCGGGCCGGGGCGGGTCGAGGTGGCGGGGTCGGGGTCGGGGCTTGCGACCGAGGCGGCCGTCGCGGCGAGGTCGGCTGCCGGGAACAGGCGGCACGCGTCCTCGACCAGTTGGACGGTGGCCGCACCGCACGGCGCTCCGGTGAGCAGGCTCGGTGCGAAGACGTCGGGCCCGAGCACCCGGACGGCGGCCAGCACGGTGCGCGGATCGGTGCCGGTCGGCGGCTCGCCGGCGAGCGCGTCGGTACCCCCGGCACCGCTCAGGGCACCGAGGGCACGATCTGCCACCCACTCGACCGCTGCGGCGATCTCATCGTGCAGCGGGGTGTCCGTGAATGACATGGGTGGTCGTCCTCCGGTCGGGGCCGACCTGGACCTGGTCGGCGCGGACGGTTGGCGGGTGGTCGGCTATGACCGCCGCTCCTTCGGTTGCTTCGGCGACAGGAGCAGTGCCAGCAGCAGGATTCCCGCTGCCTCGGGGCAGTAGCTGGGCGCGTCGCTGACCGGCGACTCCTCCTCTGCCATCAGCGCGGTGACCGCGCTCAGTTCGCTCGCCGTGGCGGGCCTGGCAACCGTGGGCTGCCGTGCCTGTCGAACCGGCGTTTCCTGGGCAAACATCAGAACGCCTCCTCGATCAAGGCGTCACCTCGGGATCCGACGGTGCCCTGCGCTCCACGCTAGGAGCATCGTTGGGCACCCGCATCCGGGCTTCGACGTCCTACTCCGGCCGCTGACCGGCCGATTCCGGCTACCGTCGGTGAATCCCCGCTGATCGGCCGCCCAGCGGGATCCGACGGAGCGTCAGCATGCCTCAGCTGCAACGGGGATGGGATGACACACCGTCAGCCCGAGGATCGGAAGGGTCAGGCCAGGGCGCCCGGGAGCGCCCCTTCGTGGGCCAGCAGGTACTCCTTGCGCTCCAGTCCGGCCGCATACCCGGTGAGCGAGCCGTTGGCGCCGATGATCCGGTGGCACGGGCGGACGATGAGCAGCGGGTTGGCACCGATCGCGGTGCCGACCGCGCGGACCGCCGCACGCGACGCGCCGATCTGCTCCGCCAGTCGACCGTAGCTGGTGGTGCTGCCGTACGGGATGGTGTCGATCGCCTGCCAGACGCGTTGCTGGAACTCGGTGCCCGTGGCGCGCAGCTCGATCGAGAACTCCTTGAGATCGCCGGCGAAGTACGCGCGCAGCTGGGCGACGATCTCCGCGAAGGCCGCCGGGTCGGCCCGCCAGCCGGGTTCGACAGTGGCGGCACGGCGTTGCCCGCTGATCGACAGCGAGCGCAGCGCGATCCCGCCGGGCGAACTCGCGCACTCCTCGCCGACCAGCAGCAGCTCGCCGAGCGGGCTGTCGATGGTGGTGTGGACAGTGCTGGTCACGTTGCTGGTCACGGGGCTGCTCACGACGGCCGGCCTCTCTCGCTGATGGTGGTGTACCCCTCCACTCTGCCGTGTCGCGCGCAGCCCGACCGGCGGATTTCGGACCTCGCGTTCACACACTTTTGTTCACCATTCCCACACAAGGTACCGTCGAGCTGAGTTCAAATTCGAACTATCTCGTTGTTACCCCAAGGAACAGGACGCCACCGATGGCCGAGCAGCCGCATCGGGTACCCGCTGCCAAGCCCACTCGCAAGCCCAGCCGCACGCACAGCCACCCGCACAGCCACCCGCCCGGTGCGGCGCCCGACGACCGCCGGGCCAAGGCGGCCGCCGCGCGGGAAGCCGAGCGGCGGGTCGAGCACAGGCGGCGCCTGCTGGTCCGCTCGGCGGCCGGACTGCTCGGCCTGGCCGTGCTGGGCGGGCTGACCGCCGTCGCCGTGACCGCCTCCGGCGGTGGCTCTTCAGCTGCCACCGCGTCCTCGGCGACACCCGCGATACCCACCGACCCGCGCAGCACCGCCGACGGGCGCACCAGCGCGCCACCGTGGCCCGCCCCGGCCGACCCCGCCGCCGCCGTGACGGCCGCAGGCCTGCCGATGCTCGGCACCGAGGGCACCGCCGAGCACATCCACACCCACCTCGACGTCTACCTGGACGGCCGGCCGGTGACCGTCCCCGCGCTGGTCGGCATCGACGAGGCCGCGCAGCAGATCAGTCCGCTGCACACGCACGACACCAGCGGCGTGATCCACATCGAGTCGCCGGTGCGGGCGCGGTTCACCCTGGGCCAGTTCATGACCGAGTGGCAGGTCTCGGTCGCCGCCGACCACCTGGGCGGTGCCCGAGCGGACGCGACCCACACGCTGACCGCCTACGTCAACGGCAAGCCGGTCACCGGCGACCCGGCGGCGATCACCCTCGGGGCGCACGACGAGATCGCCCTGGTCTACGGCACCGCCGCCGAGGACGCCGGGCTCACCGTGCCGAGCGGCTACGCCTGGCCGAGCGGACTCTGAGTCGGCGCCGCTCAGCGCGGGTGTGCCGCCCGGTCAGGAGCCGGTCAGGCCGTCCAGGCGTTCGCGCAGCAGGTCGGCGTGGCCGTTGTGCCGGGCGTACTCGGCGATCATGGTCACCAGGATCCGGCGCAGCGAGATCGGCTCACCGGTCATCGGCGCGGCGGCCAGCACGTCCAGCGAGGGGGCGGCGGCCACGATCCCCCGGGACCGCTCGCACTCCGCCTGCCAGGCGCCGAAGTCCTGCGCCGGGTCGGCGCCGGTGAACTCGAAGTCCTGGTCCGGGTTGTCGTCCGAGTAGTAGAGCTGCGGCAGCTCGAGTCCGGCGAACTGCAGGCCGAACCACCAGCGTTCGACCCCGGCCAGGTGCCGCAGGATGCCGTGCAGGCTCATCCCGGAGGGCGCCACGGACTTCTCCGCCAGCTGTTCCGCGGACAGGCCGGCGGTCTTCAGCTCGAACGTGGCGCGGTGCCAGTCCAGGAAGGCGGTGAGCGTCTCGCGCTCCTCGCCGGCCCTGGGCGGGCGACTGCGGGTGTCGAGTTCGGCCGGCCAGGAGGGTGCGAGGTTCTGCGGGGGGATCTCGTTCATGCGCGCGAGTGTGACAGGGTGCACTGACAACCGGTTCCCGAGCGGCGCGGGCGCACCCGGAGAGGGCCTCCCCAGCAGAGCTCCAGCATGAGTCGAGCGATTGTCAGGGGGCGCGCCTAACGTTGCTTCCGTGTTCACCACGCTGATCGGGCCGCTCGCCGTGCCCGTCGATCTGATTGCCCTTCAGCACGCCGTGCTGGCAGCCGACCGGGCGGTCGGCGACTACGCGCTCGCCGTGCGCGACCGCCGGCGCGCGGCGTTCCCCGATCCGTCGCAGGCGGTGCAGCGGTGCACCTGGGCGGCGGGTGAGCAGGCGGAGTTCGACCGCCGCTGGGAGGCGTACGTCCGGGCCGGCGCGGCGCTGCGGGCACACCCGGTGCTGGTCCGGGCCCGGGTGCTGGGCGTCGAGTCCGAGGCGCTGCGGGCCCTGCGGGAGGCCGCCGCCGGGCCGGGTCGCTGAGTTCCGGCGGCGGCCGGGCCCAGCAGGCAGCCGGTGGCTACCCCGGTCAGGACGCAGCCGCTCCGGGGCTGGTGCCGCGCCCCAGGGTCCGGGTCACGGTGATCTCGATGACCACCCGCTCGGGGTTCGGGCGCGGGGTGCGGTAGCGCAGCGCGTACCGGGCCTCGGCGTCGGCCACCGCCTCGGGGGCGCGGCGCAGCACGGCGAGCCCCTCCAGGGTCGCCCAGCGGCCACCGTCCACCTGGCAGAGCGCCACCCGGGCCCCCTGCTCCCCGGCCGCCGCGACGTTGCGGGCCTTGCGACTGCCCGCGCTGGTGATCACCCGGGCAAGGCCGGTGGCGGGGTCGTAGGTGGCGCCGACCGGGACGACGTGCGGTGTGCCGTCGGGTCGCAGGGTGGTGAGGGTGCAGATGTGCCGCTCGGCCCAGAAGGCGAGGAACTCCGCGCTGAGCACGGGCACGGTGGCGGCATCGGCAGGGGCGCCGGCCGGGGCAGTGGCATCAGCAGCGGCATCAGGAGCGGTCTCAGGGGTGATCATCGGACCAGCCTACGGTCTGCCGGATGCACGCCCAGCGGGGCCTGCCAGGGCCTCACCGGGTACTGACCACCGTGAAGTGGGCCACCTCCGGCGGCTGCTCCAGGTAACTCGGCTCGGTCTGCGACCAGATCGGGCGCTTCGTCCAGGCCGGCCCGGCGTAGGCCCGCAGCGCCTCCTCGTCGCGCCATCTGGTCACCACCAGGACGCGGTGCGCGCTGTCCGGCAGGGAGCGCAGCAGTTCGCCGCCGAGGTAGCCGTCGAGGCCGGCCAGCTCCGGCAGCATCTCCGACTGGATCACCGCACACAGCTCGCTCATCTGCTTGGGCGCGACCCGCGCCTCCCAGATCCGGATGATCATCGCTACCTCCTCCCCCGCTCCGACCGCACCGCGACTCCTCCATTATCGGATCCGATCAGGGCCTGTCGCCGACCGCCACTCCGGCACACCCGGCGACACGCACGACCTGCCGCACGCTCGGCGCCCCGTCGCGGAGGCGGAGGTAGGCTGGCGACGAATCGAACACCGTGCTGCCCGCCCGTCCCGGGCGCCGGACCGGCGCGGTCGGACCACACGACGGCCGGGTGATCCTGCGTGGCGGTCTTCCTCCTGGCGATCGGCGCGGCCTGCTGCCTGGGCCTGGGCTTCGTCCTCCAGCAGCACGCCGCCCAGCGGGCGCCGCGCGCCGATCTGCTGCGCTGGCGGCTGCTGCTGGACCTGCTGAGGATGCCCGA
Organism: Kitasatospora sp. NBC_01266; assembly: GCF_036242395.1. Taxonomy (NCBI): domain Bacteria; kingdom Bacillati; phylum Actinomycetota; class Actinomycetes; order Kitasatosporales; family Streptomycetaceae; genus Kitasatospora; species Kitasatospora sp. NBC_01266. Next base: position 8,018,603 of record NZ_CP108458.1, on the reverse strand, counting down.
GTGGCTCGCGGGACTCGCGGCCATGGTGGTCGGCCTGGTGCTCAGCGCCTGGGCGCTCAGCATCGGGGAGGTCTCCCTGGTGGAGCCGCTGCTCACCACCAACCTCGTCTTCGCGATGGCACTGGCCAGTGTGCTGAGCCGCCAGCGCCTGGGGCGTTCCGGCTGGGGCGGGGTCCTGCTGCTCGGTCTCGGGGTGACCACCTTCATCCTGGCCGGTGATCCTCGCGGGGGTGGCGCGGTGGCGGGCGAGCTGCGGCACTGGCTGGTCTTCGGCGTGGTGGCCGGACTGGCGCTGCTGCTGGTCTCCTTCGGCCGACGGCTGCCGCTCTTCGAGGAGGCCACCATCCTGGCGCTGGCCGCCGGGCTGCTCTACGGGCTGCAGGACGCGCTCACCCGGGCCACCGCCGGCCGGATCGACACCGGCGGGGTGCGGGCGGTGCTGCACCACTGGGAGCCCTACGCGGTGGTCGGCCTCGGTGCCTTCGGGCTGCTGCTGGTGCAGAGCGCCTTCGAGGTGGCGCCGCTGCGGATGTCGCTCCCCGCGCTGACCGCCGCCCAGCCGCTGGCGGGGATCGTCTGCGCGGTGGGGTTCCTCGGTGACCGGCTGCGGGTCACGCCCGGCGCGCTGGCCTGGGAGTCGGCCGGGCTGCTGGCGATGGTGCTGGGCGTGGTGGTGATCGGGCGCCACCCGTCGCTGCCGAACGCCTGCGGGAACGGGACGGACGAGGGGGCGTCGCCACCTTCGCCCCCGCCGCTCCCCCTGCCGTGAGCTCCCGTGAGGTGCTGTCCCGCAGCCGGTCCTCACCCGGACGGAGGCGTCCCGGCTGGTCGCTTGGGCCGTCCGGGTGCAGTTGGGGCTCGGTACCCCGCCGACCGGACGGGGGTGACACTTCGCCTCGCCTACTGGCGGTGTGTCACCGGCCTGGGCCGAACGGCCGCTGAGAACTGACAGGTTGTCGGGATTCGGCCGACACCGTGCTGGGGAGTCTGCAAGAACACCAGTCGCAGGCAGATACCTCGTCCGTCGCTCCCGCGCGACCCGGCACCCGATGTCACCCGATCGCCGGAGTGACGCGGGGGTACCCGGATCGTTGGTACGTCATCGACCCGGCTCGACAGTTCCAGATCCTGACAGTTCCAGGTCCTGACAGTTGCAGGTCCCATCAGCTCCAGATCCCGTCAGCCACACTGATTTCAGGAGCCGTTCCCATGTCGCAGTCCCAGATCGTCCGCGCCGCCCTCGTCCAGACCCGCTGGACGGGCGAGCAGTCCTCGATGCTGGAGCTCCACGAGCGGTACGCCCGCGAGGCCGCCGCGCAGGGGGCGCGGATCATCGGGTTCCAGGAGGTCTTCAACTCCCCGTACTTCTGCCAGGTGCAGGACCCGGAGCACTACCGCTGGGCCGAGCCGGTGCCGGACGGGCCCACCATCACCCGGATGTCCGCGCTGGCCGCCGAGCTGGGGCTGGTCATGGTCGTGCCGGTGTACGAGGTGGAGCAGAGCGGCGTGTACTACAACACCGCCGCCGTGATCGACGCCGACGGCAGCTACCTGGGCAAGTACCGCAAGCACCACATCCCGCAGGTCAAGGGCTTCTGGGAGAAGTACTACTTCAAGCCCGGAAACCTCGGCTGGCCGGTCTTCGACACCGCCGTGGGCAAGGTCGGCGTCTACATCTGCTACGACCGGCACTTCCCCGAGGGCTGGCGGGCGCTCGGGCTGGCCGGGGCGCAGATCGTCTACAACCCCTCGGCGACCAGCCGGGGACTGTCCGGCTACCTCTGGCAGTTGGAGCAGCCGGCGGCGGCGGTCGCCAACGAGTACTTCGTGGCGGCGATCAACCGGGTCGGCGTGGAGGAGTACGGCGACAACGACTTCTACGGGAGTTCGTACTTCGTCGACCCGCGCGGCCAGTTCGTCGGTGAGGTCGCCTCCGACAAGGAGGAGGAGCTGGTGATCCGGGACCTCGACCTCGGACTGATCGACGAGGTCCGCCAGCAGTGGGCGTTCTACCGCGACCGCCGGCCGGAGGCGTACGGGCCGCTGACCGAGGCCTGAACCGCCGGCCGGCCACCGGCCGCGAAGACCCCCGCCCCACCCCCAGCCGAGGAGGACACCACCCGATGACCAGCTCCGACCGCACCCCCGCCGCGCTGCGCGCCCGCCACCGCGCGGTGCTGCCCGCCTGGCTGGCCACCTACTACCGGGAGCCGATCGAGCTCACCCACGGCGAGGGCCGGCACGTCTGGGACTCCGAGGGCAACCGCTACCTGGACTTCTTCGGCGGCATCCTCACCACGATGACCGCCCACGCGCTGCCCGAGGTGACCAAGGCGGTGGCCGAGCAGGCCGGCCGGATCGTGCACAGCTCCACCCTCTACCTCTCCTCGGCGATGGTGGAACTGGCCGAGCAGATCGCCGAGTTGTCCGGCATCCCGGACGCCAAGGTGTTCTTCACCAGCTCGGGCACCGAGGCCAACGACGCCGCGCTGCTGCTGGCCACCAGCCATCGGCGCTCCAACCAGGTCCTGGCGCTGCGCAACAGCTACCACGGCCGGTCCTTCTCCACCGTGGGCATCACGGGCAACACCGCCTGGTCCCCCACCAGCCTCTCGCCGCTGCAGACGCTCTACGTGCACGGCGGGGTACGCGACAGCGGTCCGTACGCCCGGCTGACCGACGCCGACTTCATCGCGGCCTGTGTGACGGACCTCCAGGAGATGCTCGGTCAGGCCGAGGGCACCGTGGCGGCGTTGATCGCCGAGCCGATCCAGGGCGTCGGCGGGTTCACCCACGGCCCAGACGGGCTGCTGGCCGCCTTCAAGCGGGTACTGGACCAGCACGGCATCCTGTGGATCAGCGACGAGGTGCAGACCGGCTGGGGCCGCACCGGTGACCACTTCTGGGGCTGGCAGGCCCACGGCCAGGCCGGGCCACCGGACATCCTGACCTTCGCCAAGGGCATCGCCAACGGCATGGCGATGGGCGGGGTGGTGGCCCGTGCCGAGGTGATGGACTGCCTGAACGCCAACTCCATCTCCACCTTCGGCGGCAGCCCGATCACCTGTGCCGCCGGGCTGGCCAACCTGCGCTATCTGCTGGAGCACGACCTGCAGGCCAACGCCCGGCGGATGGGCGCGCTGCTGCGTGCCCAACTGGAAGCGGCCCGCCTGGAGTTGCCGATCGTCCGCGAGGTGCGCGGCCGGGGCCTGATGCTGGGCGTCGCGCTGCCGGACGCGGCCGCGGCCACCGCGACCCTGGAGCACGCGCGGGCGCTGGGCCTGCTGATCGGCAAGGGCGGCCGGGCGGGCGACGCGCTGCGGATCGCCCCGCCGCTGTCGCTGACCGAGGCCGAGGCGCGCGAGGGCGCCGAGCTGCTCGTCGAGGCGCTGCGCCGGGCGAACGCCGAACGGGAGCCGGCCGCCGGCGCCACTGGAGCAGCTGGAACCACGGGAGCCGCTGGAGCCAGTGGAGTTGCCGGGCCGGCCAAGGCCGCCGGTCCGCCCGGGGCGGGCACGACGGCCTGGACGGCCGGGCCCACCGGGACGGAGGCGCTGGCATGACGCGCATCCTGATCACCGGCGGCCTGGTCATCACCGCCGCCGAAGAGCTCACCGCCGACGTGCTGATCGAGGACCAGCGGATCGTCGCACTCGCCAGCACCGGCAGCGAGGTGGCGGCCGGCTGGCGCGCGGACCGGGTGATCGACGCGACGGGTCGGTACGTCATCCCCGGCGGGGTGGACGCCCACACCCACATGGAGTTGCCGTTCGGCGGAACCAGCGCTTCCGACACCTTCGAGACCGGCACCCGGGCCGCCGCCTGGGGCGGCACCACCACGATCGTGGACTTCGCCGTCCAGCCGGTGGGCGGCTCGCTGCGCGCGGGGCTGGACAGCTGGCACGCCAAGGCCGAGGGCAACTGCGCGATCGACTACGCCTTCCACACCATCGTCTCGGACGTCACCCAGGAGGTGCTGAAGGAGCTGGACCTGCTCACCCAGAGCGGCGAATCGACCTCCTTCAAGCTCTTCATGGCCTACCCCGGCGTCTTCTACAGCGACGACGGCAAGATCCTGCGGGCGATGCAGCGGTGCGCCGACAACGGCGGGCTGATCATGATGCACGCGGAGAACGGGATCGCCATCGACGTGCTGGTCGAACAGGCGCTGGCCGCCGGGCACACCGATCCGCGCTACCACGGCGAGGTGCGCCGCGAGCTGCTGGAGGCCGAGGCCACCCACCGGGCGATCAAGCTCGCCCAGGTGGCCGGCTCGCCGCTCTACGTGGTGCACGTCTCGGCCGCCTCCGCGCTCGCCGAACTGGCCGCCGCCCGGGACCAGGGGCTGCCGGTCTTCGGCGAGACCTGCCCGCAGTACCTCTTCCTGTCCACCGACGACCTGGCCAGGCCCGGCTTCGAGGGCGCCAAGTACGTCTGCTCGACCCCGCTGCGCCCGCGCGAGCACCAGGCCGAGCTGTGGAAGGGCCTGCGCACCGACGACCTCCAGGTGGTCTCCACCGACCACTGCCCGTTCTGCTTCGTGGGCCAGAAGGAGCTGGGGCGCGGCGACTTCTCGAAGATCCCCAACGGGCTGCCGGGTGTGGAGAACCGGATGGACCTGCTGCACCAGGCCGTGGTGGAGGGGCGGATCTCGCGGCGCCGCTGGATCGAGATCGCCTGTGCCGCGCCGGCCCGGATGTTCGGCCTCTACCCGCGCAAGGGAACCATCGCGCCGGGCGCCGACGCCGACGTAGTCATCTACGACCCCGGCGCGGTCCAGACCCTCTCGGCCGCGACCCACCACATGAACGTCGACTACTCGGCCTACGAGGGGCGCCAGCTGACCGGCCGGGTGGAGCTGGTGCTGTCGCGCGGCAGCGTGCTGCTGGAGGAGGGACGTTGGCTCGGCCGCGCCGGGCACGGTGGCTTCCTGCGGCGCGGGACCTGCCAGTACGTCAACTGACCAACTCCCTGCCACGTTCCGACGAACGGAGACCGTGTATGGACATCGGACTCGTCCTCCAGACCGACCCGCCGGCCCGCCTGCTGGTCGAGCGGATGCGGCGCGCCGAGGCGGCGGGCTTCACCCACGGCTGGACCTTCGACTCCTGCGTGCTCTGGCAGGAGCCCTTCGTGATCTACAGCCAGATCCTGGGCCAGACCGAGCGGCTGACCGTGGGCCCGATGGTCACCAACCCCTCCACCCGGACCTGGGAGGTGACCGCCTCCCTCTTCGCCACGCTCAACGACATGTTCGGCAACCGGACCATCTGCGGCATCGGGCGCGGCGACTCGGCGATGCGGGTGGCCGGCCGGCGGCCGGCCACGCTGGCCCGGCTCAGCGAGGCGATGCACGCGATCAAGGACCTCGCCGAGGGACGCGCGGTCGTGGTCGACGGCACCGAGCTGCACCTGCCCTGGGTGCGGGACGGCGCGCTCCCGGTCTGGATGGGCGCCTACGGACCCAGGGCCCTGGAGCTGACCGGACGCCAGGCCGACGGCTTCATCCTGCAGTTGGCCGATCCGTACCTGACCGAGTACATGATCAAGGCGGTGCGCTCGGCCGCCGCCGCCGCGGGACGCGACCCGGGATCGGTGCGGATCTGCGTCGCGGCCCCCGCCTATGTGACGGCGGACGACTCGCCCGCCGCGCTGGCGCACGCCCGCGAGCAGTGCCGCTGGTTCGGCGGCATGGTCGGCAACCACGTGGCCGACCTGGTGTCCCACTACGGCGAGCACTCGGACCTGGTGCCGCAGGCCCTCACCGACTACATCAAGGACCGGCACGGCTACGACTACAGCCACCACGGCCGGGCGGACAACCCGGACACCGCCTTCGTGCCGGACGAGATCGTCGACCGCTTCTGCCTGATCGGCCCTCCGACGGTCCAGCTCGAGCGCCTGGCCCAGCTGCGCTCGCTCGGCGTCGACCAGTTCGCCGTGTACGCGATGCACGACGCGATCGACAGCACCATCGACAGCTACGGGGCCGAGGTGATCCCGCGACTGTGAGGTGCGGCGGCCGGTGCGCTCAACCGGGCACCCGGGTCAGCAGGCGGGGGCGCCGAATTGGGCGATGTAGTGCCAGACCCGCTTCAGCGCCTGCTCGTCGTGGCGGCCGGTACGCGAGGCGTCGCCGATGACGGCCGGGTCCAGCTGCCCGTCGCGGGCCAGCGTGACACCCAGCGCCACGAACTCCGGTCCGCGGAAGTCGGGGTGGCGGCGCAGCTCGTCCACGGAGAGCCGGTAGCCGGGGTGCCATTCGAGCGCGCAGGGCAGCTGACGGGCGGCCTGCTCGACCTCGGTGCCCCGGTAGCACGGGTCCAGCACCAGCGCCTCCACGTGCCGGTCGAACCGGACCGGGCCGTGCACCTGGGCCTCGATGTAGTCGTCCAGCCGGCCCCTGGTGTCGGCGGCGGCCAGCTCCACCAGCGGCATCGCCGTGGCGACCCCGAAGTCCGAGGGCTCGGTGAAGCTGTCCGGGTAGCAGAAGGTGGACCGCCCGACCGGCTCCACGCCGAGCCGGAAGTGCGCGGAGCCGAACCGGGGCGCCGCACCCACCAGCTGGCGCCGGAAGTTCAGCGCCCCGTAGACCGGGCGCTCGTGCGCCGGCGCCTCGTCGTAGGCGCCGCCGAAGATCCGCTGCTCCCAGCGCCAGCGGTCGCCACCCGGGTGGGCGGTCAGTCCGCCGTTGCTGGTCCCCGTGACGAACTGTGAGCGGTACACCCCGTCGGCCGCCATCGCCGCCAGGATCGGTCGGCCGTTCACCAGCCGGTCGGGGTGGAAGTTCAGCGTGACCCGCAGCTCCGAGTCGACCGGCGCTCCGCAGGAGGCTGCCGCGACATGGCGGATGGCGCGAAGTCGGGGCGGGTCCTCCAGGTCGATGTTCACCCGGGAGAGTCTGCCGCATGTCGATCAACGAGGGAATCGCGTTTTTCGAGCCGGGAGGGATGACGCCGGGCGGCCGGCGTTGACCGGGGGTCTCCTTCTGGTCACCCGAATCGTTGGGCTCGTGTGAACCAGAACCAACTCCCCGCCGTACCCTCCCGGCCACGCCCGTCCGTCCTGCTGCCCGCCGTGCTCACCGGCCTCGGCTGCGCTGTCGTGCTGACCCTGTCGGGCTGTGCCGGCCAGTCGGCCCAGCGGCTCGGCGGCCCGCCGGCCCCGGGAAGCAGCTCCGGCGATCGCCCCGGCTCCTCGGCGACGGCGAGCGCCGGGTCACTGACGCCGGTTCATCCCTCCAGCGGGCCGAACGGGCTGCGCGGCCTGACGGAGCACACGGTGGTGAGCACGCCCGGCGCGGATCCGTCGGCCGCCTCCGACGGCCGGAACGCGGCTCCGGGGTCGGCGCCGGACGGCGGGGCGGGCTCATCGGCCGCCGGCACCGGTCGGCACGGTGGACCGGCGGGACGCGGTCGCCCGGGCGGCACCGCTCGGCCCGCACCCGCGCCGGCGCCGGATCCGGCCGGCCATCCGCCGGCGGCCGCGTCGGGCGACCACCCGGGCTCGGGGCCGGCTCCCGGTGCGTCGCCGGACGGTTCCGGAGTCTGCGCGCTGGCGGAGAACTACGGGCAGTGGCCCGCCGATTCCGACCAGGCGCGGATCTGCCGTGGCGTCTACGGCGGCTGACCGGGGCCGGCGGGGGCCGAGCCGCTGACGGAGGGTTAACCTCGGTTTGGCTCAACCCGACTGGCCCCGAGTCGTCCTGACTCGTCCTGACCCGCCCTGACCCGCCCTGGAGGAATCATGATCGCCGCGTTCAGCGTGACCCCGCTCGGCATCGGTGAGGACGTCGCCGAGGCGGTCGCCGCCGCCGTCCGGGTCGTCCGGGCCAGCGGTCTGCCCAACCAGACCGACGCCATGTTCACTTCGATCGAGGGCGAGTGGGACGAGGTGATGGCGGTGATCAAGGAGGCGGTGGCAGCGGTGAAGCCGTTCGCCAACCGGGTCAGCACCGTCATCAAGATCGATGACCGGACCGGCGTCACGGACGGGCTGACCCGGAAGATGGCGTCGCTCGAGCGTCACCTGGCCGACTGACTGCCGCGCGGTTCGGCGGGCGGCCCTCAGCCGGCCACGGGACCCAGGCCGAAGAGCCGGGCGGCATTGTGGTGGCAGACCGCGCGCAGCCAGGCGTCGCCGAGGTCGAGACCGGCCAGCGAGTCGAGCGCGTGGCGGTACGGGTACGGGATGTTCGGGTAATCGGTGCCGAGCAGGATCCGGTCCTGCAGGTCGAGCAGGCGCGGGCGCAGCTCGACCGGGAACGGCGCCAGCTCCTCGGTGAAGTCGGTGAACGCCATCGTGGTGTCCAGGTACACCCGCGGGCGGGCGCTCGCGAGGTCGAGGAACTCCGCGTAGTCCGGCAGCCCGAGGTGCGCCACGATCAGCGGGAGCGTCGGGTGACGCGCCAGCACCTCGCCGATCGGTCCCGGGCCGGTGTGCTTGCCGGGCGCGGGTCCCGAGCCGCAGTGGGTGACCACCGGGATGCCCCGCTCGGCGAGCAACCCCCAGACGCCGTCCAGCAGCGGATCGGTCGGATCGTAACCGCCCACCTGCAGATGTGCCTTGAAGACCCGGGCGCCGGCCTCGATCGCCTCGGTGACATAACGCCGGGCCTGCGGCTCGGGGAAGAAGGTCGCGGTGTGCAGGCAGTCCGGGGTCCGCGCGGCGAAGTCGGCCGCCCAGCCGTTGAGCCACTCGGCCATGCCCGCCTTGTGCGGGTAGAGCATCGCGGTGAACGCCCGCACGCCGAAGCCGCGCAGGACGGCCAGCCGCTCGGCCTCGTCCTCGCGGTACGTGATGCCCCACTCCCGGCCGATCAGCGGTCCGGCCGCGTCGAAGTAGGCCCAGACCTTGGCGAGCACGTTCTCCGGCATGAAGTGGGTGTGGACGTCGATCAGGCCGGGTAGTCCCAGTCGCTGCCAGAACGCGACGACGTGCTCGGTCTCGGCCTCCTTACCGAGCTTGCCGACCGCACGCCCGTGGTCCGCGGTCATTCGACGCCACCTTCGGTGCTCTCGTGGGTGATCACCGCCCCAACCTACCCGTCGGTACCGGGAGGCGGACGGCTCGGCCGGTCCTTCTGTTGAAAGTTGTCCGGAATCGACAAAAGATCGGCGGCAAAGTCGAGCGCGGACGACATCGGTAACGGCTCAACCTCCTTGCCAGAGTTGGCTCAAGCGATGGGGATCGCCCCAGGTGGAGCGACTCGGTACGCTGTACGCTAGTGGAGGGGAAACAAATGATGAATCCGATGACGGCCAGTCAGGCGACTGTGCTGGTGACCGGCCTGGGAGCGACCACCCCGCTGGGCGGCGACGTCGACTCGACCTGGGCGGCACTGCTGGCCGGGGAGTCCGGCGTGGGCTCGCTCGACGATGACTGGGCGACCGAGCTGCCGGTGCGAATCGCGGCACGACTGCGGGTCGAACCCTCCCAGGTGCTCGACCGGGTGGCGGTCCGCCGGCTGGACCGCGCCCAGCAGGTCGCCCTGATCGCCGCCCGCGAGGCCTGGGCGCACGCCGGTCGGCCCGAGGTCGACCCCGACCGGCTGGCGGTGGTCATCGGCACCGGCAACGCCGGCCTGATGACCGCCCTCGGGCAGGACCAGACCCTGCGGGCCTCCGGCATCCGTCAGGTCTCGCCGCACACCATCCCGATGATGATGCCCAACGGTCCCGCGGCCTGCGTCAGCATCGAACTCGGCGCCCAGGGCGGGGCCCACACGCCGGTCAGCGCCTGCGCGTCCGGCGCCGAGGCGATCTCGATGGGCCTGGACCTGATCCGACTGGGCCGAGCGGACGTGGTGATCGCCGGCGGCACCGACGCCTGCGTCCATCCGCTGCCGATCGCCGGATTCGCCCAGGCCAAGGCCCACTCGACCCGCAACCAGGCACCGCAGGAGGCCTCGCGTCCGTTCGACACCCAGCGCGACGGATTCGTCTTCGGCGAGGGTGCGGCACTGGTCGTCCTGGAGCGCGCCGACTTCGCCACGGCCCGCGGTGCCCGGGCGCACGCCGTGCTCGCGGGGGCGGGCGTCAACTCCGACGCCTATCACATCACCGCGGGCAACTCGGACGGCCAGATCCGGGCGATCCGACTGGCCCTGGCCTCAGCCGGCCTGACCCCGACGCAGATCGACCTGGTGCACGCGCACGCGACCTCGACCGAGCTGGGCGACCTGACCGAGGCGCAGTCCATCACGGAGGCGATCGGCACGCATCCCGTCGTCACCGCGAGCAAGTCGATGACGGGTCACCTGTTCGGCGCGGCCGGGGCGCTGGGAGCCATGGTGGCCATCCTGGCGCTGCGGGACGCCGTGGTGCCCGCGACCCTGAACCTCACGGAGCTGGATCCGCGGGTGAAACTCGACGTGGTGGCGGGGGCGGCGCGGCGCGGGGAGTACGGCGCGGCGCTGAGCAACGCGTTCGGCTTCGGTGGGCACAACGTCTCGCTGGTGTTCACCAGGAGCGGACCGCGGCGCTCGGCTCACTCGGTCTGAGCCGAGATCATGGGACCTCGCCGGGCCGGGTCGCGCCGCTGATCGCTCATCGGGGCCGGGGGCGGGTCAGCGCCAGCGGCGGCTCCATGGCGGCGGGGTGTCCATGATCTCCGGGTTCGCCATGAAGAACAGCAGGTGACCGCAGCCCCGGCAGGCCAGCGCCTCCACGGTGCTCTTGCGCGCGAACACCTTGCCCGGCACGAAGACCTTGACCAGCAGCCGCCCGGGCCGGTCCGTGTGCGGGTCCACCTCCACCGCGCGCAGCTCGCCCGCGCAGAGCGGGCAGGCCGCAGGCGCGCGGTAGGTCGATCCGTCCGACGGCCAGTCGTCCTCCGCGCCCGCGCCCGCACCCCTGCCGGCGTCCGGATTCCGCACGCTCCACCCCCTGGTCGATTCCCGCCGACCCGTACCGCGGTCGGCCTTGGTGGTGCAGGGTAGCCCGGGGACGTTCGAACGGCGCCGGGTGGGTCAGCCGCTCCCCGTCAGTTCCTCCGCGAGCAGGTCCATCAGCAGCCCGTCGTGCCAGCTGCCGTCCGCGCCCCGCTCGTAGCGGCGCATCACGCCCACCGGCCGGAAGCCGACCTTGGCGTAGCAGCGGATCGCGGCGGCGTTGTCGGCCGCCGGGTCGATCACCAGCCGGTGGTGCCCCAGCGCGCCGACCAGGTGACGGGCCAGCGTCCGCACGGCGTCGGCGCCCAGTCCCCGGCCGTGCAGCGCGGGGTCGAGGTAGATGTCGATGCTCGCGTGCCGGTACTCCGGCTCGGTCTCCTCGGACCACTGGATCGCCCCGACCACCGCGCCGTGCCGGACGATGGCCAGCGAGTGGCTGTCCGGCTCGGCGAAGTCCTCGGCGATCGCCGCCGCCAGGTCCGGGCCGCCGCGCCAGCGCCGGTACACCTCGGGTGTACGGCGGATCTCGGCCAGCTCCGGGATGTCGGCGGCGGTGACCGGGCGCAGCAGCACCCGGGCGCCGTACAGGGTCGGATCGAGGACCGGGTGGGCGCCGGGCCGGTCGGGCGGCTCGGCCGGCCCGGATGGATCGGACGAGTCGGACGGTTCGGATGGTTCGGTTGATCGAGACGGCTCGGACATGTTCTGACGCTCCCTCAGCCGGCTACCGGCACCCGCCGGTCGCTCTGGTACCAGCAGGTCCATCCAACGGCAACCCCGGCCACTCGGCGCGTCGACCGGCGACCGGCGACCGGCGACCGGCGACCTCAAGCGTCAGGCAGCGAGCGGCACGTTCTCGATCGCGTGCTGATGGGCGACGTCGAGCGCCTCATCGACGGGCACGGCAAGGTCCGGGGCTATCCCCACCCCTTCCCAGTCTCCGCCGGTGACCGGGTTGATCGACCGGGCGTAGGGCACGGTGACGCTGATGTGTTCGGTGAGCGGGTAGTACCCGGTCGGGTGGGCGCCGCCCCGGGTGGTCTCGCCGACAAGTGTGGCCCGGCCGCGGACTTTGAGGTTGTAGGCGAGGTCCTCGGCCCCGGAGAAGGTGACGGGTCCGGTGAGGACGTACACGGGGCGGTCGAGGTAGCGGGCGCCGGGTACGTAGGGCAGGGTCCAGAACTGCTGGGTGTGGCCGGTGGTGCGCCGGTAGACATCGGTCAGGTGCACGCCCTCGCCTTCCGGGAAGAAGTAGCTGCACCAGTAGGCCATGCCGTAGGTCGAACCGCCGCGGTTGCCCCGCAGGTCCAGGATGAGCGCCTTGGTGTTGGCGACGAGCGTCATCGCCGCGGAGATCATCATCGCCGCGTCGGCGGGCTCGGCGACGAGGGTGGTGTCGATGTACCCGATGTCACCCTTGAGCCGCTCCACCCGGCGGATGCCCTGGTTCTCCGAGCGGGCGAGCTCGGCGAAGAAGTCCTCGTCCTCCTCCGCACCGTCGAGCTCCTGGGGTTCCTCGCTCCACAGCAGGCGCAGGTGCTTGTCGCTGGTGACCTGCTGGAGGTCCGTGGTCAGCGCCTCGCAGAGTTGCTCCCCCCGCAGCGCTTCGTACAGTCCCGTGGCCAGTCGCTCCCGCACGAAGCTCGCGGCCTGAACTGCCTTGTCCTCGTCGATGTATTCAGCGGTGAGGCGGGTGAGCGCGGCCTCGATGATCTCAGAGTTAGTCATACGCATGGCGCATGATCGTACTTTCATTGCGGCGGTGAGGATATGCCGATCGGTGCGGCGGACTGGCGCCTACCCTGGAGAGGCGGGGCCACCCACCTGGGCAGAGGAGTCTGCGGTGACCGACCAACCGAACCGTCCGGACTATCCGGCGATCACCACCGAGGTCGACCACGTCGAGCCGGTGCCACGCCGGATCCGCGCCGTACTGGCGGGCGAGACCGTCCTCGACACCACCCGGGCCCGCTACGTCTGGGAGGTGCCCTTCTACCCGCAGTACTACATCCCGCTGGCCGACGTCCGCGCCGACCTGCTGGTGCCGGGCGACGGCACCGAGCAGAGCTCGCGCGGGGCGGTCGAGCGGTACGGGCTGCGCGTGGGTGACACGCACCGGCCGGGCGCCGTCAGCGTGCTGCGGGAGTCACCGATCGCCGGGCTCGGCGACACCGCGCGCTTCGACTGGGGCGCCCTGGACGCCTGGTACGAGGAGGACGAACAGGTCTTCGTCCACCCCCGCAACCCGTACGTACGGGTGGACGCACTGCGCTCGACCCGCACGGTCCGGGTCGAGCGCGACGGCACGGTGCTCGCCGAGTCCTCCTCGCCGGTCCTGGTCTTCGAAACCGGCCTGCCGACCCGGTTCTACCTCAACCGCACCGAGGTCGACTTCAGCCGGCTGGTCCCCAGCGACACCGTCACCGCCTGCCCCTACAAGGGCACCACCACCGGCTACTGGTCGGCCCGGATCGGCGAGCGGCTCCACCCGGACCTCGCCTGGTGCTACGACTTCCCCACCCACCAACTCACGCCCATCGCCGGCCTGGTCGCCTTCTACAACGAGCGCGTCGACCTCTTCCTCGACGGCCGCAAGCTCGAACGCCCCAAGCGCCCCACCGCCCGCGCCGGCGACTGACACCTGCGAGTACCGCGACGTGCCGCTGCCGGAAACCCCGGCAGCGGCGGCGAGCAGGGGCCCGGCGCGTCAGCTCCACAGCCGCCGGGTGCGGCGGTGGGGGTCGTGGGCAGTCTGGTTGTCGACACCGTCGAAGACCTTCACGGAGCGGGTGGCGGTCTCGAAGGGGGCCCAGCCGGGGTTGCCGTGGGTGGCGAAGTCGACCCAGGCGCGGTGCATGGCGTCCGCCAGGTGCTGGGGCGGTCTCGGGCCGGCGAGGGGGAACCCGCCGGCCAGGGTGTCGAAGACGAAGGGGAGTTCCAGGGCGTGGCAGGCGCCGACGTCGGCGACCGGGCTGCGCCAGGCGAACTCGTAGAGGTGCGTGGCCCGTTGGCCGGCCGAGGCATGCTGCTCGGCCTGGCGGACGACCGGGATGCGGTAGAAGCCGTCGGTGACCACGGCGCAGAGCGCGTCGCCGAGCGTCAGTTGCGGGTCGGCTCGGCGGTAGGCGGCGAGCAGCGCGGGGTCGATGCCGAAGCCGGTCAACACCCGGGCGGCGAGCGGTTCGGTGGCCTTGGCGGCCATGCCGGTGGGGATCAGGAAGAGGCGCATCTCCTCGGTGGTGTAGCCGGTGAGCAGGTCGACGTCCGCGCCGGCTCCGGCTCCGGCTCCGGCTCCGGCTCCGGCTGCCAGGGATTCCAGGGGGCGGCGGGTGATCAGGTCGCCGTCGATCACCGGGGTGAGGAGGGTGCCGGTGGCGGCGGTGGTGCTGCCCCGGGCCGGCGCGGGCAGACTCGCTGCCGAGGTCAACGGGGACCGCCACCGAACCGGTGACGGTCTCCTGCTGGTCTCTCGACGGGCGCGGCGCTGCCGGGATCCTGGGTACCGCAGGAGTCCCGTGCCGCGAGGCGGCGTTGTGCCTGCGGGGTTCAGCCGTCCAGCCGTTCAGCCGTCCAGCCGGCGCTTGCTGAGCCAGTCGACCATGGCCGGGTCGTGGTGGTCGAAGAACACGGTGGCGCCGGTGTCCAGGGTGGCGATCGTCGCCAGCTGGTCGTCGGTGAGTTCGAAGTCGAAGACGTCGATGTTCTCCGCCATGCGCTCGGGGCGTACGGACTTGGGGATCGTGACCACGTCGCGCTGGATGAGCCAGCGCAGCACGACCTGGGCCACGGACTTGCCGTGCTGCTTGGCGATGTCGCTCAGGACGGGGTGGGTGAAGAGGTTGTTCCTGCCTTCGGCGAAGCCGCCCCACGCCTGGATCTGGACTCCGTGCTCGCGCATGAGTTCCTGGTCCGTGGTGCGCTGGAAGAACGGGTGGGCCTCGATCTGGTTGACCGCGGGCGTGACGTCGTTGTTGAGGATCAGGTCGAGGAGGCGGTCGGGGTAGAAGTTGGCGACGCCGATCGCCTTGGCCAGGCCCTCGCGGTACAGGCCCTCCGTGGCGCGCCACTGGCCGTAGACGTCGCCGTAGGGCTGGTGGATCAGGTACAGGTCGAGGTGGTCCAGGCCGAGCTTGCCCAGCGACTTCTCGAAGGCGCGCCGGGTGTTGGGCTCGGCGGGCGCGTCCTGGACCCAGAGCTTGGTGGTGACGAACAGTTCGTCGCGCGGGATGCCGCTGCTCCTGATCGCGCGGCCGACGGCTTCCTCGTTGCCGTAGGCGGCCGCGGTGTCCAGCAGCCGGTAGCCGGCGGCCAGGGCGTCGGCGACGGCCCGCTCGGTCTGCTCCGGCGGGATCTGGTAGACGCCGAAGCCGAGGATCGGCATGCGGGTGCCGGTGTTGAGGGTGACGGTCTGCATCGGGTACTCCTTTCGGGCTGGTGGTCCGGTGGGGGTCAGCGCTCCATCATTCGCATCTGGGCCTCGGTGTGGGTGTCGCCGGCGGCCGGGGGGAGGCTGCTGAGCTTGGCGAGCTGCTCGTCGGTGAGCTGGACGGCGTCCGCTGCGGCGTTCTCCTCGACGCGGGCCACCCGCCGGGTGCCGGGGATGGGCGCGATGTCCTCGCCCTGGGCCAGCAGCCAGGCGAGTGCGACCTGGGCCGGGGTGGCACCGAGCTGGGCGGCGATGGCGGCGACCTCGTCGGCCAGGCGCAGGTTGTGCTGGAAGTTCTCCTCGGCGAACCGGGGGTTGCCGGCCCGGAAGTCGGTGGGATCGAACTGGTCGGTGGAGCGGATCGTGCCGGTCAGGAAGCCCCGGCCCAGCGGCGAGAAGGGCACGAAGCCGATGTTCAGCTCACGCAGCACCGGCAGCACGCGGGCCTCGGGGTCGCGGGTGAACAGCGAGTACTCGGACTGCACGGCGGTGACCGGGTGGACGGCATGGGCGCGGCGGATGGTGTCGGGTCCAGCCTCCGAGAGGCCGATGTGCCCGATCTTGCCCTGGGCGACCAGGTCGGACAGTGCCCCGACGGTCTCCTCGATCGGGGTGCCGGGGTCGACGCGGTGCTGGTAGTACAGGTCGATGTGGTCGGTGCCCAGTCGCTTGAGGGAGCCCTCGACGGCGGCGCGGATGCTGGCGGGGCTGCTGTCCGTGGCCTCCTGGCGGCCGGTGTGGGAGATCAGCCCGAACTTGGTCGCGAGCACGGCCTGGTCCCGGCGGCCCTTCAGCGCGCGGCCGACGAGTTCCTCGTTGAGGTAGGGGCCGTAGACCTCGGCGGTGTCGATGAGGGTGACGCCCAGCTCGAGGGCGCGGTGGATGGTGCGGATGGACTGGGCGTCGTCGGTTCCGGCGCCGGTGTAGCCGTGGGACATGCCCATCGCGCCCAGGCCGATCCGGGAGACGTCCAGGTCGCGCAGCTTGATGTGCTTCACAGTTGGTTCCGTTCGTTCGGGGTCTGCTGGGCGGGTCGTATCGAGGATGGCCCCTGGGGGGTGGTCCTGGTGCGATGCGCGCCGAGCGAGCGGCAGTTGCCCGCTTCCCCGACCCTGCCCCGTACCCGGGCCGCACGGCAGGCTACGAGGAGAACGCTGACGACCACCGACAGCCGGGTCGGGCCGACGAGCCGTAAGCAGCCGCCGCAGGTCCTTTGAGGCTGCCGCCCGGCGGGTGTGCGATAGGTTGCCCGTCATGCCCGAACTCGGACTTCTCCCCTGGCCGCCGGCCCCGATCAGGACCGAGCGGCTCGTGCTCCGTGAGCCCGAGGCCCGGGACCGTGCGGCGATCATCGAGCTATTCACCTCGCCAGAGGTGGGCACCTACATAGGCGGCCCTCGACCGCGTGACGAGTTCGAACGCGCGTTGCCCGAGACGCCCGAGCGGCGCCCCGGCCTCTTCGTGGTCGAGCTCGACGGAGCGATGATCGGCACCATCGAGCTCAACCGGCGCGCCGCGGAGCATCGCGGCCAGGTCCGTCCGGATGCCAGGGAGGCCGAGCTCGGCTACCTGTTCCTGCCGCAGGCGTGGGGACGCGGGTACGCCGCCGAGGCGTGCGCGGCGGCGCTCGGCTGGTTCGCCGAGGCGGTTCCCGGCGAGCCGGTGGTGCTCACCACCCAGACCGCCAACGACCGCTCGATGCGCCTGGCGGCGAAGCTGGGGTTCACCGAGGTGCGGCGGTTCGAGGAGTGGGGCGCCGAGCAGTGGCTGGGTGTGTGGTCCGCGGTCACGGTGTCCGGCTGAGCTCAGGCTCGGCGGCGCGGACCCGCCCCGGGGTGGGCGCGCCCATCCGCCTCACACCGCTGCGCCGGGCTGCTTCCTGCGGCTGTGGATGAAGGCGGTGGCCAGGACGCCGATCAGCACCAGAACGGCGTTCACCAGCACGGCCAGGCTGACGCCGTCGAGCACGTGGTGTGCGGTGGTCAGGCCGCCGGTCTGGGTGGCGACGATCGAGCTCATGATCGGTGTGCCCATGGTGATGCCGATCTGCTGGGTCATGGTGGCCAGTCCGGTGGCCATGCCCTGCTCCTGGTCGGGCAGACCGGAGGTGGCGGTGACCATGAAACCGACGATGACGAACATGTTGCCGATTCCACCGAGGAACGTGGCCGGGAGCAGCAGCCACAGGAAGGAGTGGCTCTCACCCAGGCCGAGCAGCGAGGCCGTGGCGGCGGCCTGCAGCAGGCCGCCGATGACCAACGTGCTGCGGGTGCCGGTACGAGCGATCACCTTGGCCGCGGTCGAGCCGCCGATCACCGTACCCAGGCCGAGGACGCCGAACGACAGCCCGGCGGCGAGCGCGGAGAAGCCGAGGACGTCCTGCAGGTAGAGGGTCATCAGGAAGACCAGGGAGGTCTCGGTGAGGAAGGCGATCAGACCGGCCGTGTTGCCCCAGATGACCGTGCGACGCTTGAGGACAGCCACCGGCACCAGCGGTGCGGCGGCGCGCCGCTCGACGAAGTAGAAGGCCACCAGCAGAACGATGCCCAGCACCAGGGTGAGCAGCGCGGTCGGGTCGCCCCAGGTGCGCTGTCCGGCCCGGGTCAGGCCGAAGACCAGCGAGAGCAAGCCGAGGGTGACCGCGACGGCGCCGGGCAGGTCGAGCTTGGGACGGGTCTGCGGGCGGCTCTCCTTGATGACGCTCGGGGCGATCAGCAGCACGCCGAGGGCCACCGGGACGTTGATGAAGAAGGCCCAGCGCCAGGAGAGCAGGTCGGTGAGCACGCCGCCGAGGATGGCGCCGGTGGTGAAGCCGGCCGACATCAGAGCGCCGTTGAGGCCGAGCGCCTTGTCGCGCAGCGGCCCCTCGGGGAATGAGGTGGTCAGCAGGGACAGCCCCGCCGGCGTAACGGCGGCGGTGGCCAGGCCCTGGGCGACGCGGGCGATGATCAGGATCGTCGGGCTGGTGGCGAGGCCACCGGCCAGTGAGGCGGCTCCGAGCAAGGCCAGGCCGGTGAGGAACAGCCTGCGGCGCCCGAAGAGGTCGGCGACCCGGCCGAACAGCAGCGTGAAACCGGCCGCGGACAGGGCGAAGGCGGTCCCGATCCACTGGAGGTTGCCCAGGGAGAAGCCCAGGCCGTTGCCGATCACCGGCAGCGCCACGTTCAGGATGGAGAAGTCCACCGCCAGCATGAACTGGGCGACCAGCAGGACGATCAGCACCAGCAGCAGTCGCCCGGACAGTTCGGCGGAATCCCCGGCCGGGTGAGCGGGAGCGTCGAGCCGCTCCCGTACGTTCAGATCGTCAACCGCGGACATGGCAAGAACCCTTCGTCGTCGTCTCTGGTACGAGGACGAGCCTGCGCCGGGTTGCCGCGGCTACCCAGACCCCTGCGAAAGGTAGTCGGCCGTTGGCTGCGACTGCCGAAAGTAGCACTCGCAGGGGTACCTTGAGCCCGGCTCAGGGCACGGCCGGCGGGCACACTGGTGCCATGGACACACCGACCGCACTGGG
Organism: Kitasatospora sp. NBC_01266; assembly: GCF_036242395.1. Taxonomy (NCBI): domain Bacteria; kingdom Bacillati; phylum Actinomycetota; class Actinomycetes; order Kitasatosporales; family Streptomycetaceae; genus Kitasatospora; species Kitasatospora sp. NBC_01266. Next base: position 7,999,772 of record NZ_CP108458.1, on the reverse strand, counting down.
AGAGTTCCTGCGCACCCGACGGGCTCAACTGCGTCCGGAGGACGTGGGCCTGAGCCCCGGCGTCAACCGCCGCCGGGTCCCCGGGCTGCGCCGCGAGGAACTGGCGATACTGGCCGGCGTCAGCGTGACCTACTACACGAGGCTCGAACAGGGGCAGAGCGCCAACGCTTCGGACGCAGTCCTCGACGCCGTCGCCCGGGCCCTGCGGCTCAGCCCGGACGAGCACGCGCACCTGCGCAACCTCGCCCGGCCGGGGCGGGCCAAGCGGGCGCCGGCCCTCCGCCCGGAGCGGGCCCGCGCCGCCACCCGGCACCTGATCAACGCGATGACGCACGTGCCGGCCGTGGTACTCGGCCGGAGCAACGACGTGCTGGCCTGGAACCCGCTGGGCCACGCCCTGCTGGCCGGCCATCTCGCCCCGAACAGCCCGGACCACGCCGCGGAACGCCCCAACCTGACTCGACTTCTCTTCCTGGACCCGCACACCCGCGAGCTGTACACCCAGTGGGACGAGGAGGCCCGGGTGGCCCTCGCCGCCCTGCGACTGGTGGTCGGGCGCCACCCCGAGGACCAGCGACTGGCCCAGCTGGTCGGCCAGTTGGCCATCCAGAGCCCGACGTTCGCGGCACTGTGGTCACGCCATCCGGTCCGCAACTGCACCGTGGGCACCAAGTCGTTCCACCACCCGCTGGTCGGCGCGATGGAACTCTCCTTCGAGAGCATGCAGTTCTCCGATGACAGCGGCCATCGGACACTCATGTACAGCGCGGAACCCGGTACCGCCTCGGCCGCCGCCCTCGAACTTCTCGCCGACACCGTCGCCGCCGCCCGCACCCCATCCCACCCGGCCGTCCCGGCTCAGTAGCGGACACCCGCCCCGTGCTCCGGGCCGCCGCCGGCCGCGGACGGCTCGCGAGCGTACAGCGAGACGGTCCGCCGGCTTCGGACCAGGGTGAAACCCTGCTCGGTGAGCGCCTCGGCCATCACGGGTCGGACGTAGACGACGCGGATGGTCCGGGGGTGCTTCCGCTGCGAGGCCACGATATTCGTCACGAAACGGCGGAAGGTCGGGCCGGTAAAGGGGTTGAAGAGGTGGAAGACCGTGAGGTCCGGGGGAATGTCCCAGTGGTCGACATCGGAATGCACCAGCGTGATCGGACTGCGCGCCGGGCGCATCTCGGCGACATTGTTCCGGGCGATTCTGTCGAGCTCCGCCGACAGCTCCACTCCGACGATCCGGCGAAACCCGTAATGGCGTGCCGCCGCGACCACGACCCGTCCCTTGCCGGAACCCACGTCGGCGAAGGTATCCGTCGGGAGGATCTCGGATGGTGGCAGGATTCGCAGTAACTGCCAGGTTTCCGAGGGCGCGTAGGAGTTGTGGTCACCCCGGTGCAGGGACTCCGCGGCCCAGCTGGTGGTGTCCACCCGGTGCCGGATGTCGAAATACCTTCCGTAAAGGTGGCGGCGGAGCCTGCGTAACGACTGATTGAGGTCCATAGAACGTCATCTCGCTTCCGCTGGACTGATCCATGCAACGGAGGCCATGACCGAGGCGGCGATTGCCGGGTCGGGCAGGGCCGCCGACCGGATTTGTACACGGAAAAACTAGCATTCTGACGAGTTCCCCTCAAGCAATCGCTGTCCTTCGAAGGAAACCGACGGGCACGCTCGTACTGCGGCCGCAATCCGCGGTGCCCGCCGGCCCACGCCTACCGCAGGGTGAGGAAGCCCTCCCGCACCAGCGTCCTGACCAGGGCGAGGCGGCCCGCCTCGTCCGGGCCGCCGGGCAGGTCGGCCGCGGTGAACCACGAGCCGTCCTTCCCGGTCAGGTAGCGGACCTCCTCGGCGGTGTCGGCCGGCAGCTCGACGCTCTTGTCGTGGAACCGCAGCACCACCGCCCCGCCGTCGGTGGTCAGCCGCCAGCACAGCTCGGGACGGCGCCGGACCCGGGTGCCGGTGTCCAGCCGGGCGAGGTCCTCGAGGTCGGTGAGGTGGTGGCGCAGCACGGGCGCGCTGATCGAGACCACCCGTTCCGCCGACCGCGCGGCCAGCGCCTGGGGCGACAGCCGGGCGCGCAGTGCGTCGAGCAGGTCCGCGGCGGTGTGCGCCACCTGGTCGCGCAGCGCCGGGTCGTCGGCGAAGCCGATCGGCAGCGACCTGCGGAACCGGACGTCCTCGGCGAACACCTCCTCGACGGCGTCACCGATCACCTGTGCCCAGATGACCGGCCGGATGCCGATGGTGATGTGGGCCGACGCCGTGTCGTTCGAACTGGCGGAGTGGATGGTCCCGCGCGGCAGGTAGAGCAGGTCGCCGGCGCGCAGGTCGAACTCCTGGTCCGGCTCCGCGGCGGCCTTCGACTTGTCGTAGCGCTGCTCCGGCAGCGGCAGTTCGTGCCGGGCGCGCGCCAGCCGCCACCGCTTGGTGCCGTGGATCTGCGCCACGAAGACGTCGTGCTTGTCGTAGTGCGGGGTGAAGCCCCGCGCTCCGGCGGGGGTGAGGTAGACGTTCATCCGGACCAGCGCGCCCAGCTCGCCCCCGAGCGCGTGGGCCAGCCGGCGCAGCGGCTCCCAGCGTTCGTGCGCGCCGTTGAGGACCACGGTCGAGCCCGTGCGGTAGCGCTCGTACAGCGCCTCCAGCGCGTGGGTGGGCGCGTTGCGGCCGGGCCGCTTGGCGACGAGGTCCTCGATGGAGGTCCCCTTCCCGTCCAGCACCACGCGGACGTTGTCGAGCTTCTGCCCCGCCATGGAGATCATCCGGTCGATGCCGTCCAGGGTGAGGAGGTCGGCGTAGTGGTCCGGGTCGTCGCGGTGGACGACCAGCGGTTGCCGCTCCCAGTACTCCTGTTGGAACTCCTGCGGGGAGACGGGGTGGACGAGCGCCGGCAGGACGGTCATGGGCGGGGTTCCCTTCACTGGTGGAGAGCGGGTTGCAGCCGGGCCGCGCAGGCGGCCACGATGGCCGGGACGATGCCGCCGCACCACTCGCGCAGCGAGACGTTGGGGTTGACCTCGCAGACCACGAAGCCGCCGTCGGGCTGGTGGAGCAGGTCGACGCCGGCGACGGGCAGGCCCACGGCGGCGGCCGCGCGGACGGCCAGCGCCTCGGCCTGCGAATGCTCGCCGAGGCAGAGTCGGGGGGTGCCGCCGAGCGAGATGTTGGCCTTCAACCCGCCGTCCGCGCAGGCGCGTTCGAAGGCCGCGACGGGCACCCCGTCGACCACCACCACCCGCAGGTCACGGCCTCGGGAGAACTCCAGGTACTCCTGGAAGAGGTACGGGGAGTCCTCGCTGAGGGCACCGTGGATGTCGGTCAGCATCGCCGCGTCGGTGGCCAGGAACACCTCCTTCCCGCGATTGCCGCGCACCGCCTTCACCACGCACGGCTCCGGCACCCCCGCCGCGATGACCTGGGCCAGCGGAGCGTCCACGTAGCTGTGACTGTCGAGCACCGGCACACCGGCCAGGGCGAGTTGCTGCAACTGCCAGAACTTGTTGACCCCCGCCAGCACCGCCTCCACCGGGTTCAGCAGCACCGCGCCCATGGCCCGCAGATGCCGCAGCAGCGTCAGCTCGCGGTCGGCGCCGAGCCGTGGCGTCGACATCCGGGCGTAGACGACCCGTGGCGCGGCCAGCGGCCGACCGTGCAGATCCGCCAGCGTCAGCCGCCCGCCGCGCACTCCGAGCAGCAGCTCGGACGAGCGCAGCACCGCGCACCGCGGACCGAAGGCGCCCTCGAACGCGTCGGCCAACTCGGCCGCCCCCGGGTTGCGGTCCCGGTCGTACCCCGAGCAGAACAGCAGCCAGACCTCGGGGGCGGGGGTGTCGGGTCGGGCGGCGGGCGAGTCGGCGGTGGGGGCCATGACGGGGGTTCTCCTCGGGTGTGGGTACTCAGTTCTCGCCGTCGGCGAGCAGGTGCGTGAGCAGGGCGTGGGGCACGTCGCCCGTGATCGGCCGGGTGCGCTCACCGACCGCTCCCGGCCGCCCGGGGCCGGCCATCAGCACCAGCAGGTCGGCCGGGAGCGCCGCGGCGAGAGCGCCGGCCGCGGCCTGGGTGGCGACGGTGTACACCGCCCCGTCCGCACCGCGGGCCAGCGCGGAGACGACGGGGACGCGGCCGTCGTCGAGCATGGTCCGCAGGATCCCCGGGTCGACGTCCACGATGTCGCCGGCGAGGCCGAGACCGGCCGGCGAGGCCGGGGTCTCGGACGCCGGGGCCGGCGAGGCCGGGGCGGGCCGCTCCACCGCCGTCATGGTGTGCGCGTCCTCCCCGGTCAGGCCGACCGCGAACGGACCGTAGGCGTTGATCGACCGGACGAGCTCGCGCTGCACCTGCCCGGTCAGGACCATCCGGACCACCCCGGTGAGCTCACCGGCGGGCGGCCGGGCGCCGCCGAGCCGGTCGAGGTGGGCGGCGACCTGCGGGTCGCCGCCGTGCACGACCACCACGCGGACGCCGAGGTAGCGCAGCAGGGCGACGTCCTGGGCGAAGGCCTGCTGCAACGGCGCGTCCACGGCGGCGCGGCCGCCGAGCGCCACCACCAGGCAGCGGCCGTGCAGCCGGGCCAGCGCGGGCAGCGCCTCGACCAGCGCTGACACCTGGGCGGCGGTGGACCGCGTCCGCAGCTCCGGCTCTCCCGTGTCGATCACCACCGTGCCGTCAACTCCCTTCCGTGGTCCGCGCTCGCCCGTTCAGCCCGCGACGCGCTGGTGGAGGACGCCCTCGCTCCAGATCCGGTCGATCCGGCCCCACGCCATCGCCGACGCCACGTCGGGGAAGAACCCGGAGCCGTTGAGGTTGGCGCTGGTGTTGCAGAGCACCGGGATGCCGCTCAGCCGGTGGTAGGCCGTCAACACCTGTGCCAGGAAGGCGTCGTCGGCGGCGGCGACGGTCTGCAGCCGGGCCGTGCCGTCCAGGTGGACGACGGCGGGTATCCGGTCCAGCCACTGCGGCCGGACCGCGTGGTCGAAGAGCATGTACGGGTCCGGGGTGCCCGGGTCGAAGATCTGCGGGGCCTCCTCGACCAGGCAGATGGGCGCGACCGGACGGTAGGAGGCCCGGTCCTTGATCTCGTTGAGCAGGTCCTTCATCGCGGCCGACGTCGGTGCGGCGAGGATGCTGCGGCCGCCCAGGGCGCGCGGGCCGAGTTCGGCCCGTCCGTCCAGCACGACCACCGGCTCACCGGTCCGGTGCAGCACCTCGGCCAACTCCTCGGGGCCGCACGGCGTCGAGGTCCAGCCGGCCGGCAGGTCGGTGGCGGGCAGCAGCGCCGGGCCCAGCCGGGCGTGCCAGGAGAGCGCGCGCGGACCGGTGTGCCGGACCATGCCCAGCGCGGCGGCGCCGATGGCGGAACCCGAGTCGTTGGGGAACGGCGGGACCCACATGGCCCGGACGTTCGGCAGCGCGCGCAGGGCGCTGTTCCACTTGATGTTGAGCGCGCAGCCGCCGGCGAAGGAGAGGTTCCAGGAGCCCTCGCCGTTCCGCTCCGCCATCCGCTCCGTCACGCGCTCCGCCAGCAGCTCCTGGAGGAACTGGTGGACGCTGGCCAGCACGTCCTCGTCGCTGACGCCGGTCGGCTCCAAACGCTCCCGCGCGGTCCGGAAGAAGCGGTGCAGCGGCGGCATGGACGGCTCGAAGAGGCTGCCGTAGCCGCGCACCTCGCGGCGGTAGGTGACCGCCGGCTCGGCGTCGCTCTCGAAGAGCTCCTCGAAGGTCGCGCGCAGCACGGCGACGACCGACTCGCGCACCCGGCCCAGCGCGATGTAGGCCATCAGCTTCCCGGCCACCGAGAGGTCGTCCACGTTGGCGGACTGGGTGGCCCGGCGGAACGGGCCGAAGTGGTGGGCGGCGGTGGCGTAGGTGTGCCCGATGAGCGGGAAGAGCGGTCCCAGGTTGCTCACGCCCGCTGCCGGGTCGCACCAGTAGAGCATCGGGAACATGCCGCCGTCCCAGATCAGGACGAAGGAGGGCTCGCCGCGTTCGGCGAAGGGGCTGGAGCAGTAGGTGCTCATCACATGGCCGGCCGCGTGCGAGTAGCTGGTGTACGTCAGGGGCCGGCCGTCGATGGTGAAGTCGCCGGCGAAGCCGGGGCGGGCCAGCTCGGGGAAGGCCTCGGACTCCCGGTAGGGGCCGACGGCCAGCTCGACGGCCCGGCCCTGGTCCGAGGTCTCGACGTGGCCGCCCTTGTCGCCGTCCCAGCCGTCGATCACCCACTGGTCGACGTCCGCCAGCTGGTAGCCGAACGAGGCGAGCAGCCCGGGGACCACACCGAGGTCGGGGACCGCGCTGTAACGCGGGGCGTTCCCGATCTTCTCCATCTCGACGCTGAAGACGAGGCGGTCGTCGTCGATCAGCGCCACGGCACCGTCGTGGGTGAGCTTGAGCCCACAGATGATCATGTATCCATTCCGTTTCTGAGCAGGCGAACGGTCAACGGCGGGGCGCGCCGCGGGTCCTGGCGGCGGCGCTGCCGAGGTGGCGCGGGCGGACGGGGGGATCGGTGCGCGCTTGCGGGGGAGGCCGGGCGGCCGGCCGGCGGGCCCCCGGTGCGCTCCCCGGCGCCGGCTCGAGTGCGCGGCGGTAGACCGTCGAACCCCGGCCCGGGTGCAGGGCGGGGAGCAGCGCGACGGGAATCCGGGCGCGCCGCACGGCGCTGAACCCGCGCTGGAGGAACCAGGCGCCGCTGTGCCGGGAGACCGCGAACAGGTCGCGGCAGCCGAGACCGGGAGCGATCCGGGCGGCGCCCTCGACCAGGCGCCCGCCGATGCCCGCGCCCTGCGCCGCCGCGCTGACGCAGAGGTTGAAGACCAGCAGTCCGGTGTCCCGCACGGCCATCCCGACGCAGCCCAGGACGGTCTCGCCGGCCACCGCCAGCTGGAACTCGTCGATGGCGGCGGCGATCTGCGCGGGGGTCCGGGCGATCAGCAGGTCGTCGGCGGCGAACGGGGCGGAGAGTGCCACGATGGCCGCCGCGTCCGCCGCCCGGGCCGGGCGCAGCCGGATGTCCTCGGGCTGCGCCCGGCCGGACCGGTGCGGGCCGGCCTCCTCGGGGGGTGGCCAGGGCGGCGATGAGGCCGGCGGGTTCGCGCTGGGCATCGGCACGGGCAGGCGCATCAGGGACGGGTCCGCGCGAGGCCGAGCCCGAAGGGCTGATCGGTGGGCATGATCTCGATCAGGTTGACGTTCACGTGCGGTGGACGGGACAGGCACCAGGCCACCGCCTGCGCGACGTCGTCGGCGCCCAGCGGGGTGATCCCGTCGTACAGCTGATCCGCGCGTGCCGCGTCCTGCTCGTAGCGCACCAGGGCGAACTCGGTCCTGGCCATGCCGGGGGCGACGCAGCTGACCCGGACCCCGGTGCCCGCCAGGTCGGCGCGCATGTTCAGGCTCAGCTGGTGCACGAAGGCCTTGGTGGCGGCGTAGACGTTGCCGCCCAGGTAGGGGTAGTGGGCCGCGATGGAGCCGACGTTGACGATGTGCCCGGCGCCGCGCCGCACCAGCCCGGGCAGCAGCAGGCCGATCAGGTTGAGCACACCGGTGACGTTGGTGTCGATCATCTCCTGCCAGAGCCGCGGGTCGCCGTCCTGGAGCGGCCCGAAGCCCTTGGACAGGCCGGCGTTGTTCACCAGGGCGCGGATGTCCGCGTACTCCTGCGGGATCTTCTCGAAGGCCCGCTTCAGCTCGTCGGGGTTGCGCACATCGGCGACCACCGGGACGACCCGGGCGCCGGTGGCGCTGTCGGCCAACTCGTCGAGCCGGTCGGGCCGGCGCGCCACGGCTATCACCGGATGCCCCTGCTCGGCCAGGAGTTGGGCGGTCCGGAAGCCGAACCCCGACGAAGCCCCGGTCACGACGACGGAACCGCGATCGTCCTGGGTCATTGCCTCACCTCTCTACGTTGACGTGCTGCCGGGCGGTATCGGGCGCCTACTGCGGGTCGTAACTCATCAGGAGCATGTCGCGGTAGCCGTTGCCCGCCCGCGGGTCCGCCAGGGCGACCGGCTCCACGCCGTGCCGGATCCGCGCGTCCTCGCCGTAGAGGGAGTCGAGCCGGTCGGTGAACACCTTGCTGGTGATCGGCGCCCCGGTCTCGTCGCACACCTGGGTTCCGCCGCCGGTGACGTTGTGCCGGGTCACCATGTGCAGGCTGATGAAGGTGTAGCCGTCGCGGTGCACGCCCTCGGGGGTCGGGCGGCCCAACTCGCCCTCGCGGGCCACGATCCGCACGGTGTGCAGCTGGACCAGCCAGCGGTTCACGTCCTTCGGCGGCAGCTGGTCGACCCCGAAGGCGATCAGGCCGGCCAGGAACGGGCTGTACCGCAGCGACTCGTCGACTTCCTCGTACTTGCGCGGGGCGCCGCCGGCGAAGGGGTTGTTCTCGACCGTCTGGAAGTAGCCGCCGTTCTCGGTGACGGTCAGGCTGCCGCTGTCGCGTTCGTAGGTGTAGCAGGTGTAGCGGCGGTAGCGGTACCGGCTGCCGTCGGGCATGTACGGGTCCAGCGGGAGGTCGTGGAAGGAGTCCGCGAGCTGCTGGAGCGAGTCCCGGGCGGCCGGCGGGACCAGCAGGTCCGCGCCCGGGATCAGCGAGAAGCCCTGGCGCTCGATGTCGCCGGTGACGTCCACCGCGGTGGACAGGATGGTGTCGTTCTGGACGCGCATGATTCCTCTTCGTGACGGTTCCGACGTGGTGTCGACCTGTTCTGACGTAGCGTCAGCTGTTCAGCTGCCGGGCCCGGGAGAGCGCGTTGGTGCGGTCCTCCCAGTGGGTGTTCCGCTCCCACCACTCCTCGACCTCACGCAGCTCGGCCCTGACGTCGGGCCCCGAGAGGGTGAAGGTCAGCAGGGCGATGCTGGGACCGAGACTGCGGGCCCCCTGGTAGCGGCGGCCGACCTCCCCGCTGGCCGTGTAGCTGAGGGCGCCGGGCAGCGGGCACTCCCCCGGGATGGCGCGCAGCACGCCCCGGGCGGGCGGGAACCGGGCGTACCCCTGGAGCGGCCCGAGCGGGGGGTAGTCGGTGCGGGCCGTGCCGCGGCCGGCCTGGCCCAGCAGGCTGGCACCGTGCAGGTTGACGCCGTACACGGCCTCGTGGGTGTCCACCATCGCGGACCCGCCGGCCCGGCAGGCCGCCTCGCAGAGCACCAGCCGGTCGTCGGGCGTGTGGAAGAACTCGGTCTGGAAGGCGCAGACACCGGGCACCGGGGGCAGCGCGGCGAGGACCCGGGCCGCGTTCGCGTGCAGCCGGTCCGTCAGCGGGTGTCCGCCGGGCAGCATGGCGCTCATGCCGGGGGCGTCGAACTGGACCGAGAACCAGTCCGAGTAGGGGTTCAGGCAGGGCTGGCCGAAGACGATCCGGCCCTCTGCCATCAGGCCGTTCACCTGGTAGAAGTCGCCGTCGATCCAGGCCTCGGCGAGCCGGGGCGCACGGGGGCGGCCCGGGTCCCAGTCCCGCAGGAACTCCGCCAGCTCCACTGGCCCGTCCAGCACCCGCAGCCCGGCCGAACCGCCCCGGTCCAGCGGCTTGACCACCACGGGGAAGCCGACCTCGGCGGCGAAGTCGCGCAGCTCGGCGGCGCTGTCGACCAGGCGCATCGGCGCCACCTCGATCCCGGCCTCGGCGAGCCGCGACTTCATCACGAACTTGTCGCGGAAGGCGGTGGCGGTCGCCAGGTCCTGGCCGGGCAGGCCGAAGCGGTGGCGCAGCCGGGCCGCGCGCAGCACGCCCCGCTCGCCGGTGGAGAGCACCCGCTCGACGCCGAACCGGCGGCAGAGGTCGGCCAGTTCGTGCTCCGTGCGGGGGTCGTCGAAGTCCTCCATGACCTGCAGATGGCGGAAGTGGCTCGCGGGGTCGGGCAGCGGGGAGGCGTCCAGCGCCTCGCGGGTGGTCACCACGACGAGTTCGTCGCGGGCGTCCGGGAACCACTGGGGCAGCCGGTGGACGATCTCCTTGGAATTGAGCAGCAGGAACCTGCTGGCGCCGCGGTCGGTCACTGGCCCTCCCTTCCCGGGCGGGCGTCCGGCCGGGGGCCGAAGACCGCGCAGCGGAGCTCGCCCACGTAGCCCTCGCCCGCCTCGCGCAGCCATTCCTGTCCGGGGGCGGGCAGCATCTCGGTGACGGTGACCGGTTCGGTCACCTGCCGGGCCAGCCGGAACAGTTGGCGCACCAGCAGCGGAGCGTCCCAGTCGACGTAGATCGGCTTGGGCTGGCCGGGCACCCGGGCGAAGACGTGCCGCGGCAGCTGGTACTCGGCGCGCAGGGCCTGCGCGGTGACGTATTCGAGCGCCGGGTCGGGGGCGCTCGCGGCCCCGTGCCAGCGCCGCGCGGGGATCCGCCACAGCTCGCGCATCAGCACCGCGCGCCCGCTGCGGATCCGCGGGAGGTGGTCGATCCCGTCCGCGGCGAGCATGGTCCCGCCGGACCGGCGCGGGAAGGAGAACGGGACCAGCGGGTCCTCGGCGAGGCTGAGCGCGCTGGCGGGCGGGGAGGTCAGCCGCAGCCGTCCGGACCGGCCCAGGGCGCGCAGTTCCGGGCGCCCGTCGCGCAACACCACGTAGAGGTCGGCGGGTTGGAGCACTTGCCCGGGCGGCTTGGGCGAGCGGTCCCGGACCTCCAGGTCCAGGCAGGGCAGCAGCAGCCGGACGGCCCGCTGGTTGCGGGTCAGGTCGACCAGGATCTCGTCCTCGTCGAGCAGGCTCAGCAGGCCCTCGTGCACCGCCGGGACCACCTCGGGCGCGCACTCCTCGATGAGTCCGGCGTACGGGGTCTGGGTGAGCAGTTCGCGCACGGCGTGGAAGTCGCCCGTCACCGCCAGGAAGTCGCCGTTGGCCATCGCCTGCGGGCCGGCGGCGGCGAACTGCACGTCGGGGTTGAGCAGCGCGGCGGGGGCGGTCGGCAGCCCGCGCAGCAACTGCCGCATCCGCTCGGGCGGGACGACGACCTCGTGGGCGCCCGGGTCGCCGTCCGCGAGCAGGTCGCGCAGCAGCTGCGCGTCCAGCGCGGCGATCCGCCGGTCCACCTGGGCGCAGGCGGCGGCCAGTTGGTCCTGGTCCTCGGCGAAGGCGCGGTAGAGGCGGTCCAGTGGGACCGCGACGTCGGCGCCGAAGCGGCGGCGCAGCCAGTCGGCGAGGATCCCGGTCTCCTCGGTGACCCGGCGGCGCGGCCCGGCCAGGGCGAAGGCGTAGACGTCGGCAAACTCACCGGTGAGGAAGTCGGCGATGTTCCGACCGACCGTCAGCTCGCGTATGCCGCTCAGGACATGGGCGCGGAAGATGGTGCGGTCGGCGTAGTACTGGCCGTTCAGCCGGTCGGCGGAGGACTGGGTGAGCTCCTCGAAGCCGTGCCGTACCGAGCTCAGTGCCTCGGCGCGCTCGGCGGTGTCGGTGACGGCGGCGAAGCGGCGGATGCCCCGGCCCAGGTCGGCGATCCGCTCCCACAGGTCGGCGGCCTCCCCCGCGGGGGCGCCGGCCAGTTGGTGCAGCAGGGCGGCCAGTGGCGCGCGGTCGCCGGCCGGGACCTCGAACTCGGTGAGCAGGCAGCCGGCTTCGGTCAGCCGGGCCAGCGCGGCCTCGCAGCAGCCGACCGGGTCCTGGTCGGTGGGCCACTGCGCGCGCCAGGCGGCCCGCAGTTCGCCGATGGTGCGGTCGCCGTCGCAGCGCTGCCACAACCAGGCGTCCGGCTCGGACAGCTCGATCTCGCGCATCGCGCCGGCCTGCCACAGCTCGATCCGGCCGTCCGGCTGCGGGAAGGCCCACGGGTGCCGGCGGGGGCGGATCAGCGGGCGCAACTGCGGCTGGGCTGCGGCGAGTTCGGCCAGCCGGGAGACCGACCAGTGGTTGAGCCAGGATCGGGCGTCGCGCGGGTGACCGCCGGACCAGCCGACGCCCGCCCCGTCCGCCAGGCGGCCGACGGTCAGCGGTCCGAAGTGCGCGTGCGTCTCGCACTTGGCGGCGACCCGCTGCGCGTACATGGTCAGCAGGTCCGTCCGCATCCGGGCGCGCTTGTCCAAGGTGCCGACGCCGGCGTCGAGCCAGCCGGCGAACTGCTCGTACTTGGCGCTGTTGGCGACCAGCAGCACCTGGCGCAGGTCCGCGTCCCGGGCGAACAGGTCGGCCACCACGCGCCGATGGGCGGCCAGGCGCTCCTGGTGGGCCGCGCGGTACTCCATCGTGTGCAGCGCCAGGTCGCGCACGGCCCGCTGGTAGGCCGCACCGTCGCGGCCGGTGGCGGCACCGAGCGAGGCCAGCAACTCGAGGTCCTGCTCGGTGAGTTCGCGCAGGCCGGTGAGCCGGTTGCGGACACCGTCCCGGCCGGGCAGCCGGGTACCGCTCAGCGCCTCGCGCAGCCGCGCCGCCTGCTCGCCGAGACTGCTCTGACGCTCCGTCACTTCCCTTGCTGCCAGGGCCAGGTCACCGGCCAGCAGCGGTGCGAGCAGAGAGAGGGGGAAGCCCGCCTGGCGGAGCACCACGACGGGCGCGGCCTGCCAGCGCACCGACGGCGCGGGGGCGCCGGGGTCCGCCACGGCGACGGCGGTGCGGGGCTCCGGCGGGGCTGCCGTTCCCGGTCCCGACCGTGCCGGGCCGTCGGGTAGCAGTGGTTCCATTCCTGTCTGCCTCTCTCTGCTCGCGCGGGTGGTGCCGGTCAGTCCTGACGGTCGTGGACGGTTCGCCGCACATGCTCCTCGGCCGCCCGGCCGGGGCCGCGGACGAAGCGCACCAGCGCCTCGGTGAAGGAGATGGCGTCGTCGGCGGGCTCCGGGAACGGGTAGTGGGCCTCGTCCTGGGCCGGCAGCCGCCCGGGCCGGAACACGTACTCGTTGATCACCGGGACGGAGTCGGTGAGGATCCAGCCCTCGGCGATCACGTCGCGCTGGTAGATGAACTGCCCGGTGTCCTCGGAGTGGCTCGGGTTGACGAAGGTGTAGAACGCCCCGGCCGGCCTGAGCAGTTCGGTGGCGCGGGCGAAGAACGGACGGTAGAGGCGGCGCGAGGGGTCGCACATCACGATGTCGGCGGTCTCCCGCAGGTCCTCGGGCAGCGCGACCCGGGCGTCGAACTCGCGGATCGTGACGTTCTTCGCGCCGAGCTCGGCGAAGGTCTTGCGCAGGAAGTCGACCACCGTCAGGTCGGCCTCCAGCACGGTGATGCTGCGGAAGCCGCCCACCAGGTGCAGCGCGATGCTGGTGAGGTCGGAGTCGCCGATGAAGGTGACGTCCCGGTCCAGCGCGTCGCCGCGGTAGTGCAGGTAGAGCGGGCGCAGCAGCGAGGAGCGCAGCGTGACGTGCCGCTGGTGCCAGTCCAGGTGCTCGCCGGGACGCCCGGCGGCGATCTCGTGCAGGCGCTCGAGCCACCGCGGCGCGGGGTCCAGGTCGAAGCGGGCGTGCGGGTTGAAGAGCGCGGTGGCCAGCTGGGCGGGCGTCGGCTCGGGGGCCTCGGGGACGTGGTAGCGGTCCTCGACGCGCAGGATCCGTCCGCTCTCCAGGGCGGCGCCGAGGGCGGGCAGCAGGCGCCAGTCGGCCAGTTGGCAGCGGCGCAGCAGATCCGGGATCCGGGCCGGTCCGTAGCCGCGCAGGACGTCGACCAGGGTGTCGACGTCGGCGGCGGCGACTCCCGACGGCTCGACGGCGGTGGCGGTGGCGGCGTCGGTGACGGCGGTGGCGGTGGCGGTGGCGGCGTCGGTGTCGGTGCCGGTGGTCACGGCGGGGGGATCGGTGTTCAGAGCGGGCACGGGTCCTCCGTCAGCAGGTCAGGGGTGGGGGTGGGGGCAGGGGCAGGGGTGGGGGCAGGGGTGGGGGTGGGGGTGGAGCAGCGGGTGGGGCGGGTCAGCCGGCGTCGCGGACGAAGTGGACCAGCAGGGAGAGCCGGTCCTGCCCGGTCCCCTCCACGATCGGCGGCACGCCGTGCCAGGAGCGGTCGGAGCGACGCATCACCACGGACGTCCCCAGGCGCGGCAGCACCTTGCGGGCGCAGTCGTCGAGGTCGGGTCCGCGCAGCACCCGGAACTCGCCCTGCCACTCCTCCCGCCAGGGCTCGTTGAAGTAGAAGAGCTGGGTGACGACCTTGTCGGGGCGGTCGGTGTGCGGCTCGATCCAGCAGCCCTGGGTGTAGCGGTCGAGCCTGGCCTCCAGCGCGCACCCGTCCAGGTCTACGCCGGTGAGCGCGCCGAGGGCGGCGCGGTAGGGGTCGCCGAGGATCTCCGTGATCAGCTGCTGCCAGGTCTCGGAGAGGCTGGCCAGGCTCTCCGGCACCGGCTTGCCGTCCTTGACGACATAGCGGTTGTACATCAGGTAGCGCTTGCCGCCGGCCTCGGCGTACTGGCGCTCGTTGCGCACGAAGCCGGCCGCGGCGAACTCCTCGCGCAGGCCACGGGCCAGCGCGTCGCTGCCGAAGGAGTGCTCGACGACGGCGTGCGGATACGGGTCGGTGTGCAGCTCGGCCGCCTCGAGAGCGGCGAGGTCGAGCACGGTCATGGTCATCGTCCCTTCCGGGGTGCGCCGGGCGCGTCGAGGGGATCGGCCCCGCACCGGTAGGCCCGGCGCATCGCCCCTCGCCACGCCGAGCGGCGCAGTCCGTTCAGTTCCAGGTAGCGGCGGAGGTCGTGGTGCTCCCGTTCGACGTCGGTCAGCAGCCGGCGCATGGTGCGCGCCGGTGACACGGTCCTGGCCGCCAGGTCCGCCGGCGGGTAGGCCGCCACCGGCGCGGGCCGCGGGTCCCGCGGCCCGAGGGCCCGGTAGGCGCGGCCGGTGAGCGCGTAGTCGGCCGCGACGTCCGCCAGGGCGACCCGCAGGGTGCGCAGCACCAGCGCGCAGACCAGGCCGGTCCGGTCCTTGCCGAAACTGCAGCAGACGTACACCGGTGCGGCGGCGGGCTCGGCGAGCAGGTCGAGCACCTCGGCGGCCACCGGCGCCGCCTGCGGCAGCAGCCGGCGGTAGTGCGCGAGGTAGGCGCCCGGCTGGGGACGGGCGACGCCCCGGATGCCGGTCAGGTCCGCGTGCAGCGGGCGGCGCAGGACGCGGGCGTCCAGCAGCGCCAAGGCGTCCGGGTCGCCGCCCTCGGCGGGGCGGCGCAGGTCCACCACGGTGCGCACGCCCAGCCCGCTGAGCGCCGCGACCGTCCCGGTGTCCGGCGCCGGGCCGCGCAGCAGCAGCCGCCGGCCCAGCCGCAGGCCGCCGGGCCCGGGCAGCCCGCCGGTGTCCCGGACGTTGGGCAGCCCCGGGACCCGGATCACCCGGGTCCCGCGGACCGGCGCCGCCGGGCCGTCGGCCCGCGGCGTGCGGCTCACCCCTGCTCCCGTCGCCACTCGGCCAGCAGCGCGGTGACCCGGTGCACGGTCTCCTCGTCGCTGACCGCGATGCGCAGCGCGGCCGGCAGTCCGGGCAGTTCCGAGAGGTCGCGGGTGACGTAGCCGTGCTTGTGCAGGAAGGCGAAGGCGCTCGCGGCCAGGGCCGGCTCCGGGACGTCGAAGGTGACGAAGTTGCCGCCGCTGGGGCGGGCCCGCCAGCCGGGCAGGGCCTGCTCGACGAGCGTCCCGAAGACGTCGCGCAACCGGCGCACCTCGGCCTGGACCTCGGTGAACAGCTCGGGCGCGCCCAGCGCGGCGCGCAGCAGCGCCAGCGAGACCCCGGAGACCGGCGCCTCCGGGTCGAGGTCGAACAGCCGGTCGGCCTGGTCGGGGTGCAGGGCGAGAGCGGCGACCCGGGCCCCGGACAGGCCGTGGCTCTTGGAGAAGCTGTTGACCCGCGCCACGTGCGGCAGGCCGACCAGGCCGCGCACCAGCTCCTCGCCGCCCTCGGTGAAGGCCAGGTAGGCGGTGTCCAGGACCAGCAGGCTGCCGTGCTCCCCCACGCCGTCGGCCAGCGCCCGGAGTTCCGCGGCCTCGTGGAGCTGGCCGGTGTAGCTGTGCGGCAGGGTGACCACGACGAAGGCGGGCGGCCCCTGGCGCAGCCGGTCCAGCAGGTCGGCGGGGCGGAACAGGCCCGTGGCGGGGTCGGGGCCCACCGGGTCCAGGGTCCGGTCGGCGATCCGGGCGAACTTCGTCCAACCGCCGAAGTTGGGCGTGTGGATGACGATCCGGCGGGCCTCGGGGAAGGCCCGCAGCAGCATGCCGAGGCCGGGGTCGGAGCCCGGGGTGAGCACCAGGGTGTCGGTGCTGACCTGGAGGTGGTCGGCGACCAGCGCGTAGGTGTCGTCGTAGACCGGGTAGGTGAGGATCTCGACCGGGTCGATCCGGCCCAGGGTCGCGGCGTGGAAGGCGGCGGCGCGCGGGTGCAGCAGGCCGCAGCTCTTCAGGTTGACCTCGCCGGGCCGGCGGACCCGGGTGCTGCGGAACAGGCCGCCGCCGGGCCGGGCGAACGGGGCGTCCGGCTGGTGCTCCGCCCGGGCGGTGTCGCGGTTCATGAGGGCTCCGATGTGCTCGGCCGCGGCGCGGTGTCGACGCGGGGGCTGGACGGCTCGTGCTGCGGGATCCGGCGGAAGACGGTGGTCTGGTCGGGCTGGTGGCCGAAGACCAGGCCGTAGGCGTCGTGCAGTTCCCCGGGCGTCAGGTCGTGCGAGCCCGGGACGAACAACTGCCGGTTGTAGCCAGCCATCTGGCTCTCCGTCAGATCGGGCCGCATCTTCTCGGTGGGGCAGTAGACGGTGGGGCGGGCCCGTCCGCCGAGGCTGTGCACGGTGGCGATGGTCTGCTGGGCGCCGGCCACCGAGGTGCCCGGCAGGCCGGCGATGACGAAGCAGTTCAGCTCCACGCCGGCCGCCGCGCACCAGCCGGAGAGCTCGTCCAGGTCGGTCTCGTCCTGGTGCTTGGCCCGTGGCAGGGCGCCGCGGCCGGCGGGTTCCAGGGTCTCCAGGCCGACACTGACCCGCACGCAGCCGGACCGGCCCATCTGCCGGACCAGTTCGGCGTCCAGGTGGTGCATGGTGGTGGCGCACTTCCACGGGTAGCGGGAGCCCTGGGCGATCAGGCGCTCGCAGAGTTCCATGACCCACGGGCGGTCCAGCGTGAAGGTGGGCGCGTAGAACGCCACGTACTCGAAGGGGGATTCGGCGAAGGAGTCCTCGATGTACCGCAGGACCCGGTCGACCGACAGGCGCCGTTCGCGCTTGCCGAAGATCGGGTGGACCTCGCAGTAGGAGCAGCCGATCGGGCAGCCGCGGGCGGCCGGCACGACGAGTTCGCGGCGCTTGGGGATGCCGCAGAACTTGTTGGCGTCGTTCCCGTAGGTCTCGTCGTAGCGGTCGTACGGGATCTCGTCGGGGCCGGGCAGCACCCACTCCTCGGGTTCGAGGAAGAGGCCGGGCCGGTCGGTCTCGATCCAGCGCCCGGCCAGGCGCCGGTGCACGCCGGGCAGCGAACCGGCCCGGCCACCGTCGCCATTGCCGTCGCCAGTGCCGTCACGGTCGCCTTCACGGTCGCCTTCGCCGTCGCCGTCGAGGAAGGCGGTGACCGCCGCGTGGACGCCGGGCTCGAAGTCGCCGCGGTGGACGATGGCGTCCAGGTCGTACTGCTGGAAGAACCCGGGGTTCATCCCGCTGAGCCGCCCGAAGGTGACGGTGCGCGAGCCGGGGCTGAGCTCCTTGGCGTAGGTCAGGAAGCGGCGCAGCCCGTCGATGCCGTCGAGGTCGTTCATCACGGCGATCACGTCGTACTGCCGCTGGTACAGGTCGTCGCCGATGTCCTTCCAGGTCAGCCGCTGCACGGTGGCGTCGCAGACGCGCACCTCGGCGTCCGGCAGCTTGGCGCGGAGGTGTCCGGCGACCTGGTAGAGCGCCAGGTGGTGGCCGGCGTTGAAGTAACTGAGCACCTGGGGCGGCCAGATGACCAGGACGCGCGGGGGGCCGGGGGTACGCGTGACGTGCTGCTCGGTTCCCTGTTCGTCGGGCATGGCTGTCCTTGTCACGAGTGGGGCTGGTGGTCGGTCTCGATCCGCGCGCCCAGGCGTCGCAGGTCGCCCACGAGGTCCTGGTAGCCGCGGGCGAGGTGGTGGACCCCGGTCAGCCGGGTCTGGCCGGCCGGGCGCAGCGCGGCCAGCAGCAGTGCGGCAGCGCCGCGCAGGTCGACGGCCCGCAGCGGGTCGGCGGGCCGCACGGGCGGGTGTCCACCGGTGATCCGCGCCTCGCTGCCCCGCAGGTCGATGCGGGTGCCGAGGCGGTTGAACTCCGGCAGGTGGGCGAACCTGCCCTGCCAGACGGTCTCCCGGATCCGGGAGACGCCCGGCGCGAGGGTGGCCAGCAGCATCAGGAAGGGCTGGCTGTCGCTGTAGATGCCGTGGGAGGCCACCGTGACGTCCACCGGGCGGGTGGGCGGGTCGGGGTGGAGGACGACCGCGTCCGCGCCGTCCGCCTCCCAGCGCAGACCGAGGCGGCGGCCGACCTTGATCTCCGGTGCCAGTCCGGCCGCCAGCGAGGCGCTGGTCAGACCGGTCAACCGGATCTCGCCGCCGGTGACGACAGCGGCCGTGGCCCAGGTGACGACCTCGATCAGGTCGCTGACCAGGGTGTGTTCGACGGGCCTGGCGTCACCGCGGTCGGGGCGCCCCTCGATCACCAGCTCGGTCGCGCTCGGCCGGGTGATCGACCAGCCCATGGCCTGCAGCACCTGGACCAGCTCGGTGACATCGGGCTTGGGGTAGGGGTGGCGCAACCGGGTGGTCCCGTGCGCCGCGGCGGCCGCCAGGATCGCCGTCTTGGTGGCCCCCGAGTAGAGCGGGCCGCTGAGCAGCACCGGGTCCGCCATGAAGTCCCGCAGGTCGATCTCGCAGCCCACCAGCTTGTCGGCGCGGACCGTCAACGCGCCGTCCTCGGCCAGCTGGACGCGGGCGCCGAACCGGGCCAGGACGTCGGCGTACTGCTGGACCGGGCGGCTGCCGGACGGGCTGTCGCCGATCCGGCAGCCGCCGGAGGCGGGCAGGTGCACCCGGCCGAAGCGGGCCAGCAGCCCGGGCAGCAGATAGGCCGCGCCGTGGATGCGGCGGACCAGTTCGGGGTCGAGCGGCAGGTCGCGCAGCCCGGCCAGGTCCAGCGTGAAGCTGCCGTCCTGGTAGTCGGCCCGGCCGCCGGCGCGCCGCAGCAGCTCGCCCAGGACCCGGGTCTCCTCGATCTCCGGGCAGTTGGCGACGGTCAGCGGGGCACGGCCCACCACGGCCGCCGCCACCACGGTGACCAGGGCGTGCTTGAAGCCGGCGACCCGCACCTCGCCGTGCAGCCGGTCGCCGCCCTCGATCAACAGGTCGGCGCCGGCCGCGAGTTCGGCGGCGGTCCCCGCCAGGTCCCGCGTCCCGGTACTCACACCGGCTCCGGCAGGGCGTGGAAGAACTGGGTGATCGCGGTGGTCGCGTAGGCGCCGCTGGGCAGGAAGAACGACAGCGTGCAGCGCCAGGCCTCGGCGCCCGCCGCCAGCTCGTCCGGTCCGACCTCGCCGACCCGCAGCTGGGTCTGCACCACGGGCGGGCGGGCCGACTCGGACTCCACCATCGCGCCGTCCCGCCACCGGTAGCTGCGGCAGCGCAGTGCCGCACCCCGGCGCAGCACCTCCAGCGCGGCGCCCGGGCGCCGGACGAAGACGTACGGGATGCCGTCGCGCACCTCCTCGACCAGGTCACCGGCGGCGCTCCCCGCGACCAGCGCGCGCACCTGGGCGTTCCACTCGTCGGAGGCGTGCGAGGAGAGGTAGAAGGCGATCCGGCGCTGGTCCAGGCCCGCGAAGAACGCCTCGGGCTCGCCCTCGAAGTCCGCGCAGAGCCGGCCCTCCGGGGAGCCGGAGTCCCGCAGCAGCTCCAGCGCCCGCGGGTAGTCCCCCGCCAGCAGGGCCCGCCCGAGCAGATGGGTCTGCTTGGGGCCGTCCGGTACGCCGAACCGCTGGGTGTCGTAGTAGTTGACGAAGTGGAAGGTCTGCCGGCCGCGGCAGGCGCCGAGCCGCTCGGCCTGCTCCCGGGTCAGCCCGCGGGCCACCACCCGGAAGCTGTTGCCGTCGAGCTCGCCGGGGTGCAACGGGTGCTCCCCGTGGCCGTGGTGGCGCAGCCGCATCACCGAGGACCCCGGGGCGGACCCGTGGCCGTGGGCCGTGTTGAAGGCCTCGATCCGGTCGGCCGGCACCTGGCCCGCGACGGTGAGGAACTGGTCGGTGACCCCGTCCTCGTCCTTCAGCCCGGCGTATCCGATGTCCGCCCGCGCTATCCCGCAGACCTCGGCGACCGCGTCGACGGCCTCGAATGTCGTGCGGCCGGACTTGTGGAGCCGCAGGTAGTGATACGTGTCCGGGCCCGGGTCCGACACCGCGACGGCCATCGACTCGGACACCCGAAAATCGGAGATAATGCTCTTGAGAATTGGCATCCAGTCATCCTCACCGCAGCTTGGCCTGAAACTTTCGATATCGTGCCCGCAGCAGGCCGACCGATCGGCCTTTCCGACCGCCGCCGAACGGCGGCGCAGTGAATCTAGAACGCTCTGGAGAAAAGCAGAACGGCATTTCTCCGATCCTGCCCCCGATGTTGGCGAAAAGTGCCTGAAAGGGCAGTTATCCGGAAGATCGGGATGTCAGGAGGTCAGGGCGGGAACCGCGAGTTCCCGCAGGGCACGGCGCAGCCGGCTCGCGAAGAGCACGTGACCCCGTGGTCCCAGGTGCAGCGGGGCACTCCCCGGGGGTTCGAGCATCAGGTGTTCGTCGGCCGGACCGAACAGCTGGAGTCCGTCGACGTAGTGCAGGTCGCGGTCGCCGTGCCGGCGCAGGGCCGCCACCGCGCGCCGGGTGAACTCGCGGTATTCCGGCAGGGTCAGCCCGGCGGCTCCCGGAGCGTCCTCCCAGCGCGGGGAGTGGATGGCGGAGGTCACCACCAGCGGCGTGCCCGGGTGCCCTTCGCGGACGATCTGCAGGAAGCCGATCAGGGCGTCGGAGAAGCTGCGCGCGTTGTGCGTCCCGTACTTGCAGACGTTGATCCCGATGCAGCAGGTCAGCAGGTCGGCCGGGGTGTCGCGGATCAGCCGCGCGAACGCCGGCTGCAGGTGGCAGACGCCGCCCAGGCCGACCGAGGTCAGATCCAGGCCCGCGGACCGGGCGAGCAGGGCGTGCCACGCCCGGCCCGGCGAGGTGGCGCCGCGCCCGTTGGAGATCGAGCTGCCGTAGTGGACCCACCGGGGCGACACCTGGTCGTCGGCGGTCACCTCGGCGTCCGGCGCCACCTCGAGCTCGCGCAGTTCGAAGCGGTTGTAGCAGGGCAGCCACAACTCAACCCGTTTCGAGCCGGCCGGCAGTCCGGCGACCCGGAAGGAGCTCTCGGCGCCGTCGGTCGCCAGCTCGACGGTGGCGACCAGCCGACCGTCGCAGCAGACGTCGACCCGCGCGACCTCCTTGGGCTCACCCATGTCGGGCGGCGGGTGGGAGCGGTAGCGGCAGCTCAGCCAGCTGCTGTCGGTCCGCAGGGTGAGCCGGACCCCGGCGGTGAAGGCGCCCCGCTCGGTCCCGCGTTCGGGCAGGTAGAGGTCGCGCTCCCGGTGCGGGATGCGCCAGGGGGCCACCCAGTCGTCGTACCGCTCCAGCGAGACCGCGCCCCGGAACCGCAGCAGCGCGGAGGCCGCGGGGATCCGCCCGGCGGCCCGGGGGGCCGGGCCGGGGCCGGACCCCTCAGGCATGGACCCCTCAGGCATGGACCTTGACCCGCTTGAGGTGCCGGTCGTTCCCGCCGGGCGCCACCGGCGTACGGCCGTGCAGCGCACGGCGGTTGTCCAGCAGCAGCAGGTCGCTCGCGCCCAGCAGGACGCGGGTGGCCAGCCCGGGCTCGGTCAGCACCGCCTCGAAGGCCGCCAGCGCCGCGCGGTGGCGCGCGTCCAGGGCGTCAGGGCGCAGCCGCAGACCGGCCCGCACCCGGGTCGGCCGCCACAGCACGGTGGCCCCCGTGCCCTCCCCGCTCAGCACCGGGCGCAGGTGCACGGCCGGCGGACCAGCGCTCGGGTCCTTGGGCTCGGGCTCGGCGAACGGGAAGCACGGGTCCTGGAGCGCCTCGAGGTCGGCGCCGCGTTCGCGCAGCGCGTCCACCACGTCGGCGGCCCGGATCAGCTCGGTCAGCCCGTCCTGGCGCCCGCTGGGCCGGATGCAGAGCAGACCGATGAAGGCGTGCGGCCGCTCGATGAAGACCGAGTCGTTGTGCGGCGGATCGGCCTTCTGGTAGTCCGCTCCGGCGGCCGCGACCAGGTCGTGGACCAGCCGGCCCGGGGCCGGGCCGTTGTACGTCGCGTTCACCTCGCCGAGCGCGGCGGCGAAGACCACCAGGGCGCTGGAGCCGTGCGGGAACCCCGCGACGAGCACGGCGCCGCTGCGGTGCACGGTCTCGGTGACCTCCCCCAGCAGGTCCCGCAGGCCCGCGACGTTCCGGCCGGCGTCCTCGAGCGCGCGCCGCTGTACCTCGGGCCGCGCCAGCTGGTCCACGGACCAGCGGGCGGCGCTCTCGTCGAGCGCCGTGCGGATGCCGCCGGGCATCCCGATGCGAGTGGGCCAGGTCATGCCACTGCTCCTCTCCGAGCGGATGCGATGTCCGGGTCTCAGTAGCCGGTGTCCGGGTTTTCAGTGGCCGGCGTCCGGGCCTCGGTAGCCGGTGTCCGGGCCTCAGTAGCCGGCGTCCGGGTCGACCCGGTTCACCGGCTCACGGCCGCGCAGGTATCTGCGCAGGTTGTCGACGAAGATCTCGGCGTGGGCCGCCCGGGACCCCGGCCACGCGTACGACAGGTGCGGGGTCAGGCGGACCTTGGGATGGGCGTAGAGCCAGTGGCCGGCCGGCGGCGGCTCCGGATCCGGCACGTCGATGGACGCCCGGGCCACCACGCCGGTGTCGAGCGCTTCGCGCAGCGCGTCGTGGTCGATCAGGCCGCCGCGCGCCACGTTGACCAGGTGCACACCCGGCGTCATCAGTTCGAACGCCTTCGCGTCGATGACACCGCGGGTGGCCGAGGTGAGCGGCGCGGTGAGCACCACGTGCTCGGCCTGTGCCAGCAGCTCGGGCAGTGAGTCGACCAGCTCGACCCCCGGCACGGCCGGCCCGCCAGCCCGGCGGCGCAGCCCGCGGACCCTGACCCCGAAGGGGACGGCTCGCTGGGCGAGCGCCGTCCCGATGTGCCCGAGTCCGAGGACCGCGAGCCGGCGCCCGGACAGGGTGCCCAGCGGCTTGCGCTCGTACCAGTTCGCCGGCGCGTCGCGCAGCCAGGTCTCGGGGAGCTGCTTCTCGAAGGCCAGCAGCGTCGCCATGGTCCACTCCGCGATGGGCACCGCCCCGGCGCCCGCCGAGTTGGTGACCAGCCGGCCGCCGGCGCAGAGCCGCCGCAGGTCGAGCTCCTCGACCCCCGCACCGTAGAGATGAACCCATCGCACACCACCCTGCTCCACCGTCCGGTAGAGATTGGGCATCCCGCCGCGCCACGCCCCGGTGAAGAGGACAGGTGCGGACAGGCCCGGCGGCAACGGGCCGTCCGGCGGAATATCGATAATCTCCACCGCGGCGGCCAGATCGGGTGGCAGCGACAGACCATCCGCAACACCGCGGTGCCGCAGCACCTGAACCACGGTCATAACCGGCCGCCTGTTCGTCGTCCCTGATGCATCACTGCACTCTAAGCCTGGCCGGGTATTCCGGAAAGGAAAATTCCGGACCGTCCGACTGTTCGGCCGGGTGCGGACCCGACCAGCTGGGACGTTGCCCTTCGGGGCAGGAAGAACTGTCCTGAGGGGAACATTCAGTTTAAATCGGAGCAGCCGGTACACGGGACAGAAATACACTTTTCCGTAGTACCGGAATGCGCGGGACGGCTTACCATGGTGCCGCTGGATCGCACGCCGACCGAGGTGCCTTCCATCTCCCTTTCGCGATTCCTCACCACCACTCCCAGCGGAGGCCGCAGGATGACAGCTACCGTCGACGATTCCGCAGGCGTTCAGCAGGTCTCACCGTTCGTCGCCTCGCTCCGGGCCCGGCCCAGGCCTGAACTCCCCACCAAACCAGTCACCCTGACGGTGGAGCAGGACCGCCGGTGGCGCCAGGAGCGGCTGGTGGGCGCGCTGCGCATCTTCGCCCGGCTGGGCTTCGAGGAGCAGCTCGCCGGCCACCTCAGCGTGCGCGACCCCGAACTCCCGGACCACTTCTGGCTGAACCCGCTCGGGCGCGCCTTCAGCCGGCTGCGGGTCTCCGACCTCGTCCTGGTCGGCCCGCAGGGCCTCGCGGTCCACGGCGAGGGACGGGTCAGCACCGCCGCCTTCACCATCCACTCGCACATCTTCGCGGCGCGCCCCGACGTGATGGCCACCGCGCACACCCACTCGGTGTACGGCAAGGCACTCTCGGCGCTGTCCCAGCCGCTGCTGCCGATCACCCAGGACTCCTGCATGTTCTTCGAGGACAACGTGGTGATCCCGTTCGAGGGCCTGGTGCGCGGCGAGGAGGAGGGCAAGCGGATCGTCGACCACCTGGGGAGCAACCGGGTGGCCGTGCTCGCCAACCACGGCCTGCTGACCACCGGGCGCAGCGTGGACGAGGCGGCGGCGCTGTTCGTCATCGCCGAACGGGCCGCGCAGGCCCAGCTGCTGGCCGCGGCGGCGGGCGAGTTGACGCTCATTCCGCCGGAGGTGGCGCGGGCCAACCACGACCAGGCCCGCGGGGACGGCTCGACGCTCTTCCTCAACCTGTGGGAGCAGATCGTGCACGAGGAGCCCGATCTGCTGCTCTGAGCGGCGCTGCGGCCGGTGCCTCGGCCCCGCCCAGGCGCGCGGGGCCGGGCCCGGCCGTCGGGCGCGCGCGTCTGGGCGGGCGGGCTTTCCCGACGGCCGGGCCGGCCGGGGCGTGCTCAGTCGCTCCAGATCTTGATCCGCTTGACGTGGCGCTCCCCCGCGGCCGGCAGAACCTCCGTCCGGCCGTGCAGCACCCGCTGGTTGTCGGTCAGCAGCAGGTCACCCCGGTCCAGCGCCACCACCGTGGAGAACCCGGGCTCGGCCAGCACCGCCTCCAGGGTCCGCAGCGCGGCGCGGTGCTCGGCGTCGACCGCTGCGGGCCGCAGCTGCATGCCCTCCCTGACATGCCGGCCGTGGAAGGTCACGGTGACGTCGTCGCCCTCGACCCGCAGCACCGGCGACCGGCGGACGGCGGTGTCGGGGTCGGCCCGGCCGCCGCGGAGCTTGGCAAACGGGAAGCAGGGGTCCTGGAGCAGCCTCAGGTGGTGCGGGTCGCGCTCGGCCACCGCCTCGGCCAGCCGGTCGGCCCGTGCCAGGGTGGTCAGCCCGTCGCCGCCAGGGCTGGGCCGCACGCAGGCCAGCCCCATGTGGGGATGCGGGCGGGCCTCGAAGACCGAGTCGGTGTGCAGCGGCAGGGCCTCGGGGTCGTACGGGGAGTCGGGTCCGGTGACCAGGTCGTAGACCAGTCGCCCCGGCGGCGAGCCGTTGCCCACCGGGGTGACCTCGCCGAGGGCACCGGCGAGCATGATCAGCACGCTGTCGTCCAGCGGCGTGCCCTGGGCGATGACCGCACCGGTGCGGTGCACGGCGGTGGTCAGCCGGTCGACCACCTCGCGCAGGCGCGGCATCCGCTCGCAGGCGGTGTCCAGCGCGGTCAGCTGAGCGCGGCGGTCCGCCAGGGCCGCTACGGTCCAGGACGCGGCGGCGGCACGCAGTCCGTCGCTCTCGGCGGCGGAGAAACTGAGGCGGGTGGGCCAGCTCATAGGCCTATCCAATCGACAAGGGTCTGAGGAGCTCACGGCTGTGCACAGGATTCTCATCGGCGGTATCTCGGGGTCGGGCAAGTCGACACTGGCCGCCCGGCTGTCCGCGCGGCTGACTATTCCGTACCATGAACTCGACGCCCTTCACCATGGTCCGGAGTGGACCAAAATGGAATCCTTCGAATCCGATGTCGAGGCATTCGCGAACGAGCCGGAGTGGCTCACCGAGGACCAGTACCACCCGTTTCTGGGGGAGCTCCTCTGGGAATGCGCCGACACCGTCATCTGGCTGGACCTGCCGCGTCGCACGGTCATGTTCCGGGTGATCCGCAGGTCACTGGTCCGGGTCGTCGGCCGGCAGGCCCTGTGGAACGGAAACCGGGAGACCTGGCGGAAACTGCTCTTCGATCCGACCCATCCGATCCGGTGGGCCTGGACCCAGCACGGCGTCCGGCGCCGCGCGACGGCCGAGCGGATCGAACGCCACCCAAAGGTGCGGGTGGTGCGGTTGACCACCGTCCGGCAGGTGGACCAGTGGCTCCGGTCACTGCCGACCGGCCGGCCCGACGCCACCTCGGTCTGAGCGGGCTCATCCGGCGCCCCGATCTCTCGGACTTCCCGACTTTCCCAGGCATCCCGACAGCGACATCCCGACAATGGCATCCCGACAATGGCATCCCGATATTGAGCCGGGGCCGGCAAGCCTGCTGGCATCGTGGGCTCTCGGCTTGGGCGATGGCTAGGCTTGGACCGACCCCGGCTCCGCTCATTTCATAGGACTGCTATCGGGTCTGTCAACGGCCCCGCGAGTCCCTATTCGCCAACCGCCAGGATTGCCCCTTCGGGCACGACTCGACCGATCAGGGGAAAAATTCCGTGCCGCTTTACCGGAATTCTGTACAGTGCAATCCCTGAGTTCCGGGGACCGGGCCGGGCGCGGGGCGGACGGCCCGGTCGGGGTCCGACGCATGCCCGCCCCGAAGCGCCGGCTCCGGCCGGCAGCGGGCATCACACGGGAGGTCTGCGATGACGACGGCACCGGTCAGCAGCACCGACGCGGACTGGTGGCGGCGCCTGCTCGGATACGTCTGGCGTCACCGGCGCGACGTGCTGGTGGGGTTCGGGGCCTCGCTGGGCGGCATGGCCGTGAGCGCGCTCGTCCCGCTGATCACCAAGGTCGTCATCGACGACGCGGTCGGCTCGCACCGCAGGCCGCTCGCACCGTGGGCGGCCCTGCTGCTGGCCGCCGCCGCGGCCGTCTACGGGCTCGCCTATCTGCGCCGCTACCACGGCACCCGGATCGCCCACGACGTCCAGCACGAACTGCGCATGGATGTGTTCCGGGCGCTGACCCGGCTGGACGGAGAGCAGCAGGACGCCCTGGACACCGGCCAGTTGATCGGCCGGACCACCAGCGACCTGCAACTGATCCAGGCACTGCTCTACCTGCTGCCCACGGTCCTCGGCAACGCGCTGCTCTTCGTGCTCTCGCTGGCCGTGATGCTGGTGCTGTCCCCGGCGCTGACCCTGATCGCGCTGCTGGTCTCCCCCGTGCTCTGGCTGATCGCCCGCCGCAGTCGCGCCCAGCTCTACCCCGCGACCCGGCACGCGCAGGAACAGGCGGCCAAGGTCGTCGGAGTCGTCGAGGGCGCCGTCTCCGGCGCCCAGGTCACCCGGGGATTCGGCCAGGAGCGGCAGGAGGCGGCCAGGCTCGCCCTGGCCGGCCGCCGGCTGTACGCCGCCCGGCTGCGAACCATCCGCCTGGACGCCCACTACAGCTCCGCCCTGCAGGCCGTGCCGGTGCTGGGCCAGGTCGGCATGCTCGCACTCGGCGGCTGGATGGCGGTCGAGGGGCACATCACCCTCGGCACCTTCGTGGCCTTCTCCAGCTATCTGGCCCAACTCGCCGGTCCGGTCTCCTCGTTCGCCGCCACCCTGACCACCGTGCAACAGGCGCGGGCCGGCGCCGTCCGGGTGCTGGAGCTGATCGACCGCCAACCGGGACTGGCCGAGGGCCGGCAGCAGCTCCCCGAGGACGCGCCCGCCGCCGTCGAGTTCGACGGCGTGGACTTCGGCTACGACCCGCGGCGGCCGGTGCTGCGCGGCATCGACCTGCGGATCGAGCCGGGCGAGACGGTCGCCGTGCTGGGCGCCGCCGGCAGCGGCAAGTCCACCCTGGCCCTGCTGCTGCCGCGCTTCTACGACGTCACCGCCGGCGCGGTGCGGATCGGCGGCCGGGACGTCCGCGACCTGACCCTGGACTCGCTGCGCGCGGCGATCGGCCTGGTACCCGAGGACAGTTTCCTGTTCAGCGGCACGATCCGGGCCAACATCGCCTTCGGGCGGCCCACCGCGACGGACGCCCAGGTCATCGCCGCGGCCCGGGCCGCCCGGGCGCACACCTTCGTCACCGACCTGCCGGACGGCTACGACACGGTCGTCGGCTCCCGGGGCCTGACGCTCTCGGGCGGCCAGCGGCAGCGCCTGGCGCTCGCCCGTGCGCTCCTCACCGAGCCCCGGCTGCTGGTCCTGGACGACGCCACGTCGGCCGTGGACGCCCTGGTCGAGTCCGACATCCATGAGGCCCTGCGCAAGATCCTCGCGGGCCGGACGACCCTGCTGATCGCCCGCCGCCGGTCCACCCTCGCCCTGGCCGACCGGGTCGCGGTGCTGGAGGCCGGCCGGCTGGTGGACGTCGGCACCCAGGACGAGCTCCAGGAACGGTGCCCGCTCTACCGGCAGCTGTTGGCCGGACCCGGGGCGGCGGACGTGGCAGCCGTTCCGGGGGAAGCGGGCACCACGACGGTGGCTCACTCCCGGACTTCCGCCGAGGACTTGACGGCGCCAGCTTCCGAGCCGGCGCCATCGGACCTCACCGCGTCGGACCTCACCGCGTCGGACCTCACCGCGTTGGATGCGTCGAACGTCCCCGCCGAGGCCGCCGCTCTCGGTCCCCGCGAGCTGCTCCGCGGGTTCCGCGGCCCGCTGCTGGCGATCCTGCTGCTGATGGCGCTGGACACCGCCGCCGGACTGCTGCTCCCGATGCTGATCCGGCACGGTGTCGACGCCGGGGTCCGCCGGCACGCGCTGTCCGCGCTCTGGGTCGCGTCGCTGGTGGGCCTCGGCACCGTCGCGGTCCAGTGGTCCGCCCAGCGCGGGGCCACCAGAGTCACCGGCCGGACCGGCGAACGCCTGCTCTACGCACTGCGGGCGAGGATCTTCGCGCACGTGCACCGGCTCGGCCTGGATGCCATCGAACGCGACGTGGACGGCCGGATCATGACGACTCTGGCCACCGACGTGGAAGCGCTCTCCTCCTTCCTCCGGACCGGTCTGGTCACGGCCCTGCTCAGCCTGCTCACCGCCGGCGGGATCCTGGTCGTCCTGCTGGCGATCGACCTCAAGCTGGCGCTGCTGGTCTTCGCCACCCTCCCGCTGGCCGCCGCCGCGACCTGGGTCTTCCGCCGGGCCTCGGTGCGCACCTACCGGCTGGCCCGCCGTCAGGTCGGGGTCGTCAACGCCGACCTGCGTGAGCACTCCGCCGGTCTGCGGCTCGTCCAGGCCTTCCGGGCGGAGGGCAGCGGCCGGCAGCGGTTCGCCGAGCGCAGCGACGCCTACCGGAGCTCGCGGGTGCGCGGCCAGCACCTGTTCGCGCTCTACTTCCCGTTCGTGGAGTTCCTGGGCAGCCTGGCCGTCGCGCTGGTGCTGGTCGTCGGCGCGCACCGGGTCGACGCGGGCACGCTCACCGTGGGCGGGCTGGTGGCCTACCTGCTCTACATCGATCTGCTGCTCGCACCGGTCAGCCAGCTCTCGCAGGTCTTCGACGGCTACCAGCAGGCGACAGTCGCGCTGGGCCGGATCCAGGACCTGCTGCACACCCCCACCGGCACACCGCTGCCGCCCACGCCGCGAGCGGTCACCGCGCTGCGCGGCGAGATCGCCTTCGACGCCGTCCACTTCCGCTACCCATCGGACGAGGCCGACGCGCTGACCGCCATCGAGCTGCGGATTCCCGCCGGGCAGACGGTCGTCTTCGTCGGCGAGACGGGGGCGGGGAAGTCCACCCTGGTCAAGCTGGTCGCGCGGTTCTACGACCCGACCGCCGGAGCGGTCCTGATCGACGGCCACGACCTGCGCGACCTCGACCTGGAGGGCTACCGCCACCGCCTCGGCGTCGTCCCCCAGGAGCCCTACCTGTTCGCCGGTACGGTGCGCGACGCCATCGGCTACGGACGGCCGGACGCTACCGACACCCAGATCGAGGCGGCGGCCCGGGCCGTGGGCGCGCACGAGGTGATCGTCGGGCTGGACGGCGGCTACCACCACCCCGTCGCCGAACGCGGCCGCAACCTCTCCGGCGGCCAGCGGCAGCTGATCGCCCTGGCCCGCGCCCAACTGGTCGATCCCGACATCCTGTTGCTGGACGAGGCCACCGCGGCACTCGACCTGGCCACCGAGTCCCTGGTCCACCGCGCCACCGACCGCCTCGCCCAGCGCCGCACCACCCTGATCGTGGCCCACCGGCTCACCACCGCCGCCCGAGCCGACCGCGTGATCGTCCTCGACCGGGGCCGGATCGTCGAGGACGGCACCCACGCCGAACTCCTGGCCGCCGACGGACACTACGCGGCGCTGTGGCAGGCCTTCACCGGCGTGACACCACCCGCCCCCGCCGGTCCGGGGGCCGCGAGCCGCCACGCGGTGGCGGTGTCGGTGTCGGTGTCGGTGTCCGTGTCCGTGTCCGAGGCGCGCTGAACGCGATCGGGGAGCGGCAGTCGTCCAGGCCGAGGCCGCGCATCAAGGAGGCTTCCTCGACATCGCGATGGTCGTGGGCACCGCCACCGGATCGCCGACCTGGAATGCGACATTGAGCGGGCCCAGGCGTGCGACCTCGCCCAGCGCCTCGGGCCACCGGCCCGGGAGTTGGTCGCGCTCGCGGCGCTCCGAAGGCCTTCACAGTGATCACGCTGCCAGGCGCTGCCTCCGCTCCCCTGTGTGAGCCACTACGTCCGACCGCCCATCAGATCTCTGAACAGCACGGATGCTTTATCAGCACCCGCAGAGCCGTCGCCAGAGGCCCTCGCGCCGACAGATCGACCTCAACTCTCCAGCATCGGCCGCCGTTACGGTTCCGATCCTTCCTCGGGGCACCCCCGGCTCGCGATCGCGAGCAAGCGAAGCGAGGGGGTATTCGGCGTGCGCCGGTGCGGAGTTGACCGGAATTCGATCAGGTGCGCCTGGAGGATCTCCGCGGACTTCCGGGAGGCACCTGCGGCCCCCGTGCCGATGTGCCGTTCTCCTCAACGGCCCACTCCGCAATGCGGGTTGCCCCACCCCAAGGCCGTCCGGGAGGAGCCAAGCGCAGACGGGAACCACCCCCGCGAGCGCGGGGCTGACACAGACAGCTGGGAGGACACGCAACGGCTCGAAGGACCATCCCCGCGAGCGCGGGGCTGACACTTCGTGAGCTGCGACTTTACCGCGTTGCCAGCCGCGTTTCATTCAGTTCGACGCAGTCGCTCTCCCCCACGTCGGCCTTGGTGGGCGCGGCGTCACGCTCTCGGGTGTGTGGTGCGACCTCGCATCGTCAGTTGACTCCCGGCGGCGCCTTGCGGTGCGCAGGTGAGCGCGTTCGGATATCGTCGAAGTGCCTTTCTGTCAGGCAGCATCCGTTTCGGTCTTCTCGCATCCGGGTTGCCGCCGGTGTCGCCTACCGTGGTCGGCAGTTCACACCGGCATCAACTTCGTCCAGGAAAGCCTCGCCGGGCATCAGACCCAGTCCTCCGCTTCGTCCGCTGCCGCTGCTGCTGCCGCCGGGGTGCCGGTGAAGGACTCGCCGGTCATGCCGGCGGTCAGGGTGGTGCCGTCGGCCGGGTCGATCAGCAGGAAGGAGCCGGTGCGGCGGTTGTCGACGTAGGGGTCGAGAGCGAGCGGCTCGGCCGTGCGGAGCAGCAGGTGGCCGATCTCGTTGACGTTCAACTCGGTTGCCTCGGGGCGTTGTTCGAGGGTGTCGATGTCGATGCGGTAGGTGATCTCCTTGACCAGTGCGCGCACGGTGCGGGTGGTGTGCTTGAGCAGCACCTTGTCGCCGCCCCGCAGCGGGCGTTCGTGGAGGTGGCAGACGGTGGCCTCGACGTCCTTGGTGGGGACGGGAGTGGGGCCGGCGGTGATCAGGTCGCCGCGGGAGATGTCGATGTCCTCGGCGAGGCGCACGGTGATCGACTGGGGTGCCCAGGCGGTGTCGCTCTGGGTGCCGAGGACGTCGATGCCGGCGACGGTGGTGGTGTGTCCGGCGGGCAGCACCGTGACCGCATCGCCGGTGCGCAGTACGCCGGACGCCAACTGGCCCGCGTAGCCGCGGTAGTCGGGGTGTGTGGTGCTCTGCGGGCGGATGACGTACTGCACGGGGAAGCGGGCGGGCTGCTGGCTGGGGTCGGTGTGGACCGGGACGGTCTCGAGGTGTTCGAGGAGGGTGGGGCCGCCGTACCAGTCCATGTGGGCGGAGGGTTCGACGACGTTGTCGCCGGCCAGTGCGGAGATCGGCACGGCGACGATGTCGCCCACCCCGAGGGAGGCGGCGTAGGCGGTGAACTCGGCGGCGATGGCGGCGAAGACGGGCTCGGCGTAGTCGACGAGGTCCATCTTGTTGACGGCCAGGACGAGGTGTGGGACGCGTAGCAGGGCGGCGACGGCGGCGTGTCGGCGGGTCTGCTCGACGACGCCGTTGCGGGCGTCGACGAGGACGACGGCGAGTTCGGCGGTGGAGGCGCCGGTGACCATGTTGCGGGTGTACTGCACGTGGCCGGGGGTGTCGGCGAGGATGAAGCGGCGCCGGGTGGTGGCGAAGTAGCGGTAGGCGACGTCGATGGTGATGCCCTGCTCGCGTTCGGCGCGCAGGCCGTCGGTGAGCAGTGCCAGGTCGGGGGTGTGCTGGCCGCGTTTGCGGGAGGCGTGTTCGACGGCTTCCAGTTGGTCGGCCAGCACCGATTTGGAGTCGTGCAGGAGGCGGCCGACGAGGGTGGATTTGCCGTCGTCCACGGAGCCGGCGGTGGCGAAGCGCAGCAGGGAGGTGGCGGTGGCGGCGTGGGTGGTGGTGGTCATGGTTAGAAGTACCCCTCGCGCTTGCGGTCTTCCATGGCGGCTTCGGAGAGTTTGTCGTCGGCGCGGGTGGCGCCGCGTTCGGTCAGGCGGGAGGCGGCGATCTCGGCGATGACCTGTTCGATGGTGGCGGCGTGGGAGTCGACGGCGCCGGTGCAGGACATGTCGCCCACCGTGCGGTAGCGGATCAGGCGGCGCTGGACCTGCTCGCCGTCCTTGGGGCCGCCCCAGGCGCCGGCGGTCAGCCACATGCCGTCGCGGGCGAAGACGTCGCGCTGGTGGGCGTAGTAGATCTGCGGCAGGTCGATGGACTCGCGGGCGATGTACTGCCAGACGTCCAGCTCGGTCCAGTTGGACAGCGGGAAGACGCGGACGTGTTCGCCCACCGCGTGGCGGCCGTTGTAGAGGGACCAGAGTTCGGGGCGCTGGCGGCGCGGGTCCCAGGCGCCGAACTCGTCGCGCAGGGAGAAGACGCGTTCCTTGGCGCGGGCCTTCTCCTCGTCGCGGCGCCCGCCGCCGAAGACGGCGTCGAACCTGCCGCTCTCGATGGCGTCCAGCAGCGGGACGGTCTGCAGGGGGTTGCGGGTGCCGTCGGGGCGCTCGCGCAGCCGGCCGTCGTCGATGAAGTCCTGCACCAGGGCGACGTGCAGGCGCAGGTTGTGCCGGGCCACCACGCGGTCGCGGTAGGCGATCACCTCGGGGAAGTTGTGGCCGGTGTCGACGTGCAGCAGCGAGAACGGGACCGGCGCCGGGGCGAAGGCCTTCAGTGCCAGGTGCAGCATGACGATCGAGTCCTTGCCGCCGGAGAAGAGGATCACCGGCCGCTCGAACTCGCCCGCCACCTCGCGCAGGATGTGCACCGACTCCGCCTCCAGGGCGTCCAGGTGCGACAGGGCGAAAGGCCCGCCCGAGTCGTCGGGGTCCTGCGCCTGCGTCGGGATGTCGGTCGCGGTACTCACGCGAGGCCCCTCTCGGTCAGGAAGGCGTGCAGCTCGGCGGCGGACTCGGCCACCGTCCGGCCCTGGGTCTGAAGGCGCAGCTCCGGGAACTGGGGTGCCTCGTAGGGGTCGTCCACGCCGGTGAGGCCGGAGAGCTCGCCGGCGGCCTGCTTGGCGTACAGGCCCTTGACGTCGCGTTCGGAGCAGAGCTCCACGGGGGTGGCGACGTGGACCTCCAGGAAGCCGGTGCCCGCGGCCTGGTGGCGTTCGCGCACCGCTGCGCGCGAGTGGGCGTAGGGGGCGATCACCGGGGCGAGCACCTTGACGCCGTGGGAGGCCAGCTTCTCGGCGACGAAGCCGATCCTGGTCACGTTGGTGTGGCGGTCCTCGCGGGTGAAGCCCAGGCCCTTGGAGAGGAACTCGCGGACCTCGTCGCCGTCGAGCACCTCGACCCGGTGGCCCTCGGCCCGCAACCGCTCGGCCAACGCGAAGGCCAGCGTGGTCTTACCGGCACTGGGCAACCCGGTCAGCCACACCGTGGCGCCGCGCTCGCAGGCAGCGGCCACCGGGGCCGCCCCCGCGGCTTCCCCGACTGCCGGGATGTCGACTGTGATCACGATCAACTCCAAAGGGGAAAAGCTTCCTTGGGGTCCATGGGCGAGCCGGCTGCGCACAGTGGCCGGCATGGTGGAGACGCCACCGGCCGACCTTGGCCGTTCACCGGGTCCGGGCGACCGGCTCCGGCCTGGATCCGTCCACGCTGAGACCACCAACAGCACCCTGTCGGGCCCTTCAGCGCCACCCGGGGCGCGCGTGCACGACAGGGGACGCAATCAGGTGCGGCGAGCCGCTTCGACCGGCTCCCCCGCTACGTCTTCGGCCGTGCATGAGGAATCCCCGCCCGCAGATCTGGCGCATGCGCTCCATCCGATTCGAGCTGTCCCAAGCCGTGACGACCGCGATCGTCCGCACGCACCGACTCCTGAAGCTGCGCTTGCCCTGGTCCGGTTCGCGAGGGTTCGGACGCCAGGAATCAGACTCGTGGTGGGGGCGGCCAAGCGGGGCTACGACGCCGAGTCGAGGTGAACCACCGCCGCCTGACTGCCAGTTCACCCTTGCGAGTGGACCGGTGGCGACCAGCTCTCCTCGTATGCCAGGAGGGCACGCTACCTGATCGCACGATCGGGGCCAAGGGGGTGGACGCGCGGCAGGAGCGGCCTCCGGAGGATCTGCCGACCGGCTGCCGGCCGGGCCGGATCCCGAAGGATTTACTTCGGCAATGTGTTGACATGCACGCGCAACATTGGCTTAACCTGACGGTCCTTACTGCTCAGTAGTCTTCAGGTTGGACCGGATCGCGGGATGGCGCAATAGCGCCCCCGAGGAGCGAAGTGCGCGTCGCGCCCTTCCGCCCCAGCTCATGCCCAGCTCATGCCCAGCTCATGCCCCAGCTGCGTCACGATGCATACCGGAGAGTCCATGAGACCCTGCTGTTCGCCGACCGACCCCGTCATCGGGATCACCCCGTTCCACCTACCGGACGCCGGGCTCCGGGAACGCGCCCCAGCCGGCTTCGGTGTCCAAGTGGGCCCGGGTACCGAATGGTTGCGGATGAGCTCCGCTCTGCGGACGGCACCGGTCCACCGGTCGTCGTACTGACGG
The DNA here is from genome assembly GCF_036242395.1 of Kitasatospora sp. NBC_01266. Taxonomy (NCBI): domain Bacteria; kingdom Bacillati; phylum Actinomycetota; class Actinomycetes; order Kitasatosporales; family Streptomycetaceae; genus Kitasatospora; species Kitasatospora sp. NBC_01266. Next base: position 7,964,390 of record NZ_CP108458.1, on the reverse strand, counting down.
TTGGCACCCCCGGCCACGAGATCGTCGACACGATCCGAGAGGCCCGCGTTCCTCTCCAACCCTGCTACCGAAGGAACACACCCCTTGCCTGCCGCCCCGCTCGCCCTCACCCTGGCCAACCTGCTGCTCCGGCCGGGCTTCGGTGCTCGTCGCGACCCCGACCAGGTCTTCGACCGGCTCATCGCCGCGACCGCGCAGGCAGACGGAGACCAACTGTTCGCCGACGACTTCCGGTTGCTGCTGCGCAACTGGTCGAGGGACGACAACCTCACCCCGGTCGGCTGGGCATCCGCGCAGGCCCACGTCCGCAGGCAGCTCAGCAACCGGGCCCGGATCCGCCGACTGCTCTCCCAGCACCCCGCGATCGAGCACGAGCCCATCGAGCAGCCGGTGTTCGTGGTAGGTCTGCCGCGCACCGCCACCACACTGACCCACGGCATCCTGTCCCTCTCCGCCGAGCACCGCAGCCCGCTGCTGTGGGAACTGCTCACCCCCGACCTGGAGCTGACGCCCGATCAGCGCCGGAGGGCGATCACCGCCGCGCGTCGGATGGTCGGCGCGATCGACCTGTTCGCCCCGCGGTTCCGCGACATCCACCCGCTCGACGCCGAGGGCCCTGACGAGTGCACCTTCGCCCTCCCGCACACGGTCATGCCACTGTCCCAGGCCCGCATTCCCAACTACACGGCCCGGCACTACGAACGGGACTTCGTCCCCGACTACCGCTACCTCAAGCAGGTCTTCCAGGTGCTCCAGTACGGTCGCCCGCGCCGCCGCTGGGTGCTGAAGTCACCCATGCACCTGGAGAACCTCGACGCACTGCGCACCGTCTTCCCGGATGCCACCATCGTGTGGACCCACCGCGACCCGGTCACCGTCGTGGCGTCCTTCTGCAGCCTGGTCGAGCACGGTATGGCCATCACCGTCCGCCCCCTCGACCTGCACGGAATCGGCGCCACCTGGCTCGACGTGCTGAGCCGCGCCATGACCCGGGGCCTGGCGGCCCGTGCCTCGATCCCCGCCGAGGCGCTGGTGGACGTCCCCTACTCCTGGCTCGGGGCCCACCCCGCCACCGGCGCCCCCAGACTCTACGAATCCATCGGCGCCGGCTGGACGAGTGCCACCGCGGCCCGGCTTCCCGAGATCACCGCTCGTCCCAGGGGCACCCGCCCGCACAGCTACGACCTGGCGCGTTACGGACTGACCCGCGCCGGCGTCGAGTCGGCCTTCGCCGACTACAACACCCTTCGTGCCAAGGTCGATCAGAGCTGACGGCGCGCCGTGCTACGCGTCCTCCGGGCTCAGCTGCCCGGTCCCCAGGCGCCCAACCTCCGGAGAAGAACGGGCAGCAGCGGTGGTCGGGCCGGGGCCGTGTGCGTCGACGCGGTCGTTGGTGTCGGGGTGGGTTCACCGGGCCAGGGCGGACGGGGTCAGGAGTTGCCCTGCCAGGTGCTCAGCGAGAGCTTGACCTCGCCGGTCTGTGCGTCGGCGGTCTCGATGGTCGCGATCGCGATGCTGTTGGTGGCGCGGTCGCGTATGCAGAGCAGCCGGCCGCCGTTCACCTGGGCGAAGCCGACGTTGGCTTCGGGCTGGGTGTCGATCGCGGCGTTGCACTGGGCCGGGGTGGACGACGGGTCGGTCAGCACGGCGAAGTCGGAGAGGTCGAAGCCGGCCGCGCTGAAGGAGTCGGCCGAGGCGCTACCGGTAGGGCTCTGGTGCGTCAGGGCGAGCGCCCACTTGGGGGTGGTGACAGCAGGGGCCGTCTTGCCGCCGACCAGGTCGATCTGGTACGCCTCGCTGGCGAACAGGCTTGCCGGGATACTCAGTTCGACCTTGCTCACCAGCGGGGTGTAGCTCCCTGCGGTGGCGGGCGCCGAGCCGCCGCCGACCGAGCCGGGTGCGCTGGGCGCGCTGGTGGACGCGGTGGTGGACGCGGTGGTGGACGCGGTGGTGGGCGCGGCCGGGGATTTCGCGGCGGCCGGGGCCTGGGCGGGGTTGCCGGCGGTGGTCGACCTGTCGTTCCGGTCGTTCCGGGTGAGCAGCACCCCGCCCAGCGTGCCGCCGAGCGCCACCACCACGGCGATGGTCAGCAGGGTCTTCCAGGAGACGCCTTTCGCCTTGGCCTGCCCCGCCGCGGGCGCCGGCGCGGCCTCGGGGACCGGCCCGGTCTGCTCCGGATACCGCGCCCGTGTGGTGGGCATGTCGCTGAGCAGAGGCGGGGGAACGGCTGCTGACGTCGGCCCAGGGGCGCTGAGCGAGGGAGCCGTTGCCAGGGCGGTGGGGACCGGCGGCGTCCTGGGCAGGTCGGAACGCCGGGTGAGCTCGGTGGCCACCGGCGCGGGCAGCCAGTCGTCGGCGAACCGCAGCTGCCCGCCGACCGAGGGGTGGCTGCGGGCGATCTCGATGATCTCGGCCGGCGTGGGCCGGTCCTCGGGCTCCTTGGCCAGGCAGCGCTGCACCAGGTCGCGCAGGTCCTCGGGCACCGCGTCCAGCTCCGGCGGCTCGTACACCACCCGGAAGAGCACCGCGGTCTCCGGGCCCTCGCCGAACGGGTACACGCCGCTCGCCACGTAGGCGGCCAGCGCGCCCAGCGCGAAGACGTCGGTGGCGGGAGTGACCGCCCCGCCCTGGGCCTGCTCGGGCGCCATGAAGGCGGGCGAGCCGATCCGGAGCCCGGTGCCGGTCAGCGCGGTGGCGTCGGCGGCCCGGGCGATGCCGAAGTCGATCACCCGCGGGCCGTCGGCGGCCACCAGCACGTTGGCGGGCTTCAGGTCGCGGTGCACGACGTTGACGCTGTGGATCGCCTGCAGCGCCTCGGCGATGCCGCCGAGCAGCAGCAGCACGGTGCGCACCGGCAGCGCGCCGTGCTCGCGCACCACCTGCTGGAGCGAGGGCCCCGGCACGTACGCGGTGACCAGCCACGGGGCGCCAACGGCCGTGCTGCCCGCGTCGATCACCTGGGCGGTGTACAGACCGTGGATCCGCTGCGCGTTGGCCACCTCTCGGGTGAACCGACGCCGGAACTCCGGGTCCTCGGCGAACTCGGGACGGACCACCTTCAGCGCCACCGGCCGGCCACCCGGGGTGTAGGAGAGGTAGACCCGGCCCATCCCGCCGGCTCCGAGCCGCGCGTACAGCCGGTAGCCGGCCACCTCGGCCGGGTCATCCGGCTGGAGGGGCTGGAAGGTGGATTGCGACGATGCAGCGCTGTGTAGATCATCTGCAGGCATGGGCTGAGGGTTAGCCTTACTGTGTGTTAACTACGGATAACCAGAGTCGATTTGGTCGAACGACTGCGACGCCGCACGTCGAACTGCCGGTCGGGCCGGCCCGGCTGGCCCGGCTCGGCTGGCCCGGCCGGGGAGAGGGCCTCAGTTGCCGGCCCTGATGCCGCCGTCCACGTGGAGGATCTCGCCGGTCACGAACAGCGCGTTCTCCAGGTAGAGGACCGCGTCGACGATGTCGCCCACCTCGCCGATCCGGCCGGCGGGGTGCCGGTCGGCGAGGAACCGGTGGGTCTCCTCGGCGTGCGTCGGGTTTCGAATGGCGCCCGGGGAGACAGCGTTCGCGCGGATGCCGCGGGTCGCGTACTCGATGGCCAGCGACTTGGTGGCGGACCGCAGTGCGCCCTCGGTCAGTGAAGCCAGCACGGACGGGACCCTGGCGTCGGCGTTGTCGGCCAGGCTGCTGGTGATGGTGACGATGTGTCCACCGCCCTGGGTGAGCAGTTGGCCGACGGCCAGCTGTGTGAGCTGGAAGAATCCGATCAAATTCGCACCGGTCACGGTGGCGTAGTCGTCTGCGGTGTAGTCGGTGAAGGGCTTGGCGACGAAGGCGCCCGCGTTGTTGACCAGGGTGTCGATGTGGCCGAACCGCTCGACGGCGGCGGCGATGACGCGCTCGGCGGTGGCCGGGTCGGCGATGTCGCCCTGCACGGTCAGGATGCCCGCGTCGTTGGCGGGTGCGATCGTGCGCGAGGTGGCGACGACGGCGTGACCGAGCCTGCGGTACGCGTCGACGAGGCCGGCGCCGATCCCCCGCGAGGCACCGGTGATGACGACGACCTTCTGATCAGGCATGCTCATGACAGCACTCCGGGATGCAACCGAGCGCGAGCTGGGTGGCTGGATAGGCGGATGGGCGGGTGGGATTACGTGGCCGGCCGGGACGACATGGCCTCGACCCCGGCTCCGGCCGCTGATCGACTCCGCCACGGTAGGCAGGCCGGTACGCGAAGGGCAACGCCCCACCGGCCCGGCGCCAGGACCGGCTGCCTCCCTACTGGAAGGCCCGGCCTTCCAGCCCTGGTCAGCGCCCTAACTGTGGATCTGCCGGTGCCGGTCCCGGTCGCCCGCCGGCAGCCAGGCGTCCGGGCCGTACAGCCCGAGGCCGCCGACCGCCTCGCAGAGAACGTCGACCACGGCGAGCACCGCCGCGCGCTGCTCGTCGGCACGCCGGACCAGTGACCAGGTCCAGTACACCTGCGGCGACACGATCGGGCGCTGGACCAGGTCGGGCGGCAGTGGAACGGTCTGGCCTTTGGGACAGTTGACGACCGGTCGGCCGAGGCGGCGGACATGGTCGAAGAACGCCGGACCCATGACGCCGCCGTCGGCGATGTGCTCCGCCCGGGCACCCGTGTCGCGGACCAGTTCCTCGGCGTAGGCGTTCCACGACGCCCAGGAGGTGACGTCGTCGTCCAGGAGCGCGACGGTGTCCCCGGCGCGCACAGCGCCGCCGCCGGCCCCCGCGGACACCGCCTGGAGCCGGTCCACGCCGACCAACCGGGCTGCCAGGCCCAGCTGTTCCAGCTCCTCGTCCCGCACCCAGCACACCGCGAGGTCCAGGCTGCCGTCGGCGACCCGGGCGGCCTGGGCGTGGGAGGGCGCGACCCACGTGTCGATGTGCACCCGGGCCACCGCGGAGGTGCGGGCGGTCAGGTCGGGCGGCAACCAGCTGACGTAGCCCAGCCGGACCGGCTCCGAACCGGACAGCCGCCCGGCCCGGCGCCGCAGGTCGTCGGCCCGGTCCAGCAGGGCGCGCACGTGCGGGAGCAGCGCGGTGCCCGCCGCGGTGAGCGCGACCGAGCGCCGGTCGCGGTCGAACAGGACCACCCCGAGGTCGCGTTCCAGGGCCTTGATCTGCTGGGACAGGGACGGCCCGGCGATCAGCAGCCGGGCAGCGGCCCGGCCGAAGTTCAGCTCCTCGGCGACCGCGAGGAAGTACCGGAGTTGGCGCAGCTCCATTCCGCTCATGCTACGGCCGTTGGGAGGCTGCGCCTATCAGCGGCGAGGACGCCGGTTTGTGGCGCGGCCCACACGGCGAACCGCGCAGCATCGGCATCCGGCGGGCCGACGACGGGGACGAGCTCGCGAGAAGGTCCTCGGCCGCTTCACCACCGCAGCGATGACGTGACGTCAGATGTACCTGTCAACCGTCGCGTTGCGACGACTCGCACGTACGCGCTAGCCTCTGCCACCTGGCTGGACCGGCTCGACCGCCCGAGTCCGCACATTCAAGGGGGGGTCTTGGAAGCCGACGGCTGGATCGCGCCGACCGACGAGGAGCAGCGTCTCTTCGAGGCCAAGCGCAACGACGACCTCGGGTCGTTCCTCACCGTGCTCGCCGCCACCGACGTGTTCGTCCCGTGCCTGCTCGACCACGCCGACGCGCGCCTCGCCGGCCAGCAGGTGCGCGGTACGTCCCTGGTGAAGACCAAACGGTGGACGCGCACCTCGCTCGACGTCTACACCCGGGGGCTGTTGCCCGCGCAGCGTCCTGACGGGGTCTTCTTCGACAAGATGATGTGGCCCGCCCTCGTCCCGTGGGTGGGCAAGACCAGCCCGGACTGGACCCTCGTCGTCAACCGCGGCAGCCGGATCGAGACGCGGCTGAAGGTGGGCGACGTCGCGCTGTGGCTGAAGCGGAACCAGGACACCGTCGGCACCTGGCAGGACCTGCTCGGCACCGTCCGCACCATGAGGTCCGAGCCGCAGGACGGCGACCTGGCCCGCGCGCTGGCCTGCGGCGCACAGCTGGCCGTGATGGGCGCCCGACCGTGGAACACGATGGGCGCCGACCGGCTGGACTACGAGCAGACGCGCAGGACGCTGCAGAAGTGGTGGAGCATCGAGACCGCCGCGCAGTGGCGCACCCAGGTCGACCGGCTGCTCGACACCGAGCAACTCACCTCGGTCGACCGGGTACTGTCCCTGCGGCCGCAGTACGCCGGCCAGTCGGCACCCTCCGCCGATCCGACCACTCTGACCCGGGCGGTCACGGCCTGGTGCCAGCAGCACGGCACCGCGGACAAGGCCCGGAACGAACTGCTCGACGTGGCCGGCCTGGTCGGGCGCTGCGAGGGCTGGCTGCGCCGCGACGGCCTGCTGCCGCACGACGGCGTCATCCACACGCAGGCCGCCTGGGACCTCGGCCGCGCGGTGAACATGGGCCTCTGGGGCCTGGCGGGCGGCTTCTGCGACCGCGAGCGTGCCGAAGAGATCGTCCGGCAGGCCGGCAGCGCGTGCGCGCAGACCTACCCCAACTGGTTCAGCTTCTCCGCCGCCTACGTCCTCGGCCGGGTGGTGCAGATGGGTCGGCAGGGCTCGCCTGAGCAGACCTACCAGGAGGCGCTGGACGCCCACAACGCCCTGGTACGGGCGCCGAGCAGCCCGTGGCGCACCCTGACCCTGCGCTGACCGGGGACCGCGGGGCCCGGTCACGCATCCGTTGGGCGACCGTGGCCCCGGCCTCGCACCGGTGTCCGGTTGGACCAGCAGCCGCAGGCGGCGCGGTACCTCGCGCGACAGCGGGGCAACCAGCGCTGCCGAGCGCCCGCCCGGCGATCTTCGGCGGCCACCACGGGAATCAGCACCGGGCGGAGTCGAATCGCTGCGGGCCCGGCGGGGCGAAATCGAGGGTCATCGGCTCGCGGCGGCGTTGAGCCGGTCGGTCACCAGCGCGAGCGGCGGCCAGTCGAGGCGGCCGTGTCGGGCCACCGCGTAGGCGCGCAGCTCGACGTCGGGGGCGGCCAGCGGGACGAACCGCACACCGGGCAGGACCGGGAAGCCGGTCGGTAGCAGCGCCACGCCCAGGCCCGCCGCGATCATCTCCTGCACCAGGTCGAGGCTGTCGGCCTGGTGGGTGACCCAGGGCCGGAACCCCGCCATCGAGGCGAGCGTGCGGATGACCTCCTCGTCCGCCGTGTTGCGGGAGTTGACGATCCAGTCGTGCGACCGGAAGCGGGCGAAGACGTCCGGCGTCGTCCCGTCGCCCGGCTCGGCGTCGGCCGGCACGCCGAGCCCCCACCTGGTGGTCCACAGCGGGGTCGCACTGACCGTGGGATCGTCGGCGGCCGGAGCCAGGTTGTAGTCGTAGGTGAGCGCGAGGTCCACCTCGTCGGCGGCCAGCAGCTCCAGCGACTCGGCGGGCTCGTGTTCGCGGATGAGGACGCGGACCTGCGGACTGGTCGCGGCGAGGTCTACCACGATGGGCAGCAGGTATCCGCGAATGGCGGTGGCGAAGCCGGCCACCCGCAGAGTGCCGTTGGGCTCGGCTCCGGGGCTGAGGTCGCGGTGCGCCGTCTCGACCGCGGCAAGGATCGTCACCGCGTGTTCGGCGAGCCTGCGACCCGCCGGCGTCAGCCGGACCAGCCGCCCGGCGGGCTCGATCAGCGCGGTGTCCATCTCGCGGGCGAGGGCGGCGATCTGCTGCGAGACCGTCGAGGTGGTGATGCCGAGCACATCCGCGACCGCGCGCATCGAGCCCAGCCGGGACAACTCCGCGAGAATCCGCAGCCGCCGTGTGTCCATCCGGCCATTGTTCAGCTTTCCCGAACGGTTTGTCCATGATCTCCACGTGGACGGCAATGATGCGCGCGTCATGTACTGGTGGCCATGAGCCCGCTGGAAGCCGTCGCCCGTCCCCTCGCCACCCGCCCGCAGCTGCGCACCGCCCAGGGCGGAGCCCTGATGGCCGTGGCGGCGATGTCCTCGGTCCAGCTCGGGCTGGCCCTGTCGGTACCGCTCTTCGCCCAGCTCGGCGCCGTGGGCACGGCCGGGCTGCGACTGGCCTGGGCCGGCCTGCTGGTCCTGGTGCTGATACGCCCGCGCCTTCGTGACTTCGCCGGCCGGGACCTGTTGGCCTGCACACTGCTGGGCCTGGTGACCGCCGGCATGGTGCTGCTCTTCATGCTGTCCGCCGCACGCCTCCCGCTCGGCACCGCGAGCGCGCTGGAATTCCTCGGCCCGCTCGCGGTCTCCCTCCTGCGCCCCGGTGGCGGGCGCAAGCACTGGGCGGCGTCGGCCGCCCTCGGCGTCGTCCTGCTGACCGAACCCTGGCACGGCGGGATCAACCCGGCCGGCCTCGGCTTCGCACTCGGCGCGGCGGCCTGCTGGGCCGGGTACATTCTGCTGACCCAGCGCGTCGGCGACCGGGTCACCGGACTGAAGGGGCTGGCCGTCTCGCTCCCGGTGGCAGGCGTGGTCGCCACTCTGGTCGCCGCGCCGTCCGAATTCGGCCACGTGACCTGGCCGCTGGTCCTCGTCATGCTGGGGCTGGCCGCGCTGAGCACCGTGCTGCCCTACACACTCGAATTCCTCGCGCTGCGCCGGCTCACCGCGGGCGCATTCGGCACCCTGATGAGCCTGGAGCCGGCGATCGCGCTGGTGATGGGCATCCTGGTGCTCGGTCAGATCCCCGGCCCGGCGCCGGCGGCCGGCATCATCCTGGTGGTGATCGCGGGCGCCGGCGCAACCCGCACCGGCGGCCGGGAGGCGGCGGCGGATGAGGGGACAGCCCCGGAGGCGCTCCCCGAGCGCGAGGTCCGGGAGCCGGTGCTGTGCGCCTGAGCCCAGCAGCGCAACGACCACTCGCAGCCACCGGCGATGCGGACGGCGCTCAGTACTCGCCCTTGATCACGAAGAAGGAGCCGCGGATCTCTCCGGCCAGCTTGGACTTCTGGCGCGCGAACTTGAACTTCGACGCCAGTTCCTCGGGAACGTCCATGCCTTCGGAAAGCTTGAACCCCACCGCGCGCTTCATCCCGTCCTCGATGCCGTACATCACGTTGACCGCCAGGCCGGACTCGTAGAACACGTAAGCCATCCGGAATCCGCCCACCTCGAAGGAGGTCGCCTCGAGCGGACGGGCGGAGATGACGATGCCGCGCTCCTCGGAGAGGATGCGGGTCACCGAGCCGAGCGCCTCCGGAGCCTCACCGGCGGGCCGGACGGTGAAGACGTGGTCGTACTTGTTCTTGTAGTAGCGCGCCTCGTTGGCGCGCAGTCCTGCGAGCGCCTCCGCGACCGGGGACGACTCCAGACCGATGGTGGACACGTTCTCGAAGTCGACGGTGTACGGCATGGGTCCTCCTGACGATGGTGGCCGGTGGCGAACCACCGGTGCCGGCTTTCCCGGCGCCGTGTTCACGCTACGTCCGACGCAGCCGCCCGGCTTCTCGTATCCTGATCGATCGGGGCACGAGCGTCCCGCGGTGCGCGCTGCTGACGGATCTGGGTCTGGCAGCCGCCCCCGCACTACCCGCCCTTCGTGAGGTGATCGGGAGCGCACGACGCGCCCAGCATCGCCGTTGTCTCCCGGGCCAGCTGGTGCAGAGCCGCTGCCGGGCGGGGCAGCGCAAGCAGCAACGCGGTTCCGGCCGCGAGCGATGCCCGTGCGACGGCAGGCAGGCCGACCTTCGTAGCTTCCTGCACGATGCGGAAGTGCTCCTCGGTGGCACGCAGGCCGAGCCCCAGCGCGCGCCAAGTGAAAGTAGAGCGCTGCGGTTCCGGAAGGTTGAAGCCGAGTGCCAGTTGGTCCGTGGGCGGTGGCGGGGGCGGGGTCGGACCGTCGAGGACGGCGACGGCCTGCCGCAGGGAGCACCAGGCTGCATCGACGTCGCCGGCCCGCCGCTGCACCGAGGCGAGATCGACCAGCGCCGCACCGCGATCTGCGGGGTCGTCCTGGAGGGACGCGTGCAAGTGCCGGGCGCGGGCTGCCTGGGTGAAGTCCCCGAGTCTCGCGAGCGCACCGGCAAGGCTGGCGAGCAGGGCACCGTCACGTGGCCCGGCGTCGTCGAGCAGACGCAGCAGCGCGGTACGGGCCAGCTCGGTGCGCCCCTGGCGGCGGGCCAGCTCCGCCCAGGTGAGCTCGGGCTCGTCCGCCGGGTCCACGCCGTAACCGGACTCGTCGAACGCGGCCGCCCAGCTACTCAACTCCGCTGCAGTGTCCGGAAATCCTCCGAGCAGGCCGTGGGCGTCGACACTCACTTCGCGGAGCGACCGCAGAAGCTGGTGGTCCTGGTCCCGGCCGTGCCGGCCCACGAGGACAGCGGCCAGGCGCAACTCCTCCGTGGCGCCGTACTGGGCTTCGTGCTGGAGCAGCACGCGCAGGAACGGCAGATCCGCCTCGCGCCGGTCGTACTGGGCCGCGCGCAGGGCCGTCACCCGCCGCGACGGATCGCCTGCCACCTCGGACCAGCGGGTGCGATCAGTGCGCAGCAGGGCCAGATCTGCCTGCCCGGGCTCAAGGACGGTCTGCCACAGCGGCGGGCGCGGCAACCGGTCCAGCAACGTGTAGACGCAGCCCTCCTGCGCGTTGAGGAGCAGGAAGTCGGGCTCGGTGCGCAGCAGCGCCTGGTGCAGGCGGCGGATCAGCTGCGGTTGCGGGATCTCGCGCAGTCCCAGTGCGGCAAGCAGGGCGCTGCGGTCGGCGTCGAGGCCCGGGCCGTAGTACTCGCGGAGGTCATCCTCGGTGTCTGCCGCCGCTGCCGCGAGCGTGGTGTCGTCGGCGTCCGGATCGAGGCCGGTGTAGTCGTGCCAGCCAGGCAGGCCGATCAGCACCTCCAGGGCCTCGTCCACGCAGTCGGCGATCAGTCCGGCCTCGCCCTCGGAACCGGCGTACAGGACCGCCCCGCCCGCGCACACGAAGAACGTCCCGCCCGTGTCAGTCCCCGCCACCGCCGCCAGCCCCGCACCCGAGGCCAGCCGGACGGCCTCGACGTGCTCGTCCCGGGCGATGTCGAAGTTGAACGGGTACGCCGCGAGCTCCGCGAGATCGGGACGCTCCCGGAGCAACTGGAGAACACGGTGATGGCCTGTCATGGCGGGACGGTAGCAGCCGGCTCTCGGGCTGACCGTGCTGCCCTCGGTTCGATTCGGGCGGGCCGGCTGCTGCTGATCACTGCGCTCCTCCGTGTGCTCGCCTGCGACGCGTCCTCGGAATGTCAGGGCTGGGTGGTCAGGACCGCAGTCCACTGCGACCTCTGTGATCTCTGCGCAGAGCGTGGCAAGGGACGATCGTGATCCGCTACCTTTCCAGGCATGACAGCGGAGCGTTCGACAGGTCCCACCGGCTTCAGGTAGATCCGCCAGGAGATACCTGGCGGCGCTACTCAGGGAGTCCTGTGGCCCGCACTGCACACCATGTCCCCACTGCCCAGGCTGGACCGCGAGTCGACCGGCAGCCTGGTCGGCCCTGGCGGTCCGTGGTTCTCGTCGACCTGCGCTACAGCACTCGGAATCTGACCGAGGCCGCGAAGGAGCGGCGCCGACCTCAACCCGGGGCGGTCCGGCGGCGTGTGGACGCCTACTCCTATGCCCGCTCCATCGTCCGGGACCGCTCCGTGTCCCGGCTGGCATGGGACGAGGAACGCCGGACTCGACAGCGGCTCCGCGCCGAACTCGGCCTCGTCCAGCGGCAGCTCAACGCGCGCACGGACGGGCGACCCGCCATCGCCCGAACCGACATCCCGGACATCGTCCCGGCACGCCATCGCCACAGCGCGCTCCGGCTCGCCTGACATCCCGGTCGGCGACAATCAACTCACTGGCTGCCACAGACGCCTGGGCCTTACGCTCCCGGGATCAGGTGTTCCTCGAAGGGGTGGGGATGACGCGTAGTTCCACCGTCCGGGCCGTCAACGCGCTGACCGCGCGCTGGGCTGCCGCTCTACCGAACCGCGGCACCGCCTTCACCGCCGCCGGAGTGTGGCCGCTGCTCGCTCTGCTGGCGAACGGCGCCACCGGCGCTGCCCGTCAGGAACTCGCGGACGCCATCGGCGTCCCGGCGGACCGTGCCGCGGCCGAGGCGTGCAGTCTGCTGGCCACGATCGGGGCGATGCGCGGCGTACGGAGCGCGCTGGGCCTGTGGACGCACGAGACGCTGCCGCTCGAGCCGACCTGGCTTGCCGCGCTCCCCGACCGCGTCCATGAGCAGCTCACCGGCGACGTGGTCCCAGATCAGGCTCGACTCGACGCCTGGGCGGCGCAGTGCACCGACGGGCGGATCGCGTCGATGCCAGTCACTGTCGACGAGGACACGCGGCTGGTACTGGCCTGCGCTCTGACGGTCCGCACCGACTGGATCCGCCCGTTCACACCCGGCGGAATGGAAGCGGAGTCCGGTCCATGGCGGGACAAGAACCTGGCCGGTCTGTTCCGGGTCACCGCGCTGCTTGACCGCGTGGGAGTCGCGCAGACCGAGATCGGCCCGATCACCGCGCTGCGGGTCCTCGGCGCCCAGGGAGTCGACGTCCACCTGTTCCTGGGGCCGGCGCAGGCCGCGCCGGACCGCGTGCTGGCCGCCGCGGTGCAGACCCTGGACCACCCGAGGACTGTGCTGCCGGGCGATCAACTCCCCTACGGCGAACCAGGCCCCGGGCTGACCGTCGAGCGCGTCCCCAGCCTCGACGGCGACCCGCGCCTGGTGGTGGAGACAGTGCCGTTCACCGTCGCCGCCCACCACGACCTGCTCAAGGACCCTGACCTGTTCGGGCTTCGGACAGCGACGGACCGGTCCCGAGGACACTTCCCCGGTGTCAGCAGCGAGCCGCTGGCGGTCGAGGCAGCCGCGCAGGCGATGACTGCCACGTTCGGTGCACGCGGGTTCCGTTCCGCGAGCGTCAGCGCGCTGAACGCGACTGCTGCGGGGATACCGCAGTACCGCTATCGCGCCCGCAGGATCAGCGCCCGCTTCGACCGGCCGTTCGGCTTCCTCGCTGTCCACCGCACCTCACGGCTCGTCCTGAACGCCGGCTGGGTCACCGAACCCGATGCCTTCGAGGAATCGTCCTGGGAATGGTGAGCATATGCAGTCCGTTTGCCCCTGTGCAGCCTGTTCGCGGTCATCGTTTGTACTGATCCAATGACACACCCCAGCAGCTGACACGGCGTCAGATCGGCGTTCCGGTCTCATGCCCCGTCAGGAGCGCCGCCCGCTGTCTGATGAATCGCTGGTCACGTGCGGCGACCTGGCCCTGCGGCCCGGTCGCGCGCAGGACGACGTCGAGGACCGCGTTCGGGTCAGCGGCGTAGCTGTGGGCGAACCACGGCATGTTCGCCTCCACGACCGCCCACTGCTCCCCTCCGGTATCCGGGTCCTGGAGGAGCCCGATGTCGACGGCCACGGCACTCGGCAGCGAATCGCGCGCCTCGTCCAGCAGCGTCTCGGCGAAGGCGCGAACCTGGGTCTCGCTGCCATCTCCGTCAAGCCGGGCGATGTCCAGGCGCCCGTACCGGGCATAGCGGCTGCCGGTGGCGATCTGCCCGTCCAGCACGAACAACCGGTACTCGACGGCGAACGTCACCACGTCGGAGAGCAGCACCGACGTGTCGGGGCCGATCCGGTCGCCCTGGCGGGGAAGCCGGCTGCCGTCGGTGTAGACCGCGGCGGGGAACTGCTTGTCGCTGGGCGGCTTCGCGAACAGCGGGCGACGCACGCTCCAGGCTTCCGACAGTGTGGTCAGCTCGATACGGCGACCGGTGAACTCCTCCGGCAGCCCGGCGAGCCAGTCGTCGGCGGGCTCCAGCAACGCCAGATCCAGCCGGCCGCCGATCCGGTCAGCCGCGAGCGGCCCGCCGTACCAGTGCACGCGTCGGCCGGTCAGCCTCTCCACGAGCAGCGGCCCGTCCAGCGTCGCGACCTCCAGGCCACGGCGCGCGGCGGCTTCGGCGAGCAGCATGGTCGTGCTGGTCGGCTGAGCCGACGTCAGGAGAACCGGCGCCGTCCTCGTGTTCACGCCGGCGGCCGGAACTCGTGGACGACCTCGATGGCGCCGATGATGTGCCGGTTGAACTCCGCCAACTCCTCGGCCGGAACCCACAGTTCGAGGATCGCCTCACCGCCCGCCCGGCGGACCGGGTAGCGCACCAGGAACTCGGCATCGACCTCGAACCGCGTCACATAACCGACACCGGAAGCCGGCACGTTCCAGTCCCGCGCGATACGGACCGCGTACTCCTCGTTCAACACCGGGTAGAAGATGGGCTGTTCGGGCAGCCGCGGCGGCCAGGCACGCCAGCCGGACGCCTCGACCAGCGCGAGCTCCTCCGGTCCGGTCGGACGCCACAGCGTCGTCGTCTGCACCTGGACCATCGTGCTCTCCTCGTTCATCTGATCGGCTGCCCACCGTAGCCGCCGCCCCGCGCCGAGGACGAGCGGATATCCGCAGCCCCGCTGTCAGCCCCGTCGAGCCGGCCGCGCACGCAAATACGGGGCGTGGACCTGCGCCCGGAGCTGCTTCCCCCGCCAGCGGCCCGCCAACACCTCGCGGGGATCAGCTTGGAGATCGAGCGGATCTCGAACCTGATAGGGCGGCAAGTAACGCGATGTCTACATCGTTCCCTTGCGCCGCATATGGATACTTTTGCACAGTTGCTGACCATAGTTTTCGCCCCCACCTGGCCAACCTGAGCATGCCTCGGCTCCCGGCACCGCGCTGATCCTCTGACCCACAACGGCTATGCCAATCAGCTCTGGAGCTTGCCCCAACTGCGCGTCACCGCCACGGGCGCGAGGTCGCGCGATATTCCACGTGCCGACCCGCCGCTCCTGTCAGGATGCCTGGCATGACGATACGTGCACTCAGCTTCGGGGCGATGGCCCACGCGTACGAACGGTTCCGCCCGGGATATCCGGTCGAACTCCTCGACCTGGTAGTGGCGTACGCGCGTCGGCCGGTGCGGACCGCCCTGGAGATCGGCGCCGGAACGGGCAAGGCAACCCGCCTGTTCGCCGAGCACGGGGTCTCGGTCACCGCGACCGAGCCCGACGAGGCAATGCTCGCCGAGTTGCGCAAGCACGTGCCAGCCGGGGTCAAGACGGAGCGGGCCGCATTCGAGGAGCTGCCCTTGGGCGAGCGGTACGGGCTGGTCTACGCGGCGGCGGCGCTGCACTGGACGAACCCGGCGGGCCGCTGGCCGCGGATGGCGGCGCTGCTGGAGCCCGGTGGCGTGTTCGCCTCGTTCGGCGGCCCGATCCGGCTGGCCGACTTGGAATTGGCACAGGCCGTCCAGAAGGCCCAGGTACCGTTCCTGGACACCGACGAGATTCCGTCCCCTGATGGCACACCGCCCGGGCAGGCCATGCAGTGGCCGGGAACTGAACTCCAGCAGTCCGAGTGGTTCACCGACGTGCAGCAGGCCGAGATCGAACGCCGGCTCACGATGACTGCCCGCGAGTACACGGACCACCTGTCGACCATCTCGGCCTACCTGATCCTGTCGACCGCGGACCGGGAGCAGGTGTTTCGCCAGATCCAGGAGGTGCTTCCCGCCACGGTCGAGCTGAACGCTGACCTGACTGTGCACCTCGCCCGCCGCCGACCGCAGGAGTAGCACGGCGCAGGCAGTGGGCGCCGATCGACGCCCACTGCCTGCGCGAATGCCGCCGCCAAGGCTGACCCTTCGGCCCGGTTCACCCGGCTTCGACAGTTGGCGGGCACACGTCCGGGTCTGATCGGGTGTTATCGCTGGTGAACGGGCTGCGAGTGGTCTAGAGCACCTTGGTGGGCGGACATGTGCAATCCCGGTCTTCGGCTGCTGCGACCTCGGTGGATGCGGCATTCTGCGGGCATGTACGTGCGGAGGATCCAGCGCCGGAACAAGGACGGCAGCGTGGTCCGCTATGTGCAGTTGGCCACCAACTACCGTGCCAACGGCACCACGAAGGCCGAGGTGCTGCTGAACCTGGGCCGGGAGGACCGGCTCGACCTGGAGGTCGACGTCGTCTTCTTCGACACCACCAGCACCTACTTCGAACGCGACACCCCCGACACCGAGGGCTCGCTTCGCCGGTTCGGGCACTCCAAGGACCACCGCCCCGACCTGCCGCAGATCGTCATCGGGCTCGCGGTCACCCGCGAAGGCATCCCGGTCCGCTGCTGGGTCTGGCCCGGCTCCACGAACGACCAGACCGTGATCGAGCAGGTCCGCGCCGACGTGCGCGCCTGGCGCCTGGGCCGCGTGGTCACGGTCGTCGACTCCGGCTTCAGCTCCGAGGCGAACCTGGCCTGCCTGACCCGCGCCGGCGGCCACTACATCGCCGGCGTCAAGATGCGCGACGGCTCCGCCAAGGCCGGCGAAGCCCTCGCCCGCCACCGCTACCAGCACGTCCGCGACAACCCGCGCGTCAAGGAAGTGCGCCTGGCCTCCGATCCCACCCGCCGGTGGATCATCTGCCACAACCCGGCCGAAGCCGAACGCGACGCCACCCGCCGCACCGCGCAACTCGCCGCGATCGAAGACGAGTTGGCACGGATCAAGACCGCCCGCGAGCAAGACGCCGCCCGAGCCCGGGCACGTGCCGCCAAGGCCGGCCTCAAGCGCGCCCCGAAACCCTCCGACGCACCGCACCGCAAGGCCGGGTGCGCCCTGCGCGACCACCCCAGCCTGGGCCGCTGGCTCAAGCAGCACCCCGCCACGGGGAAGCTCTCCATCGACCGGGCGAAGGTCAAGACGGAGGCCAACCTGGACGGCAAGTACCTGCTCGCCACCTCCGACCCCGACCTCACACCCGAGGACGTCGCACTCGGCTACAAGAACCTGCTGGAAGCCGAACGCGCCTTCCGGACCATGAAAAGCACCCTCAACCTGCGCCCGGTCTACCACCGCGTCGACGAGCGCATCCGCGCCCACGTGCTGCTCTGCTGGCTCGCCCTCCTGCTGGTCCGCGTCGCCGAACGCCGCACCGGCACCACCTGGCGCACCATCAGGAACGAGCTCGGCCGCCTGCACCAGGTCACCCTCACCGGCCCCGCCGGCAGCCTCCGTCAGCTCACCGAGCCCACCGACCTGCAGACGCAGATCTTCAAGGACTGCGGCATCCCGATGCCGCCAAAGACGGACGGCCTGGAACCTTCGATCACGCGCTGACCAGGCCAAACATCCTCCGGGAGCGTGGGCACACGCCCCCTCACCCCCGCACTGCCCAAAACCCCGGCTCAACCCCATGATCACGGGCACTTACATGCCCACCAACTGTCGAAGTCGGGGTTCACGGCGATCGACTTTTCCCTCTCGGGTTCTCTCGCGGGGGTCGTCTTGCTGTCCGGTGACCAGGCTGCAGCCAGTGTCAGTCAGCAAGTTCAGGCGCTTGGCGTGCCGGCTGGTGCGCATCACTGAGGTGGTCAGCCTGTGCTACCGGGCGGCGGCTCGGCCGGAGAGCAGTTCGTTGAACTCTACTGCTTGCTACCAACGGAAGACGGTGTGCTGATGCCCGACCGGACACCACACTCCGACGGCGGCCTGCGCACCGCCGGCCGGGCACTGAGGGCTGTCTACCCGGCGCCCCGCTCAGGGGGTCAGCCGAGCCGGATGGGGATGACGAGGGCTCTGACCGGGAACAGGCAGGTACTGGTACTACAGGCCCCATAGGACACGACGACCTGGGCGCTGGTGGATCCCGTGCGGGTGACGGGCAGGGTGATGGCGACCGGCCCGTCGGGGTAGACAGGCAAAGGCGCGCTCAGCCCCGGCAGGTTCAGCGATTGGACCGGTCGGTCGGACGTGGGGGAGCCGGTGGCGCGAAGGCCGCCCTGGACTTCGAGCCGGGTTGGTATGCCCAGCCCGTCGACACCGTCGGTGGGCAGACTGATGCTGTACAGGTGGAAACCGGGCCGCTGAGGCCGATAGGTGGCCTGGACCGTGTCGGCGGTGACCACCACGGTCACCTGCACACCGTTCTGCACCGCGCTGGCGGTGACCGGGTCGGCGGGGGTATGACCGGCGACCGCCGGCCGCGCGTGGAAGCGCCCGACAACCAGCGCTGCCGCGCCGACCAGCAGCACCATCACGGCCACCAGCCGCACTGCCTTACGCCCCGATCGGACGTTCAGAGTGGGCAGGACGGGCATCACAGATGGGGCTTCAGGAAGCCGATGATCTCACTCGGACTGTTCGGCAGGTCGTTGTCGAACAGTCCGTCGTTGGTGGTTGCTTCGACCTTGCCGAGCGGTGACAGCAGGACCAGGCCCGGTATGCCGGTCTTATACAGGTCGAGTCCGTACGCCGTCGCGATGTCCAGGTTGGTCCAGGCCTCTCGGGGGCCGGTGTCGACTCGAACGCGGTGCAACGGCTTGACCATCCGCTGGACTTGGGGCGCCTGGAATGATTGATCGAGTTGTGCGCAGTTGGGGCACCAGGTGGCCCCGAAGTCGATGAGGACCGGCTCGTTGTCGACCGCCGCCTTCTTCAGGGCCTCGTCGATGTCTTGCCACGCCGCCCGGGTCGGGTCGAAGTCCGGGGGGAGATAGCTGGTGGCAGCGGTGAGACTGGGCGAAGGCATCGGCTGACTCGCGGTCACCTCCGGCGCTGCAGTAGTCACCTCCGGCGTTGCGCCGGTCACCTGCGGCGTCGGGCTGGTCGACCGCGGAGGGGCGGTGGTGACCGCCGCAGGGGCGGCGACCGAGGTGACGGGCTTCGAGCCACCGGTCGAGCACGCCACCGCAGTCAGGCAGACCGAGACGACCACGAGGCCGAGTCGCACGGGGCGAGCAGTGAGGCTACTGGGCATGTGAGGTAGGGGCTCCATGAAGATCGCAAGGAGATAGGAATATAGCCGATACCCCAAGCTATGCAGCGGGGCCCACCTGGTCGAGCTGCGGTCAGGTTGTCCGGATCTTCTCGATGCCCTGCGGCAGTACCCTGCGCAGTGCCCGGGAGGCCGGGCGCTCGACCGCGTGGTGCACCCGGACCGCCCCCGCGTCGGCGGGGGTGGTCCGCCACCTCGATGTGGTGCGAGCCCACCACCGATGTGCTCCCCGCCGACGCGGGGGTGGTCCGGTGTCGTCCCCGTCGTGAAGTTCCCCCGTTGATCTGGACAGCTTGATACTGGGACGGTTGAGTCCCGGAGGAAGCAGTCCAGGTAGTGAGTGGCAAGAGCAACATGAGCAAGCGGTACACGGCGGAGTTCAAGCGGGACGCGATCGCGCTCGTCCGGTCCTCGCCCCATCGGAACGTCACCGATATCGCCCGGGAGCTGGGCGTGAGTCCGGAGGGGCTTCGCGGCTGGGTGAAACAGGCGAAGGTCGACCGCGGCGAGGGGGCGCCAGGCGCGCTGACGACGGCGGAGAAGGACGAGCTCCAGCGGCTGCGCAGGGAGAACCGGGAACAGCAGCAGACGATCGAGATCTTGAAAAAAGCCGCGGCCTTCTTCGCGAAGGAGACGATGAAGTAGGCACGTTGTGCCGCTTCATCGACGCGGAGAGGGCTGCCGAGGACAGACCTGACGGCTTCAGTGTCGCGCTGTTGTGCCGGGTTCTGAAGCTCCCGCGCACCAGCTACTACGCCTGGCTCGCCAGTCGGCCGGCCGCCGCCGAGCGGCAGCGGGCAGAAGACGAACTGGCCCAGGAGATAAGGGAGATCCACGCCTCCTCGCGCGGAGCCTACGGCGTCCCGCGCGTGCACGCCGCACTGCGGCGGACGGGCCGTGCGATCAACCGGAAGAAGGTCGAGCGGATCATGCGCGAGCGCGACATCCGGGGTATCACCCGCCGCAGGCGCCGCCACCTGACGAAACAGGACACCAAGGCCGCCCCGGCCCCCGACCTGATCGGCCGCGACTTCACCGCGAAGCGGCCCGGTACGAAGCTCGTCGGCGACATCACATATCTGCCCACGATCGAGGGCTGGTGGTATCTGGCCACGGTCATCGACCTGGCGACCCGCGAGGTGATCGGGTACGCGATGGCCGACCACCACCGCGCCGAACTGGTCACCGACGCCCTGAAAATGGCCGCCGGCCGGGGCGGCCTGAAGCCGGGCTGCATCATGCACACCGACCGCGGCAGCGAGTATACGAGTAGCGAATTCCGCCAGGAGATAAGGAAGTTGAACCTGAGACAGAGTATGGGGCGAACCGGCATATGTTACGATAACGCCGCAGCCGAGAGCTTCTTCGGCTTGCTGAAAGCGGAGATCGGCACCACCGTCTGGGACAGCCGGGAAGCGGCCCGAGCCGACGTCTTCCGCTTCATCGAAGTCGAATACAACCGCACCAGGCTCCGCAGGCACCCCGAGTTCGGGTACCTCACCCCACTCGAAACCCGAGCCAGGCTGCAGCACGACTTCACCCCCCGCAGCGTAAGCACCCGCTGTCCAAGATCAGGGGGGAACTTCATCGGCCGTGGCGAGGTCGTTGCCCTCGGTCCCCCACTTGGCTCTCAGGAAGCGTCCAAGTCCATGGCCACTGCTGCCCATTCCACGTTGTCGGATGGTGCAAGTCCCCCTCCGACTTGAACTCCCACGTTCTCAACTGACGCAGGCCGCATGCAGGTAGACATCCGTCGGCGCCAATGACAACGACTGCCGCTGGCCGATGCCTTGGGGTACTTGCTTAACGTTCATCCAAGCAAGAGCAAGACATCCGCACCCGTCACCTCACGCCCACAGAGTCCCGGGCCAGCGCGCCCCACGTGGCTTCAGGGGCAGTTGGGGAACTCGGGCGCAGCCGGCCGAGCGCCGTCGTAGCCGTGCACCTCACCGGAGCGAGGGCGAGTCGGCCATCCACTCCTCCCGCGTCCGTCCGATGCCCGATGAAGCTCCACCACGTCAAGTTCCCTCAGGCGGCCGCCAGTCGACGCGCGGCGCCGCACAAGCGGTCCCGGGGAGCTCAAAGGCGGACCCAGTCAGTGGGAGCCCTGTCCCGCGTGAGCGCTCGAGTGCTGGTCGGCGGGCTGTGGCTCGCTGCGGGGGTGTCGGGGAGGTCGGGGAGGTCCGAGTGCGGGGGGGCCGGTGGTGGTGCCGCCTCGGCAGGTGGGCGAGTGCGGCGCGGTAGTCCTCGTCGCGTAGGGCCAGGCAGTCGCAGGCGATCATGACGAGGCCGAAGTTGAGCAGGCCGGCGAGCGGGATGATGTCGAGGTGGAGCGGGATGGTGCCGAGTATCGCGGCTGCGCGGGTGGGGCGGTGGCGGCCGGCTGCCAGGAATGGGAAGGCGACCTCGATCACGACGGTGTAGTAGGTGGCGAAGGCGGTCAGGGGGGCGAAGTCGATGATCGTCGCCCAGGGTTGGCCGGCGAAGGTGCCGAACAGGTGGCCGACGTAGTAGACGGCTGTGCCGTCCCGCCAGTGGGTGTTGAGGATCTTGCCCATGCCGGCGGTGAAGTAGACCAGCGCGATCTGGAACACGAGGGTGAACACGGCGCAGTTGTGCACGGCGCTCGCGAGGCGGGCTCGGCCGCCGTGTTCGCGCAGGCGGGCGCGCCGGCGGGTGGCGAAGGGGCTTGCGTAGGCATCGGTGGTGACGAGCGGCAGCAGGAGCAGCAGGATCCTGGTGAGCTGGTGCCCACCGTCCAGGACGTCGCCGTTGCGCAGGTGCAGGGACCACACGAGCAGCGCGTGCAGCAGTGTGAGCGTGCGGCCGCCGCAGACGCAGAAGGCCACCGCGACGAGGAGACCGATGTGGAAGACCGCTTCGAAGTAGGCCGGTGAGCTGTTCAGCCCGTAGAGCGAGAAGCGCGCGAAGGGCACGCTCTGGAGGAAGTCGGCGTAGCTGAGGTAGCCGGTCGGGCCCCACAGCAGCCGCCGTTGCCCGTAGGAGGTGGTGTAGAACTCGATCGTGGCGAGTCCGAGCAGGATGCGCAGCACGGCGAGCCCGATGAGCCGTCGCCTGATCGTCGACGCGCGGTGGAGTGCGCCTGCCAGCCGGGCGTTCACCGGCCGACCCCGGGGATGTAGGGCTGCCAGCCGGAGTCGGCGACGGTCTGGGCCGGGGCCGGTGGCGCGACGCTGTTGCGCTGGGCGTACGGGGTCACCGGGGTGGCCAGGACGCGAGTGCGGACCGCGAGGATCCGGGCTGCGGGGAACTGCTCGCGGGCCTTTGCGGAGAAGTAGCGCTCGTAGCTCTCGCGTGTCCGGTCCCGGGTGGTGGGTGCGGCCACCGCGCTGCTGCAGCCGTGCTGGGGGGTGCCGGGTGCGAGGTACAGGCCCGTGGCGTAGACCCGGTAGCAGTTCAGCACGTGGGTGTCCTTGGACTGCGCGATCAGGCGCTTCGCCACGGAGGGGTCGGCCTCGTCGAGCAGGTCGCGTTCGGCGGACTCCACCGGGCTCCCGGTCGCCGGGTCCTGGTAGGTCACCTGCAGTTTCAGGGTGTACGCCTCGGTGGGTACCTTCCCGAAGAGGAGCTAGCGCTGTTCGAAGAACGGGCCGAACAGGCCGTCGGCCACCGTCTTCAGGCGGTCGCGCAGTGGCGAGGCCGGGGCGTTGAACACGACGGCCGAGCCGCAGTAGGCGGCCACGACCAGCAGCAGCGGGACCCAGCAGAGCAGCGGCGGACTGCCGGGCCTGCTTGCGTTCCATCTGCTCTTCTTCCCTGAAGGTAGCGGGCTCACCGGCTGCGACGGCAGACCAGGACGCCGCGTTGGACGGGATGGATGCTGTAGCCGATCTCGCGTACGGCGGTGGTGATCCCGAGGTCGGCCAGCCGGGTGCGCAGCAGGTCGAGCGTGCGGCACGGGGACCCGAGCGGGTCCTCCAGCGGGCCGATCAGTACCTCGCCCTCGGTCACGCGGACGAGTTCCCGGATCGCGGCCTCCTGGTCGACGGCGCCGGGGAAGGTGAAGAGCAGGAAGCCGCACAGCGAGATTCGGAACTGACGATCAGCAAAGGGGAGTTCGGGGAGGGCCGCCGGGACGTAGGCGCGTGCGGCCGGGTTGCCGTGGTCAGCGGCGAAGTCGTGTAGGACGGTGAAGTCCTGCAGGAAGGTGTCGGCGGCGTTCTGCCAGCGTTCCAGGTGCCGCTCGGGGGAACCGGCCCAGGAGAAGTCGAGCTGGTCCGCGATCGCGAGCCCGAAGGCGGCCGTCGCTTCGTGGTGGTCGCGGACCAGCGACTCCAGCTCGCCGGGTGGCAGGTGGTAGACGGGGTCGGCGGAGGTGACCTGGGCGCCGAGCGCCCGGCTTTCAGCGGCGAAGGACGACGCGCCGCCAGGGCAGTCGAGGACGGGTCCGCCGAGGAGGTCCTGATCGGTGAGGCCGAACAGCAGCCGGTACTCGTCGAGTGTGCGCGACGTCAGGTGCACGCGGCCGTCGATGACGGCTTGGGCGGCACCGGCCAGCTGATCGGCGGTGTCGGTGCCCGCTGTGGCGGGCTCGGCGGGCTCGGCATGGGTGGAAGGCATGGCATGGGGGGAGGCATGGACGAGGCGGACCGAACCGACCGCCGCGTCGCCGGCGCGGCACAGCAGCACCACTCCGTCGTCGTCGGCGGCCTCCCAGTCGGGTGCCGGCAGTGGGAACCCGTGCTCGCGGCGCAGTCTGGCGACCTGGGCCCGCGCCTGGGCCTCGGCCGGCCCGCCGACGAGGCTCTCGACGGTGAACGTCCGGTCCTCGCGGGTCGCGCACAGGCGCAGCTTCAGCGTGTCGGCGGGGCTGCCGGGTGCCGTCACAGTCCTGGTCTTCCTCTCGTCTCGTCGGGCGGCCGGCGGAACCGTTTCGTCAGCGGATCGTCGCCTACGAGCGCAAGCCCCTGCACGTACCAGAACGACGCGGGCCGCGGCAGGACACGCCCGCCCGGCGCACGCAATGCCCGGCACACCCGCAACCTGCGGGCGCCCGTTTCGTTGAGCCCCCTGGACCGTAACGCCTGCGCGGTGTGGGGTTCTCGCGTGTCGTCGGCTACCAACAGTGGCTCCGGGACTACTCTCTGACGGAAAGTGAGGTTCTGTGTGTCGCTGACATCCCCCGCACCCGCTCTCCCGAGCCCGCGCATCCGCTCGGCCGTGGTGTCCCGCCATGAGTGGCAAGGGTTCCACTGCGAATCGCGGCTGGTGCGGTCGGTCGCGCCGCGCATCGCGCCGATGGTGCTGATCGGCGGTGCGTTCCAGACCAAGGAGAGCTGGGGGCGCCTGGAGCGCGAATTCCTGGCGCACGGCGACGTGTTCACCGTCGACCTGCCGGGGTGGGGTGCGGGCAACGTGCTGCCGGACCGGTACGGTGCCGACTTCCTCGCCGATGCCCTGGGGCACATGCTGGACGAGGTCGGGCTGGCCTCGGCCAACCTCGTCGGCGGCTCGTACGGCACCGCCATCGCCTACCGCCTCGCCCAGCGGCAGCCGGAACGGGTCGAGCGGATGGTGCTGGTGGGCACCATGACCTCCATCCCCGCGCACGCCCGGATCGCCATGCGCCGGACGCTGGACCTGCTCGACGAACGGCGTATGACGGAGTTCTCCGAAGCGACCGTCCGGTTCCTGGTCAATGACGACCGGATCGCCTGCGTCACCGCGGGCACCCGGGTCCGCCGCTTCCTGCTGCGCCGGATGCTCAGCCTGAGCGACGAGGACATCGAGAAGCACCGTGCCAACACCATGCGCCTGCTCAGGCACGAGATGCTCGACCCGAGCCGCCCGCCGGCCATGCCGGTCCTGGTCACCACCGGCGAGCACGACACCTTCACCACCCCGGACCTGTGCCGGGACCTCGCCGCCACCTGCGCCGACAGCTGGTTCACCCAGGTGGCCGACGCCGACCACATGCTGCCGCTGGAACGGCCGGTCGAGCTCGCCGAACTGACCACCCGCTTCCTGGCGGGCGAGTCGCTGGCCGGGCTCGCGTACTGCCGCGGCCTGGAGCGGATCTCCCGGGGCGGTGGGTCCGCGGGGGGCCCGCGGGGGTGAGCGCGGGGCGGTAGGCGCGGGGGCGGTAAGGCCCATGGGCGGTAGGCCCAGGAGCAGCGGTAGGCCCGGTGACGGTAGGCCGGGCGGTGTCAACGACGTACTCGGTTCCGGAACAGCGCGTTCGGATCCGGTCGGAATCCGGTCGGAAGGAGACCCGCGCGATGCGGATCCAGGTCATCACGGTGGGCACGACCGGCTCGGTCGCCCCGTACACCGGGCTCGCTCACCGGCTGCTGGCCGAAGGGCACCAGGTCGAACTCGTCACCCACGCCAAGTTCGCGAAGACGGTGACGTGTTGTGGTCTGACCATGCGACCGCTGGCAGCGGATCCGTTCGAAGCGCTGATCAACGCCCACAGTCAACTGGGCGGTCAACCGGGCGGCCACCCGGGCGAAGGTGCCTGGCGCGCGCCGTCCAACGCGTTCCGCTCGCTGACGAACCTGCGTGCGCTGGTCCGGACCACCGAGCAGGGCATGCTCTCGCTCGTCGACAGCATCCTCGCCGCGGTGGACCCGACGGCCGACCTGCTGCTGCTCTCGACCATCGCGGCCCCCATCGCCTCGGTGATCGCGCGCTACCACGGCATTGCGAGCATCGGCGTCTTCCTCCAACCCGACGCCCCCACCGCGGAGTTCTCCCCCTGCACGATGGCCTGGCGTGGCGCGGGCCGGGCCAACATCGTTCGCGCGAGAGCCGCCAACGCGCTGCTGGACACCCTCTACCGCACGGCCCAGCGGGGCCTGCACGCCCGCCTCGGACTCGCCCACCGCAGCGGCCACCGGCTGCGCGGCGAGCGGGAGCGCAGCCGGTGGCCGATCTGGCACGGCTACAGCCCCTGGGTGGTGCCGCGACCGGCGGACTGGCGACCCGGGCTGCACGTGGCCGGCTACTGGTGGCCGCACGAGTGCCTGAACTGGCAGCCACCCGCGCTGGTGACGGACTTCCTGGCGGCCGGACCGCCCCCGGTGCTGATCGGCTTCGGCAGCATGATGCCCGGCGACCCCGAACGGCTCGGCGAGGTGGCGGCTCAGGCCCTGCGGCGCGCCGGGCTGCGCGGGATCGTCCAGTCCGGCTGGGCCGGGCTCGCGGTGATCGACGACGACGTGATCACCGTCGACGCCCTCCCGCACGGCTGGCTGATGCCGCGCACGGCGGCGGTGGTCCACCACGCGGGCGCCGGCACCACCGCGGCCGGGCTGCGGGCGGGAGTACCCGCCGTTCCGGTCCCCGTCATGACCGATCAACCCTGGTGGGCCGCCCGCCTCGTCCAGCTCGGGGTGGCGGCGGAGGTGCTGCCGTACACCGAACTGACGTCCAGCCGACTGGCCGACGCTCTCACCCGGGCGGCCCGGAGCCCCGACCTGGCGCGGCGCGCCGCGGCGGCGGCCGGTCTGCTGGCGCGGGAGGACGGCGCCGGAGCCGTCGCCCGCGCGGTGGCCGAGCTGTCCGGCTCCCGCGCGGGTCGGCCGGACCTGACGATTTGAGGACGTGAGTACCTGAGGACCTCACGCCCGGACGACCCACATCAGCACCGCACCAAGGACATCACCGTGACTCCTTCCGCCCCGTCACCGGCGTCAGCCACGCCATCGTCCGCACTCGCGCCCGCACCCGCACCCGCACCCGCACCCGCCGGCGGATCGCCGGGTGCCGCCATGCCGCCACTCGATGCGTGGCTGTACCGTCAGCAGAGCAGCGCCGGTGCGAACATGACGGTCGCGCTGCTCGCCTGGTTCGACGGTCCCCCGCCCTCGGTGGCGGCGCTCCGCTCGCTCGCCCGGACTCGTCTCGCGCCCCACCGGCGGCTGAACCTGATCCCCGAAACGCCGGCGCCCACGGCAACCGCCCAGGGCTGGCCATACTGGGCACCGGGGCCGGAGTTCGAGAGCGAGCACCACGTCACCGCAGCCACCACGGCCACCGCAGCCACCGCAGCCACCGCAGCCACCGGCACGGCACCGGCCGCGCTGGAAGCCCAGGTCGCGGCGCTGCTCGTCCGGCCGCTCGATCCGCGGCGCCCGCCCTGGCAGTTGCACCTCATCCCCGCCCCCGACGGGTTCGCGCTGCTGCTCCGCGCCCACCACGCGCTGCTAGACGGCGGGTCACTGGCCACGGTGCTGTGCGCGCTGCTCGACGGGAGCGGAGCCGGGCCGCAGTTGGCGAACCGAGGGCCGGCGCCGACCCCGGTCGCGGTGCCACGGGCCCGTCAACTGGCCTGGGCCCTGGGCGACCTGCTCCCCAAGGCCCGCCCGCTGCCGTTCCACGGCCCGGTGGACGACCGGCGTGCTGTCGCCTTCAGCCGGGTGCCGAGCCAGGAACTGGCCGCCGCCCGGGAGGCGTTGGGGCGCGGACCGTCCCCCCGGACGGCCTCCCGAACCACCTCCCGCAACGCGGTGTTCCTGACCGCCACCGCCGGCGCCCTGCGCACCCTGCAGCTGACCGGCCGGTTCCCCCGACTGCCCGGGGTCTGCGCACTGGTCCCCGTCGACGTACGCACCGAGGAGCAGCGGGGCCTGCTCGGAAACCACTACGCCACGGTCCGGGTACCGCTGCCGGGCCGGCGGGACGCGCGTCGGCGACTCGCCGCGATGGACGACTTCCTGCACCGCAGCGCGTTCGCACAACGGGCCCGCGCCCAGGCGGCGGTGGTCTCCTCGCGACCGCGCGAGTTCACCTTGCTGGGCGACGCCGCAAGCCGATATGTCGACTCACCCCGGTACTTCTCACTGCTCTGCAGCAGCGTTGCCACCCATGCCGGGGAACTCACCCTCGGTCCCGCGCGCCTGGTCGGCCTGGCGGCCGTGCCGCCGCTCGGGCCGGGCCATCCGCTCGCCGTCACGATGGTCCACCACAACGCGGGCGCGGTGCTGACCACGGTGGCCGACCACAGCCACCGCCGACTGGCCGAACTGCTCGTCGGCCTCATCCACGACGAACTCCGCTCCCTGGCCGCCTGAGGTCCCTGACCACTTGCCGGGTCCCTGACCGCTTGCCGGGTCCTGGTCCCGGTCCTCGGCAGTCGGTCAGGCGACGCCGCGGATGCGGTGCACCAGCAGGCCCGCGAGCAGGGTGATCAGGGCGGTGGCCAGGTAGAGCCCGAAGTAGCCGCCGAAGTCGGCGACGATCGGCGCGGCGATGACGGGAGCGAGCACCTGGGGGCCGGAGTTGGCGATATTGATGACACCGAGGTCCTTGGCCCGGTCGGCTGCGGCGGGCAGCACCTGGGTGACCAGGGCCTGGTCGACGGCCAGGTAGACGCCGTAGCCCGCACCGAGCACGGCAGCGGCCACGATCGTGGCCGGCCAGGTGTGGACCAGGGCCAGCAGCAGCGCGGCGGCGGCCATCACCGTGCAGGAGACCACGACCAGGGCCCGGCGGCGGCCGGTGCGGTCGGAGACCGCCCCGGAGGGGACGGCGGTCAGCAGGGCGGCCAGGGTGTAGACGGCGGTGAGGATCAGCACCCCGTCATCCGGCGAGCGGTAGTGCACGGCGTCGGTGAGGTAGAAGAGCAGGTAGAGGGTACCGATCGCGTTTCCGAGGTTGATCAGGAAACGGGTCAGCCAGGCCCACCCGAAGTCGGGGTAGCGGCGCGGGCTGACCCAGTAACCAGCTAGCAGAGAGCGTAAGTTGAGCGATCGGCGGGCCTCCGGTGCGAGGACCGGGTCGGCGAAGAACAGGACGAACGGCAGCGCCAGGGCCACGGTCATGGCCGCGACCGCCGCATACCCGCCGGCGATCCCGCTGACCAACAGGGTGACCAGCAAGGCACCGACCAGCAGTCCCAGTGACTGGCTGATCCCGGTCCAGCCGGAGACCACCGCCCGCTGGGCACGGGGCACTTGGTCGGCGACCGGCGCGGCGGCCCCGGCCAGCATGACGTTCAGGCCCGCCTGGGCGACCACCCACCCCACCGTGATGCCGACCAGCCCGTGCCGGCCGGCCGTGAGCAGCAGCCCACCGGCGCCGAGCAGCGCACCGGCCAGGATCCAGGGGCGCCGACGCCCGAACCGGGACGTGGTGCGATCCGAGAGGGCGCCCGCCAACGGGTTGACCACCATCGCGACCAGGGCGCCCACGCCGGTCACCCAGGAGAGCAACTCGGCCTTGTGGGCGGCGTCCAGGCGTTGCAGCTGCATCGGCAGCAGGATCTGGATCGGCGTGAAGAAGCCCAGGAAGACCCCGAGATTCACCAGACTGAGCGAAGCCGTCCAGCGCCACGAGACCCGGTCCACCGGCTCCAGTAGGGCGGCACCCTCCCCCGGTAACGCCTTCCCGAAGCCGTCGCCGTCGCCGTCGCCGGCGGCGGCAGCAGCAGCAGTGGCGGTGGCGGCGACGGCGGTGGCGGCGACGCCGGTCGGCTCTCTGGCCGGGTCGTCACTGATCATGAGGGGCCCTCATCTCTGCAGAATTGCTCACCCGTCCCGGCGACGCCGGGCGATCAGGTCGCGCTACCAGGCGCAGTAGGACTTCGGGGTGCGCGCCTGGGTCTCGAAGCCAACGTAGACCAGGCCGATGCGCTGGTGGTATCCCTCGGACCGCCGGACGGCCTGCCAATGGATTCGCCTGCCGGACTCCGGGCGGACGCAGCGCAGCGGGCCGCAGGTGCCGAGGAGCGGGCTCCTCGGCACCTGCGGCCCGACTTGTGCCTGACTCATGTTCACCAGTCTGACCCTCGGATGCCAGAGCGCGGAAGTGCACACCTCTGGTCTGGCTTCTCGAAGGCGGCGGCTCAGCTGCAGGCCGCCGGCGAGCGGGTGGAGCTGCTGGCCGTGCTGGGCTGCTACCCGGGGACCGTGGTCCTGCGCCAGGACCTGTTGACCGGCGTGCTCCGGGCCCCCGGCGCCCCGAACGCGACTGACCCACCTCTCGGAGCGGAGGCACGACGGGTGTGCCTCCACTCGATGACTGCGCCGGCGCTGATCGCGCGACCGGACGCCTGACAGCGCGCTGTGCGCGGTCTGCCAGCGGCGGGCCGGAGGCTGGATCCGTCCAGGTCACCCAGTCACCGGAGGAACGGGTCTATGTCACCGGATACTTCTTCAGCTACCTCTTCAGCGCCCTCTTCAGCTCCCTCTTCGTCGGATCGTGCGGTGCAGTCGCGTCGCCTGCGGCTGGCGCCGGCCGTGCTGACGGCGTCGATACTGACCGTGGGGCTGGCCGCCGGTCCAGCGTTCCCGGCCGCGGGGTCCGCGTCCGGGGCAGCCCGGCTCGGGGTTGACGCACAGCGAGCTCAACTGACGACATTGGCACAGCAGTTGGTGGACGCCGGGGCACCGGGGGTGATCGTGCGGGTGGACGACGGCCACGGTCGGCCCGTCGAGATCGCCGAACAGGCCCCCTGGGCCGCGAAGGACCAACGGCTCAAGGTGGGGGACGAGTTCCGGATGGGCTCCAACACCAAGACCATGATGGCCACGATCGTCCTGCAACTGGTCGCCGAGGGCAGGCTCGCGCTGACCGACCCGGTGGAGAAGTGGCTGCCGGGCCAGGTCCCGAACGGCCGGGCGATCACGCTGCGGATGCTGCTGAACCACACCAGCGGCCTGTTCGACTACACCGAGGACCCGGCCCTCGTGCCGTCGATCCTCGGCAAGGACCCGCATCGGTGGACCTCCTCGGAGCTGCTCGCCGTGGGGGTGACGCACCCGCCGCTGTTCGCCCCGGGCACCCAGTGGTCCTACAGCAACACCGACTACGCCGCGGTCGGCGCCGTCCTGGAGCGGGTCACCGGGACGAGCCTCGCCGACCTGATCCGGGACCGGATCGCCCGGCCGCTCGGCCTGAAGCACACCTACCTCGCTACGGACGGCAGTTGGCACGGCGCGTACGCCCGGGGCTACGAACCGGACTCGGCCCACATGCCGGCGGGGGTGCCCGCCGCATTCCAGGACGTTTCCGGGGTGGACCGCGACGGCCACGTGAACGTCTCCGGCAACGACCCGAGTTGGGGCGGGGCCGCCGGGGCGGTGGTGTCCACCGCGCAGGACTGGTCACGCTTCTACACCGCGCTGATGTCCGGCAGGCTGCTGCCCGCAGCCCAGTTGGCGGAGCTGCGCAGCACCGTCCCGATGGACCCGGGCAACCCGGTGAACGGGCCCGGGTCCGGGCTGGGCATCGAGACGGGCACCACCCCCTGCGGCACCATCTGGGCCCACGACGGGGGAATCACCGGCTACTCCAGCGTCAACCTCACCGACAGCACGGGCAGTCGCACCGCCACCGTCCTCGTCTCGACGGAGTTCCTGTTCGAGTTCGGGGCCGACGCGAAGCTCGTCGCGGCTGACCAGGCACTTCAAACCGCCACCATCTGCGCCATGTTCGGCAAGGCGGCTCCGGCCGCCCCAGCTGCCCAGGCCACGACTCAGGCTCACTGAACGGAGCAACTCGGCCGGGCCACGGGTGCGGTGATGATCGCGGACAACAGCTCTCTGGCCTCGGTCCGCGCCATCGCCGCGCCCGTGGCGTGCGCCGCCGCGAACCCGGCGGCTCCCAGGGCGGCGGTGGCCTGCCGGGTGAACCCGTGCACGTCGGGGTCGCCGAGGTCGTCCGAGCCGCGCAACACGTCGGCGACCCCGAGCAGTTGCGCCGCGCATTCCGCACGGTCGCGGCACAGCTCGATGCCCGCGACCACGACCGCGATCCACCCCGTGACCGCGGAGTTCCAGGTCAACACCAGGTGCACCGCCGGGTGGTCGAGCCGGCGCACCGCTTCGTCCGGGCGGCCTTCCGCCGCGTCCACCTGGGCGAGCACGCCCAGCAGCAGGGCCGTGAGGTGCGACGGCGTCGGCTGACCGCCGGGAGCCTCAGCCAGCGCGACCCGTGCGTGTGCGCGGGCCGCTGCCAACCGTCCGGCCCGCCACTCCAACTGGGCCAGGCCCAGGCCCACCAGGGCCCACGGCTCGGCCGATCCGCTCTGCGCCACCTGGTCGAGCAGGCCCGCCAGCTGCCGCCGCGCGCCGTCCACGTCCCCGGCCTGAGCACGCATCAGCGCGGCCTGCACCTCGTTCTCCACCGTGTACTCCCGCATACCGAGCTCCTGGAAGTACCGGGTGGCCCGCTCGTTCATCGCCAGCGCATCGGCCAGTTCGCCGGACCGCCGCCGGATCGATCCCAGGGTGCTCAGTGCGGTCGCCAGGCCCCACCGCTCCCCGAGTTCCTCGAAACCGGTCAGCGCGCGGGTGAGGAAGCCCGTCGCCTCGGTGACGTTCCCGGCGTGCAGGGTCAGCAGGCCCTGAACCAGCAGTCCGAACGGCCGACTTGAGGGATCCCTCCGCTCACCCGCCGAGGCGTCCGAGGCGTCCGAGGCATCCGAGGCGTCCTGAGCCCGCGGCTTCGGTCCGGCGATCGCGGCGGCCAACTGGGCCAGCTCCAGCAGCGGATGGACGCCGGGGTCGATGCCCTCCATCGCCTCTTCGATCCGGCGGAAGGCGGCTGCCCTGTCCTGCGGCTGACTGATGGACTCGGTACCGACCGCATGCGTCGCGATCACCAGCGCGCGGGCCACCGGATCGGCCGGCCCTGGAACCTCCAGCATCCGGTCGAGCAGGTCCAGCGACTCCGGCGGGTAGCCCCGCATGGACCAGAACCAGCAGAGCGCCGCGCCGAACCGGACCGCCGTCCCGGCGTCACCGGCGTCGATCGCCCAGCGGATCGCGGCCAGCAGGTTGTCCCGCTCGGCCGACAGCCGGGCCAGCCAGCGCAGTTGGTCACGGGTGCGCAGCCGCGGTTCCGCGCGCTCGGCCAGTTCGAGGAAGAACCCGGCATGCCGTTCGCGGGCAGCTTCCACCTCCTTGCGCCGAGCGAGCTGCTCCAGGCCGTACTCCCGGATGGTCTCCAGCATCCGGTAGCGCGGCTCGCCCGTGTCGCCGGCCCCGAGCGGATCCAGCAGGGACTTGTCGACCAGCGCCGCCAGCAGCTCCCGAACGTCGCAGGCGTGAACGTCGCAGGCGTGAATGCCGGCGGTGTGAATGCCGGCGCACCGGACGTCGAGCCCGCCGACCGCCTGCGCCGCGTCCTCGGTGAACCCGCCGGGCACCACCGACAGCCGTTCCAGCAGCGCCCGTTCGTCGGCGTCCAGCAGGTCCCAGCTCCAGGCCACCGCGGCACGCAGGGTCTGGTGCCGGGGCAGCGCGGTGCGGCTGCCCCGGGTGAGCAGCCGGAACCGGTCGTCCAGCCGGGCCGCGACCACCTCGACCGGCAGAGTGCGCAACCGTGCCGCGGCCAGTTCGATCGCCAGCGGCAGGCCGTCCAGGCGGTGGCAGATCTCGATCACCGCCGCCAGCGAGTCGCCCGCCACGCCGAAGCCGGGACAGACCGCGGCCGCACGGTCGTGGAACAGCCGGATCGCCGCGCAGGCGCGGGCCTGCTCAACCGTCGAGCCCGGTTCGGGCAGTTCCAGTGGGAGCACCGGGTGCAGGATCTCGCCGTCGATCCGCAGCGCTTCCCGGCTGGTGGCCAGCACCCGCAGCCGAGGGCACCGGCCGAGCAGCGTCTCGGCCAAAGCCGCGACCGCCTCGACCAGGTGCTCGCAGTTGTCCAGCACCAGCACCAGGTCGTCGTCCGCCAGCACCTCGGCCAGCCGGTCCAGGACCTCCCCGGCGGCACCAGCGGCACCAGCGCCGCCGCCCGGGCTCACGGACGGGCTCACGGGCGGGCTCACGGGCGGGCGGCCCGGTGTCGCGGCGCCCTTGAGCACGCCGGCCTCGCGCTCCCGCAGCGCGCCGAGCACCGCGCGGGACACGTCGTCCGCACCGACCGGGGCCAGGGCGACGAACCACACCCCGCCGGACGGGGTGAGCTGCCGGCCGCTGGTGGTGGCCAGCCGGGTCTTGCCGGCACCTCCGGGCCCGACCAGGGTGACCAGCCGGGCCCGCCCGAGCAGTTCGACCACCCGGCGGACATCGTCCTCGCGGCCCACGAAGCTGGTCAGCGGTGCGTCCAGGTTGCCGGGCAGCCACGATCGGCGGGGCGCCCGGTGCTGCTCCGACTGACGGTGCTGTGGCGGGTGGTCGGGCCGGGGCGGCGCGAACTCGCCACGCAGCACCGCCAGATGAGCCGCCTGCAGCTGCGGCCCGGGGTCGCTGCCGAACGCGTCGGCCAGCCGGTCGCGCAGCCGCTGATAGGTGGCCAGCGCCTCGGCGCCCCGGCCACCGACGGCCAGGGCCCGGACCAGCTGCGCATGCGGCCGCTCACGCAGCGGATGCTCCGCCGTCAGCGATTCGAGCTCGGCGATGAGATCGGCGTCGGCTCCCAGCACGAGGTCGGCCTCGATCCGGTCCTCCAGGGCGGCCAGCCGGGCCCGTTCGAGCCGCTCGGCCTCCGCCTCGGCGAACGGCGCCTCGCGCACATCCGCCAGCGCGGGGCCGCGCCACAGGCCCAGGGCCTCCCGCAAGGCAGCGGCGGCCTCGGCTGGTTGACCCTGCGCATGCAAGCGCCGACCCGAGCGGGCCAGCCGCTCGAACCGGACGGCGTCCACCGCGCCCGCCTCGACGGCCAGCCGATACCCGGCCGGCCCGAAGGTGAGCAGCTCGGGGTCGCCCAGCACACCCCTCAACCGGGACACCAACGACTGCAGGGCGTTCGCCCGGTCGGCCGGCGGCTCGGCCCACAGCGCCTCCACCAGGACCTCCGGCCGGACAGCGCGCCCGCCGTCCAACACCAGCCGGGCCAGCAGCGCCCGCAGCCGCGCGCCGCCGATCGCTATCGGGCCCGCATCGCTGTCCAGCACCAAGGGTCCGAGCAGGCCGACACGCATCCGCCAACTATCGCAGCACCGCCTGCCCGACCGTCACATCGGGTCCCGGAGCCGACCGCTCGTCCCCGGCCGCGCTTGCGGCGGTCGGGTCGCGCCCAACCGGGCGGCATCGAATACGAGCAGTGGTACGCGGTATCCCGGGCCAGCCTGCCACCGGCGGCGAGCAGTGCGTCCACCAGCCGGTCGTGGAAGGCGAGTCCAGCCGGATCGGCCGGGCCGCTGCCGGTCGGCCGAATCCTCGGCCAGGCGATCGAGAACCGGCGACCGTCGAGACCGAGCCCGCGCATCTGCGTGATGTTCTCGGCGTAGCGGTGGTGGTGGTCACGGGCGACCCGGCCGGTGCGGACGGCGCGGACGGCGCCTGGGCGGGCCGCGAACACGTCCCGGACGGGCCCGCGCCCGTCCTCGTCCGCCGCACCCCTAGCTTCAGCGCCCCGGGCGCCCGTCGAGGCCGTTTCGCAGGGCCTCCGCGTACGCCCTTGGTGCCGGGGCGGGAGGCGATACCGCGTCCAGGATGGTCCTGGCGTTCCAGACGAATGATCCGGTGAGCTGCAGGTCCACCAGGCCGTCCAGCACGTCCTGCATCTGCCGGGGCGTGCGGCCGGGGCGGTCGCCGTCGGCACCGGTGGCGGCGAATCCCGGGCGGATGAAGGCGGCCGGGTCCTTGACGCCGATGGCGTCCTGCTGCTTCTCGACGCCGGCGAGCCACTGCCTGGGGTCGGCGGCCGCCCAACCGTAGTCCTGCACGTTCCACCAGTCGACGAGTTGCCGTCCGTTCCTGTTGACGATGACTTCCATGCAGCTCAGCCACCAGTCCAACGAGGTCTGATCGCCGTACGGTGCGCAGGTGATGATGTTCTTCGCCCCGAGGGGGGCGAGCATCGCGGCGGCCGCGGCGATGGTGCGGGGCAGGATGTCGGGCTCCTCGCAGTCGATGTCGAAACCGTCGATCTGAAGCCAGTCGGCCACGGCCCGGAAGTTCTTCTGCAGGTGGTCCCAGTCGTCCGCGGTGCCTTCGAGCGCTGTTTGGATGTTGTGCCAGTCGGACACGTCGGCCGAACCGACCGAGAACAGGATGGTGTCGAAGCCGCCCTGCCGCAACCCGCGCACGAGGTCCGGCAGCTTCGGCTCCTGCATGCCCGTCCACTCGTTCGTGATGGCGCCGTTGCTGGCGATGGGTGTGCTGGACCACGCGAGATCGAAGTGGGCGTCGACGTGCAGGGTGAAGAGCATCATCAGGTTGAAGGCCGAGGTCTGCAGCTGGCCGAGGTACTTCCGGTTCTGCGTGGGCGTGTCGGAGCCGAATAAGCCTTGGCCGTATATGCCGATGGTCTGGTCGGAGGTCATGATCGGGTCACTTCCCGGCTCTACCGCCGTGGACGGCGGGCTACCCCCCGCCTCTTCCACCGTAACCACTGGTCCGCGTACGGCCACTCCACGCTCGGCGGTCGGCGGTCACGGGCCGAACAGGACCGCCTTCTACGTTGGGCGACGATCCGCCGGCCGGTACGGGACGTTCCGGCTACCCGGACCCACCCAGCCCCGATCCGCGGCGGCGGCGGGGGGCGACGTGACTCCGATCCTGTGCAGGCAGCGTCGCCTCCCCGACCATGGACATCACAACTGCCGCTTATTTCGTCCTCGTTGGGCGGAAATCAACTCGCGATACCAGGCGTACGGCACTGCGTCTCGAAGTCGACATGGACCAGAGCGAACCGTTGACTCAACCCCTCTGGCCGTCGAATAGGCTGTCATTCCAGCCAGACACCGACGGCGACCCTCAACTCTCCTACAGGCAAGATCTATTGGCCGATCTTGACGACCCTTGGCGCGACCGTTCCCCCGCATTCGATGCCCTGCGCGCTGCCATCCAATCCCGGCACCGACCGTACGACGCTTCGGGCTTCGGCGCTGAGTGCTGAAGTCCACCTGCCTGCGGCCGAGATCTGCGGCGCCCTTCAGCGTCATGCACCGGAGTGCACGTATGCGGCCCACAGCGACGGCGCAGCACGGTATCGGTCCCGCAGCATGCGCACCGTCCGGTGGAGGGCCTCAGCGGATTGGGGGATGGCAAGGTCACCCGAGCCGTTCCCGAGCATGTCGTAGAACGACCTCGCGACCTGTTCCGCGACGGCGTCATCGATCTCCCAGAGCGTCCCGATGACATGTCGGAAGCCTGCCAACTGGAATGCGCTGGTCAGTTGGACCCGCGTTCCGCGTAGTTCGACGGTTCTGGAGACGTCAGCGGGGTGAAGTCGCAGGCCAGGGTGGTGAGGCTGTCGCTGCGGGCCGAAAGTGCCTAGAGACGCGACTTCCGTGATTTGGCTGCGCTGGCCTGTGGCTTCGGCCTATCGTCTGGAGCTGTGTACGTGAAGACGACGAAGCGGGAGAACAAGTCCGGGACGGTCCGGTACCTGCACCTGGCCCACAACGAGTGGGATCCGGTGAAGGGCCGGGCGGTACCGAAGGTGCTGTTCACCTTCGGCCGCGAGGACGACCTGGACCGCGACGCGGTCAGGCGCTTGGTCGCGTCTCTATCGAAGCTGCTGGAGCCGGGTGACGCCCCGGCCGCGACCACGGCGTCGGACCTGGAGTTCACCTCGTCGCGCGCGTTCGGCGGTGCCTACGTGCTCGATCAGCTGTGGCGCCGCCTGCGGATCGACCAGATCCTGGGCCGGGTCGGGCAGCCCAAGCGCGGCAGGCGACGGGACATGACCACCACCGAGCGGGTGCTGTTCGCCCTGGTCGCCAACCGTGCGCTGGCGCCGTCGTCGAAGCTCGCGGCCGCGGACTGGATCACCAACGACGTGCACATCGACGGCCTGTCGGCAACCGACGACGACACCTGCTACCGGGCGATGGACTGGCTGCACGAGGTGACCGGCGACCTGGAGAAGCAGGTGTTCGACGAGGTCGCGAACCTGCTGAACCTGGAGGTGGACCTGCTGTTCTTCGACACCACCAGCACCTACTTCGAGTTGGAGGAGCCGGACGAGCCCGTCGCCCGGGACGACGCGGGCCGCCGCCTGGACACCGAGGATGTGGACGGCGAAGCGAAGCAGGTCGGGTTCCGGACCTACGGCAAGTCGAAGGACTCCCGCGACGACCTGCCGCAGATCGTGATCGGCATGGCGGTCACCAGGGACGGGATCCCGGTCCGCTGCTGGTGCTGGCCGGGCAACGCTTCCGACCAGACCCTGATCCGTCAGGTCAAGGACGAGATGCGGGACTGGACCCTCTCCAAGATCGTGTGGGTGGCCGACCGCGGTTTCTCCTCCGCCGAGAACCGCCGCTACCTGCGAAAGGGCGACCACGCCTACATCATCGGCGAGAAGCTCCGTTCAGGGAGTCCCGAGGTGCAGGCCGCCCTGTCCCGGCAGGGCCGCTACCAGGACGTGGGCGAGAACATGCGCGTCAAGGAGGTGCGGATATCCGA
This sequence comes from Kitasatospora sp. NBC_01266, assembly GCF_036242395.1. Classification (NCBI taxonomy): domain Bacteria; kingdom Bacillati; phylum Actinomycetota; class Actinomycetes; order Kitasatosporales; family Streptomycetaceae; genus Kitasatospora; species Kitasatospora sp. NBC_01266. Next base: position 7,926,315 of record NZ_CP108458.1, on the reverse strand, counting down.
CACCGACCGGTTCGTGATCTGCCACAACCCCGAAGCAGCCGAGCGTGACAGACACATGCGCGAACAACTCGTCGCCCAGCTAGCCGACTTGATCACCGATACCGACAAGCTCAGCGACTTCAAGCGGGGCGAACTGCGCGGCCGGATCGCCGACAAGCCCGGCCTGAACCGCTACCTTCGCGCCACCCCGGCCGGCAAGCTCCGCATCGACCAGGCCAAGATCAAGGCGGAGGAGAACCTCGACGGGAAGTACCTCCTGCGCTGCTCGGACCCCCACCTGAGCGCCGAGGACATCGCTCTGGGCTACAAGCAACTGCTCGAAGTCGAGCGCGGCTGGCGCGACATGAAGCAGATCATCGACCTGCGGCCCGTCTACCACCGACTCGAAGAACGCATCCGAGCCCACGTCATCCTGTGCTGGCTCGCCCTCCTGCTGATCCGGATCACCGAGACCACCACCGGCGACACCTGGCCGCACATCCGACGCGAGCTCGACCGCCTCCACCTGGGCACCTTCACCGGCCCCACCGGAACGTTCCAGCAGGTCACCACTCTGACGAAGCCCCAGCGAGACCTGCTCGCGAAGCTGCAGATCCCCATCCCCAAGCAGGTCGTCGCGCTTCAGCCCGCATCCCGCTGACCAGCCGAAACGCGACCGCCTAGAGAAACGCCCTCCAGGCGGCCGAAGCCATGTCCGCCCAGGTCAGACCCCAGATTCGATCCTCCAGGCCCCTGAATTACGCGGAACGCAGGAAGCAAGGGCATCTGGTACCACGCCTACGTCATCATCGACATCTTCAGCCGCTACATCGTCGGCCACACCGTCGAGGCGGCCGAATCAGCCGAGCGAGCCGAGGAGTTGATCCGCGACACCATCACGCGCAACGGCATCGTCCCCGAGACCGTGCACGCCGACCGCGGCACCTCCATGACCTCCAAGAAGGTCTCCCAGCTGCTGATCGACCTCGGCGTCACCAGAAGCCATTCGCGCCCGAAGGTCTCCAACGACAACCCCTACAGCGAAGCCCAGTTCAAGACCACCAAGTACATGTCCGACTATCCCGAACGGTTCGAATCCCTGGCCCACGCCCGCGAATGGTTCGACGCCTTCATCTCGTACTACAACCACGAGCACAGGCACTCAGGCATCGGACTACACACGCCCGCCAGCGTCCACTTCGGCACCGCCGAGGAGATCCGCGACCAGCGGGCCGTCACCCTCGCCGAGGCCTACGCACGCCACCCCGAACGCTTCGGCCGCCGCCCCAGACCACCCGAGATCCCGAAGACAGCGTGGATCAACGACCCCGCCAAGCGCAGGGAACCCGCACCACAAACCTCATAGCGTCACGACCGTCTCACTGGACTTGAAATCTTCCGCATCGACACCCGACAGGCCGCCCATGCCCTTCACCATGCGATCCGGGGGATCCGCGACAAACTCCCGGCGTCCCCCTCGCTGTGGGCTGCCTATGTCCACGCCGGCGCCTAGGAAGAGAGCCGCCGGCGTACGCAGCACAAGAGCTACCGGCTCGGGTTTCGAAGGCTGCGAGGTGTTCACTCACTTCTCCACCGCGGGCCGCAACAGTTGGTGGGACCTGACCTGCCCCCTTCGTCCGCGCCTCACCGACTCCCCAGCCGGTGGTTGGCAATCAACTCGCGATACCAGGCGTACGACGCCTTCGGCGTACGACGCTGCGTCTCGAAGTCGACGTGCACCAGACCGAAGCGCTGGCTGTACCCCTCAGCCCGCCGAACACCCTGTCACCCTACCCGGGCCGCCGACGTCCGGACCTGACGAAGCCAAACTGCCTACCTGGAGCCAAAGTTGGCCAGGCACACCACTTGGACGAAGCTGAACCCCACAGCGACGACTCGCAGCCGTCCGACGCCAACGGGTCCGTGAGCAAAACCGACTGCTCCAACGGCTGGTTCCGCACCGACCGCAACCAGGGCATCGCCAACATGGTCGGCTGGCACAACGCCACCACGAGCCAGGCCGTCACTAACCGGTACACCGACGGCAGCAACCTGATGGTGTGCCTCGGCTCGCTGGTCCAGCGCTGGTTGAAGCCCTGGCTGAGCGCCTCATACCGGCCGTCCCCGGGGAGCACGAGCAGCTCGCCGGGGTGGGCCGGGCGGATCGGCTGCGGCCGCCTGGGCCGGCCCCGCCGCGAGGGCGCCCAGGGAGGCTCCGGCAGCGACCGCTCCGGCGACGCCCAGGAGTTTGCGTCGTGAGACCTCGTTTCGCACGCGTCGACTCGCCTTCACCGTATGTGGAGTTGGGAACCTGGGCGGTCGCGCTGGCGGACCGATGGGAGTCCACCGCGGCAGCGGATGCGCCGGACCAGAAGGTGCAAGGGAGTTGGCGACGTTCGCTGACCTGGCATCAGATCGAGCCGATTCCAGGTGAATTCAGGCTGGCATTGTCTTCCGGGCCACCGCCTCGACACTCCGGAGGATCCCCCCGCCGTCCGCTGCGGCAGGCCGGGCAGGCGGGGGTGATCCGGGCCGGCCGGAATCCGCCGTCCAGGCGCAGTGACCTGCCACGATGCCCAACAGGCGGCCGCAGCAACGGCGCTGAGCCCTTTTTTTGCCATCCCGTGACTGAGCGAACGCGACGGCTGGGCCTATCTTTCCATCCGGCGCCCGCTCGCCCCCTGCGGAGACCCCGAGGCGGTTCAGCCGGGCTCCAGCCCGTCGGCGCGCCTCGAACCCCTGATCCGCGCCATCCGCATCCGGCCTCGGAAGGCCTCATGACATTTGACTTCGCACGGGTCGACTCCGGTTCGACCGCCTGGGTACTGGTCAGCGCAGCACTCGTCCTCTTCATGACGCCGGGCGTCGCGTTCTTCTACGGCGGCATGGTCCGCGCGAAGCACGTCATGAGTATGTTGATGCAGAACTTCATGGCCATCGCGCTGGTGAGCGTGGCGTGGGTGCTGGTCGGCTACACCCTCGCCTTCGGAAAGGGCGACGGATTCATCGGCGATCTGCATTTCGCCGGTCTCGCCCATCTGGACCAGGTGGTTCCCGGCTTCACCGGGAGCAGTGCGATGGCCATTCCGCCGCTCGTCTTCGTCGTCTACCAGATGATGTTCGCCGTGATCACCCCGTCGCTCATCACCGGGGCCACGGCGGACCGCTGGCGGTTCAGCACGTTCGTGCCGTTCGTCGTCCTGTGGTCACTGCTGGTCTACAGCCCGGTCGCCCACTGGATATTCTCACCGACCGGATGGGCCGCCAGGCTCGGCGTGCTCGACTTCGCCGGAGGGATCGTCGTGCACACCACTGCGGGCGCCGCCGCGCTCGTCATGGCGATCGTCCTGGGCAAGCGCAACGGCTGGCCGAGCCGGCAGATGCCGCAGAGCAGCCTGCCCCTGATGCTGGTCGGCGCGGGGATCCTGTGGTTCGGCTGGTTCGGCTTCAACGGCGGCTCCGCCCTCGGCGCCAACGAGTTGGCCGCCAGCGCGTTCCTCAACACGAACACCGCGGGCGCCGCGGCGCTGCTCGGCTGGCTGGCCGTGGAGAGGCTCCGGCACGGCAGGACCAGCACGGTCGGCGCGGCCGGGGGTGCCGTCGCCGGCCTGGCCGCGATCACGCCGTGCGCCGGGTTCGTCAGCCCGCTCGGCGCGCTCGCGATCGGGGCGGCGGCCGGCGTGCTCTGCGAGTTCGCCGTCGACTGGAAGCACCGCCTCGGCTACGACGACGCCTTGGACGTGGTGGGCGTGCACCTGGTGGGCGGCGTGTTCGGCGCCCTCGCGGTCGGCCTGTTCGCCACCAGGTCGATCAACCCGGCCGGGGCGAACGGCCTGTTCTACGGCGGCGGTCTGACACAGCTGGGCAGGCAGGCGATCGGCGTCGGCGCGGCTTTCAGCTACACCGTGGCGGTGACGCTCGCCATCGCCCTGGTTCTCAAGAGGCTGATCGGCGACCGGGTCTCCGAGGCGGAGGAAGCGCGCGGGCTCGACCTCAGCCACCACGGTGAGACCGCGTACGTACTGACCGAGCCGTGACGCCTCGGCCCTAGCGCCTGTCGGTCTGGAGGGGCCCGGGGTACTACCCCGGGCCCAACACGGCGTCCAGCAGCACACAGACCGCGGCGCCGAGCACGACCGTACCGGGCAGCAGCGAGGTCGCCGCCCGGTCGCCGGCCGAGAAGGCAAGCACAGCCAGCACGCCGAACAGGACGAGGAAGCACCCGCCGATGGGCACCAGCGAGAACAGCAAGTCGCCCCGGTGGCAGGCCCATTCCATATCACCACCACAGCTGCCGATGGCGTCGAGCCGCCGGTACGCGCGGGCGACGAACCACGCGGAGCATTCTGTCGGGGCCGACCTTCCGATTGGTGCGGGCCAGCGGATGAACCACTGGTGAAGACCATCGGACCTGTCGAACACCTTGTCATCTCTTCCCCGGGTTCGGTGCGCAGCTATGGGCCTGCCTCGCAGAGCCCCGCCGAACCTGCATCGCGCCTGACGGCCGCCGCCTCCGGCCCCGAGCCCAACTACCGTCCGTGCCGTACCCGGTGGGCGGCGATCAGGTCGCGATACCAGGCGTACGAGGCCTTCGGCGTGCGCGCCTGCGTCTCGAAGTCGACGTGCACCAGGCCGAAGCGCTGCTGGAAACCCTCAGCCCGTCGAACACCCTGTCACCGTACCCGGAGGGCAGGCTCGGCCGCTCTGCCTCCTCTGTCGGGCCTTTCGCCGTCGGGCCGGCGGCAGCGGCCTGCGCCGACCGGGTGGCAGATCGCGGGGAGCCCCGCGCGGCTCCCCGCCGACAAGCCTGGCACATCGGTGGAGCCAGGCTGCCGCCACCCACCTGACACCGACCAAGCGGTCCCTCCTGGTGACCTGGACCGTCTTCGGTACGACCTTCGGCACCGTCCGGCTGATCACCCACGGCATCCGGGGCGGCTGACGAGTTCGCGCTGCTGCCGACCCTGCGGGACGTCTACTGGACCGAGGAGGGCCGGATCAGCGTCGACGTGGCCCTGGGAATCATGGCCGCGCTCGGCACCTGTCTCACCGCGGCGCCCTTCTGGCACGAGATCGTCCGCATCACCCGCGAGCACGCGGGGCCCCGCGGCGCGCCCTCCTGGCGCGGTCGGCGCCGTACGACTGACGCCGCGGCCGGGGGTCCGGCGTTCTGTCATACCCGCTTGCCGGGATCACCGTAGTCGTGCCGGCACCTCAGAATCCTGCGCCACGTGTCTGTGCAGCCGGGACGTCAGCGGGAAGTCACAGTGCCACAGGCTCATCGTGCCCGGGGCAGCTCAACGGGTGCGGCAGGTCGTTCGGGTAATGCGGGCAGCCCTCGGCGTTCCGGCTCGGATAGGCCTCGGCATCCCGGCGGTCCAGAGCCTCTGCGGTCACGGGGTACTTGGCGCGGAGCCGGTCCCGGAGGGACTGGGCAGGCTTGCCGGCTGCCGATCCCGCGTCGAGTTCCACCCCCGGGCCGGGGACCACGACTCCGGGTGCACGCAGCTGCGTCAGCTCCGCTTCCAGCTCAGCGACACGGGCCTCAAGTCGCTGCACGTCTCGGGTCGCATCCTTGTATCCCTCCTGGTTGCGCCTGGCGACGTGTGTGAGGGTGTCCACCCGGTCCGCGAAGGCGTCGCGTTCGGCTGCGATCGACTGCACGACCTGGCCGGCGATGACTGCCGCAATCCAGTCGACCCATTCGTTGATGCGCTCGGTGCCCGGGTTGCCGATCAGCTCGACATCCTGCAGGCCGTTGAGCATCGCCGGGCGGATGGTGTCGGCGATGCGCTGCTGCGGGCCGGGCCGCTCGGTCACAGCTGCTCCTCGATGACGATTCGGACGGCTTCGCCGACCGCTCTGGTGCGGATGGTTTCGGGGAACCGATCTTCCCACGCGCCGGCTGTCCATCCGACACGGGCGAGCCTGCCCAGCCGTGCAGTCGACGCTCTTCCTTGCCCGCCCAACGGCGCACTCGGTCAGCGGCCGCCGTGTCTCCGATGGTCTCTCCGCCGATCGCGGTACGGGCCGAGGCCGACCTTCGCCGGACCGCCCAAGCCGCCGGCCGGCTCCCTGCGGCCCCCACCCCAGCACGCCTGGTCGGCACGGGTCGACGGGCAGGCACATGGTCGCGGAGGCGGTGCGTTCCGGCGGCTGGTACGCCGTGTTGGAGACCCTGACCACTGTAGCCCCGGAGTCCCCGACCGTCCTGGCCGATGAGGTCCAACCACCCTCGTCGCCGGGTGAACTGCCGTAGTTCGCCCCCTCGGCGGTCACCCCGATGTCGAACCTGTCGGAAGCAGGCGCCCCCGGCCCCGCCGTGCCTCAGGGCTCCGGCTACGCGGTGTGTCCGCAGGCCCTCACCGCTTCTGCGGAGGCCCGAGTCCACCCGACAAGCCCCTCGGCGCCGGGTTCGACATCTCGCGAGCGACCGCCTGCTGCTGTGTCGCTGGAGGCACCGCGGTCCGGGGTCAGCGGGTGATCGAAATCGCGAAGGGGACGAATCCGCTGGAGCGGATCACGTGGGGTACGAACAGGATCGCGGCCTCCGTGGCGCGGGCGGTCCGGATCCCGCCGAGGTCGGTGATCCACTCCGTGCGCCAGCCGAGGTCGGTGAGGAGTTCGCGGACGGTCTGCTTGGCCCTGGGGTCCTCGCCGGAGACGAACACCGTGGGCGTCTGGGTGAGCGTGGCCGGCGCGGTCATCACCGGGAAGAGCATGGTGTTGAGGGTCTTGACGACGTGTGTTTCGGGGAGCGCTTCCTGGAGTTGCTCGGCGAGGCTCGAGCCGGGGTAGAGCAGGTCGGCGGGCAGTCCGTCCGGTCCGTCGATGGTGGCGTTGGAGACGTCGACGAGGATCTTGTCGCGCAGTTCGTCGCGCAGGGCGGCGAGCAGGTCCAGGGAGCCGGCGCCCGGGGTGGCGTTGATGACGATCCGGGCTGTTCGGGCGGCGTCGGCGGCGGCACCCGGCGCGCGGTCCGCCACGGTCACCTCATGTCCGGCCCGGGTGAGGGCGGTGGCCAGGTTGCCGCCGACGCGGCCGTTTCCGAGAACGGCGATCGTGGTCATGATGATCTGGTTCCTTCCGTGCGTGCGGGTTGTGGTGCAGAGTCAGCGTGAAAGCGTGGCGACGGCCTCGGCGTGGACGCCGGGCGCGGCGGCCAGGAAGCTTTCGCTCTGCGGGGTCCAGGGGCGGCCCTTGGCGTCGGAGATCCGTCCGCCGGCCTCGGTGACGAGGAGCGCGCCGGGCAGCAGGTCCGCTCGGGCGCCGGCGAACTGCCAGAAGGCGTCGAGCCGGCCGGCGGCCACGTTCAGCAGGTGCAGGGTCGCGGGTACGGCGACGCGGACGACGAGTGCGTCGAGGAGCATCGCGGTGATCGAGGAGCCGACGCGCCGCACGACCTTCTCGTCCTCGTCCGGCCGGGCCTGGCTGGTGGCCACGATGCTCAGGCCGAGGTCCGCGGTCCGGGAGACGTTCAGCCGCCGGCCGTCGAGGTGGGCGCCCGCGCCGGTGAGCGCGGTGTAGGTCTCGCCGGTCAACGGCAGGTGGACCACGGTGAGCACCGGCTGGTTGTCGCGCACGAGGGTGGCGGTCACCGCCCACTCCGGCAGGGCGTGCAGGTGGTTGACGTTGCCTTCGGCCGGATCCACGACCCACCACTCGCCGGGCGGCAGCGCCCCGCCGTCCAGCTCGTCCGCCACCCAGCCGGCGTCCGGGCGCAGGCTCGTGAGGCGGGGACGCAGGATGCCGAGGGCCGTGTCGTCGTTGGCGGCGAGCGCGCTCATCAGCTCGTCGCGGGTCCGGTAGGGGACCACCTCGCCGTACCGCTCGCGCAGTGCCGAACCGGCCTCACGCACGGCGGCCGCGGTCCGGTCGAGCAGGCCGGCGTCGGAGCCGGTGACGTCAGTGGTCCGAAGCGTTTCGGACATGGTGGAACTCCCATCTGAGCAAGGGGCGTTGAAGAGGATTTCGGGCCAGGACGCGCATTCCGTCCTGCGCCGTGGTGACGACGCTATCCACCCCCTCCATTAACATCAAATGCATGTCAAGCACGGCTGGGATTACTCCCATGCAATTGGATTTGAATCTGCTCACCGCGCTCGACGCGCTGCTGGAGGAGGGCAGCGTGGCCGGGGCGGCCGCACGACTGCACGTCACCGCTCCCGCGATGAGCCGGAGTCTGGGCCGGATCCGGCGCACGACCGGGGACCAGATCCTGGTGCGCACCGGCCGCACCATGACCCCGACGCCCTATGCGATCGCCGTCCGGGAGCAGGTGCACGAGCTGCTGCACCAGGTCCGGGGCGTGCTGGCACCGAGCCGCGAACTCGATCCGGCCACGCTGGAACGCACCTTCACACTCCGCTGGCACGATTCCCTGGTCGCCCTCAGCGGCCCCGCGCTGCTCGCGGCCGTACGCGGACAGGCGCCGGGCGTGCGACTGCGCTTCGTCGCGGAATCCAGCACCGACACCCCCGAACTGCGACGCGGCGCGGTCGATCTGGAGGCGAACGCCAACCGTCCGAGCGCACCCGACATCCGCGCCGAGAAGGTGGGCGAGACCCGCCTCGTCGCCGTCGTGCGGCAGGGGCACCCCCTCACCCGCGCCCGAACCGTCACCACAGAGCGGTACGCCGCCGCCGAACACGTCACCGTCTCGCGACGTGGAAACCTCAGCAACGCCGTCGACGACGCCCTCGCTCGGCTCGGCCTCACCCGCCGGGTGGTGGCGGCCGCGCCCACGGAAGCGGCCGCGCTGGAGTTCGCGCGCGGCTCCGATCTCCTGATCAGCGTCCCCGAAGTCACCACACGCACCGCGGCCGCCGGCCTCGGTCTGGTCGTGCTCCCCCTGCCGCTCGAACTACCGTCGGCACCGGTTTACCTGTCGTGGCATCAGCGCTACGACACCGACCACGCCCACACCTGGCTGCGCGCACTGGCGCGAACCGCACTGGCCGCGTGCGGAGCGTCGTAGCCCGACGCCGTACGGCCGCTTCACCGGGACACGTCCATACTCCAGGGTCACCTCACAGCACGGCGGGATCGCACGCACAACGGCGAGCCTGGCTTCCGTCAAAGTGGCACATCGGCGGAGACGGGTGCGGGCGCGTGCCAGCGGAACAGCCAGGACATCGGGGCGAGAGCCACACCCTCCGGCACCGCGCGGGTACCGACGTCGCGCACGGTCGCGCGCCACCGGGAGTTTGGCATGTTGTTGTGGGTCATCTGGCGCGATATCCACGACACCGCCCGCACCCGTCGCCGCCGCGCCTTCGAATAGGCTCGCAGGTCGGGCGCGTAGGCCGCGAGTGTCACCGCGTCCTCGATGGCCATGGCGGCACCCTGTCCGAGTTCCGGGCGCATCGCGTGCGCCGAGTCGCCCACCAACGCGACCTTCCCGAGAGCAAGCATTCTCGGCACCGGAACTTCGAGAAACTCGTCGCGCAGAATCCGTGCCGGATCGGCCGCCGCGAGGACCTCGGGCACCGGCGACGCCCACTGGGTGAAATGGTCGAGGCTGTCGAAGCCGGGGTGGGCGGCCGCGAAGAAGTAGGTGCGCCCGCCCCGCATCGGGAGCACGCCGAATTCCGCATGCACCCCGACGATGCCACCGGCGAACTTGGACACAGGGGTGTCGAGCACGCCGCGCCAGGCGGTGATCCCGGTGCGACGCACGGCGGTGTCGCCCGGCCACAGGCGCTGCCGGATCGCGCTGTGCACTCCGTCGGCACCCACGATCAGGTCGTGGCGCACCGTCTCGCCGCCGACGCGCAGGGTGCCGTCGAGGGTGACCCCGTCGACCGAACTGCCCGGCCGCAGGCAGTCGCTCGGAAGTGCTTGTGCGAGAAGGGAGATGAGGTCCGCGCGGTGCAGCACCGTGAATCCGCCCGCGAGCGGTTTCGCCCAGCGTGTGAACAGGACCCGCCCGGCAGCGTTGCGGACCTCACCGGGACCCTCGCCGACCCCTGCGGCTTGAACAGCGGCACCCACGCCGAGCGCGTCCAACGCAGTGATCGCGTTGGGGAACAGGGAGATTCCCGCGCCCACTTCGGTGAATTCCGGCGCCCGCTCGTAGACGGTCACCTGCCATCCGGCCTTGCGCAGCGCGATCGCGGAAGCGAGGCCGCCGATCCCGCCGCCCACGATCCCGGCACTGCGTCCCTGCGACATGGAATGCGACATGTAAGCCCCCATCCGCATCTCGGCTTACCCGAGCCGTTGTTACTCGAGAGTAACAACGGCTCGTTGGGGTTGTCCAGAGTCCGGCATCGGCCGCTGGACAAGGGAGACGTCTCGGGCAGCAGGTCACGGCGGCGATGAGTCGCAGCCACCTCAGGGACACCTTTCTACCGGCAACCACGAGCGCCGGTGTTTGCATCAAGCCCTACCGGCGATATGTCGTGCAGAACCATGGGCCGGGAGACCCGCTTCATGCCACCTCACCATGATGGGCACCATTCCCGCCACGGTGCTGCCGACATTGTCGAAGGACAGCGGCACCAGGCACAGTGCGCCGCCCGGCGAGGCACTGGCCACCCAGATGTCGACGTCGCGGGAAGCTCCCGTGTGCCGCGGCCTGTGGTGATCGTTTGGTGCGGCCAGAATCTCCGTCTACTGTCCTCCCACGGGCTCGGTCAGGCGATTTCGATCTGCGCCACCCTCGTCCCGCCCGGTCTACCGCCCGTTCCGCTTTCGGTGCGTAGCGATCAGGTCGCGGTACCAGGCGTACGACGCCTTCGGGGTGCGCTTCTGCGTCTCGAAGTCGACGTGCACCAGCCCGAAGCGCTGGCTGAACCCCTCCGCCCACTCGAAGTTATCGATCAATGACCAGGTGTAGTAGCCACGGACGTCGACCCCTTGGGCCACCGCCGCGGCGAGGGCGTCGAGGTGGCCGGCCAGGTAGTCGATGCGCGGCTGGTCGTGGACGGTGCCGTCGGGGCCGGGCTCGTCGGTGACCGAGCAGCCGTTCTCGGTGATGGTGATCGGTGGCAGCGCGTCGCCGTACCGGTCCCGCAGGCCGACCAGGAGTTCGCGCAGGCCGTCCGGAACCACCGGCCAGCCGAAGGCCGTTCGCGCCACACCCTCGATCTCGGCCTCGGTGAACGGGAGTCCGCCGGGGTCGGTCGGGGCCGCGATCCGGGTCGGGTTGTAGTAGTTGACGCCGAGCCCGTCCAACCCGGGAGCGGCGATCAGCTTCAGGTCCCCGGGGCGTACGCATCCGCCGAGGTCCTCCGCGACGCCGTACGCGCTCAGGTCCGGGTAGCGCCCGAGCAGCAGCGGATCGGTGAACAGCCGGTTGTGCAGGGCGTCGTACGCCTCTGCCGCCGCCACATCCGCCGCCGCCTCGCTCGCGGGCCAGACGGGGGTGAGGTTGTTGGCGGTCATCACCTGATGGCCGCGCTCGCGCAGCAGCGCCGCCGCCAACCCGTGCCCGAGCAGCTGGTGGTGAGCGGCCGGCAGCGCGTCGAGCATCAACGTGCGCCCCGGGGCGTGGATCCCCAGCGCGTAGCCGAACACCATGTGCACGAAAGGCTCGTTGAGCGTGATCCAGGCGGGGATGCGGTCACCGAGCCGGTCCACCACCAACTCGGCGTACTCGGCGAAGCGGTACGCGGTGTCCCGGGTCAGCCAGCCGCCGCCGTCCTCCAGGGCCTGCGGCAGGTCCCAGTGGAAGAGCGTCGGCAGCGGGGTGATCCCGGCGGCGAGCAGGGCGTCCACCAGCCGGTCGTAGAAGGCGAGTCCAGCCGGATTCGGCTGCCCGCTGCCGGTGGGCTGGATCCTGGGCCAGGCGATCGAGAAGCGGTAGCCGTCCAGACCCAGGCCGCGCAGCAAGGCGATGTCCTCGGCGTAGCGGTGGTAGTGGTCGCAGGCCACCCGCCCGGTGGACCCGTCCCGCACGGCGCCGGGCCGCGTGGCGAACACGTCCCAGATCGAAGGCCCACGCCCGTCCTCGTCCACCGCCCCCTCGACCTGATAGGCAGCGGTCGAAACACCCCAGCGGAAGCCCGCCGGAAGATCAAGACGGTTCAGCATGTCCTGGCTCCCTTCCTTGAACACGAGGAGTCCTCAGGTTAGCGGAACGCTGCTCAACCGCCAGAGACAGCAGGGCGATTCAGGGACCGAATGTGCAACACAGGGCCCTCCACCGGGCACACCACGCGCCGGGTCCAGCAGGGCCCACAGGTAAGGCTGGCGTGCGCGGATCGGACTCGAGAGCCGGAGGCGTTTCGGCACCTGATCGGACCACCTCCGCGCGGCGGTCCACCGACTGGCCACTCGCTGCCAACCGGCCTGTCTTGAGCAGGGGTCCACACTGCTGTCCGAAGCCCGCGTGAACTGACACCAGATCAAGTCCGTGTTCCCAAGCCGCTGATTCAACCTGACGGCCCCTCTCCGATGCGGTGAGCCCGTCGGATCAGCGGAAGGATCGGCTTTCTTCGCGCTCGTGCTTTGAGATAACTTCCATGGCCCTGGCCCGAAGCATGCAAGATAGCCCGCATGGATCCTCAGTAGCTGCTGTCGTTCCGATCAAGGAGTTTGTCGATCGAACGGGAGTCTCGATCGGGTGATCGCGGTCGGTGCCGGGCATGGAAGCAGGGCCTCGTGGCGTCTCGGAAGGTGTCTACGCCAACGAGGGATCCAGGAGGCCCTGTTGTCGCAGCCTTTCGCAGATGAGGAACAGGACAGTCGAGACGTCAGTCAATCGATGGGTCAGACCCACCGGCAACATCACTGTCAGTCGATGGGAAGACCCACCGTACGGCGCGACGCGTCGGAGAGACCGTTGTCATGGAGTGATCATGAGCATCATGCTCGGCAAAGAACATCGCTCGGTAAGGTTCGGGAGGCGGGCTGTCCTCGGGGCGGCGGCGACGGTCATGGCTGCTGTCGGGGTGGTGGCGGTGCCCAACGTGGAGTCCTCCGCCGCTGCCCCTGTCTCGTTGACACTGCGCTACACATGCTCGTCCGGGATCGTCGGCGATGCCGCAGACATCACGGTCGACGCGGACATCCCGACTTCGCTGATGGTGGGCCAGCCCAGTCCGCCGTTCACCATCCGCGGGACGGTGGCGGTCGACGCGAGCTTCACGCAGTACGCAGCCATTCTCGGTGCCACGAGCGTGGACGGATCCGTGGTCGGACAAGGCACGGTTGTGGCGCCACAGGTCAATCGTGCGGAGAACCTGTCCATGGCGGTTGCCAGGACGGCTATCCCAGCGTCCGGCTCGTTCGCGCTCACGGCGACCGGCACCGCGCCCATCATGACCTTCCCCCAGCCGGGGCAGGGGAAGGTGACCATCGGGGACTTCGAGGTACAGGTCACCCCAAGGACCGCGAGCGGTGCACCGACTTACGTGGGAACGATTGGCGCGTCCTGCGCGCTGGACCCTGGACAGGACAACGTCCTCCGGTCTTTCGCCGTGACGGAGCCTCCGCCGCAGACGCCCCCGCCCTCCCCGCAGACGCCCCCGCCCTCCCCCGGGCCGACGGCCGGCAAGAACCCCAGCACCCCAGCCGGAACGCCCTCGGGGACCAAGACCGGTTCGTCATCGCGTGGATCGGGGACGTCGGGTGGATCGGGGACGTCGGGTGGATCGGGGACGTCAGGTGACTCCTCAGGCTCGACGGGCGGTGGAACAGGTGGATCGGGCGCCGCAGGCGGGGCAACTGGAACGGTTCCGTCCGCTGGAACGGGCGGACCGAGCGCCTCGGGGTCGGCTGTGCCCACCCCGGTACCGTCGACTTCCGGCAATGCGAGCGCGTCGGCCAGTGCATCGAGCTCCCGGCCCGACAGTGGGGCCCCGCTCAGTACCGCCTCCACCGTCACGCCGGTCAAGCAGCACTTCCCATATCCGCTACTGATCGCTGCGGTCCTGATCGCGACCGCCATCGCCGTCGGCCCCTTCAGCGTCTGGCGCAGGAAGCACCGGCTTCGGCGAATTGCGCCGACGTACGGTCAGGTGAGCGAGCCCGTGGCTGTCGAGGACACCGGGAGCGGCACGATGCGACAGGAGGACCCCTGGGACTGAGATCCGCTGGTGGTCTTGAGCTTTGGGCCCGCGCGGCCCGGCGCTTACAACTATGGTCGGTGTAGTGGCGAACGTGTCCTGCGAGGGGGCGAACGTGGTGGGTGTGGAGCTGGCAGTGGGCTACCTTTTCGCGTGGGCCGTGCGCAAAGCACGGCGGGTGGCCGGGCGGGCGGATGCGGAGGTCGATTCGGCGCTGGACGCCGGGATGGACCGTCTGCACGAGGTGGTGGTTTCGCGGTTGGGGGCTGAGCCGGCGCTGGAGAGCATGCTGCAGGAGGCTTCCTCCGAGCGGGAAGAGCTGGCCGTGCGAACCCGGAAACGGTTGGAGCTGGCGTTGGAGGACGCGGCCGAGCACGACGCGGAGTTCGCCGAGGCACTGCGTCAGGCTGTGGACCAGGTCCGGGCGCACGACGCGTCCGTGGGCCCCGAGTCCGGCAAGTACCACATCGGCGGGATCACCACCAATGGAAAGACAGCGATCGTGATCGGCGACGGGAACAAGCAGAACAACAACTTCAAGTGACCGCTGTGGAGCCCAACGCCGAGGAGGATCACTGCCGAAGGGTCGACGGCGATCACGAGCGGCAAGAGGAGCCGACAGGACGACCGCCTCGGGTCCAAGCGACCGCTGCGGAGTCTGCTGCTGAGCAGGGTCTGGTCTTCAACACCGCCATCGTTATCGGCGACAACAACACCCAGATCAACTACTTCGAGATGCTTCTCCCCGATCCGTTTGAGACGGCGGTGCAGAGGCTGGGAAAGGTGGTGGAGGCGCAGTGGCGGCGGGAAGCCCGTCTGCGCCGTCTGCGGGCACCAGAGCCGTTTCCCCTTCGCTGGCGTGCGAGCCCCGTCGAGGAGACCGGTGACCATCTCCGCCTGACAGGGAATCCGGTCGCAGGAAACGTTGCGAACCTCACTGCCTTCGCCGGCGTGTTCATGGGCCTGAGGCAGCGCAGGCTGGTCGTGCTGGGCGGGGCGGGCAGTGGCAAGAGCACCCTGGCTCTGCTGCTGGTGATCGAGCTGCTCCAGCGGATGAGCGAGGGAGCCCCGGTCCCGGTCCTGCTCTCACTTGCCTCCTGGCGGCCAGCGAACGAGGACCTGGAGGTGTGGCTGAAACAGCAGCTGTTGCGCGAGTACCCGCACCTGGACGGCGACATGGCCTCCTCCCTCATCACCTACCAACGCATCCTGCCGGTGCTCGATGGCCTGGACGAGCTGCCCGCCGCCGACCATCCGACAGCACTGGAGAAGATCAACGGGGTCCTTGAGCAGGGCGGCCCCCTGATCCTGACCTGCCGGACAGACGACTACCTCGAAGCCATCAGCCACACTGAGGTGCTCCGCGCGGCTGCCGTGGTCGAGCCCGTGCCCCTGACCGCCCATGAGGTCGCGGACTACCTGCACGGCAGCGCCACCCCGCAGCACCAAAAGCGGTGGGAGCCGCTCGTGAAGGCACTGAAGAGGGACCCGTCCAGCACCGTGGCCAGCGCCCTGAAGGTTCCGCTCAACTTGTGGCTGTGCCGTGTGGTCTACGCACTCCCGAACAAGGGTGGGGCTCCCGGGGACCTCGCCGATCGCCGCAGCTTCCCCGATACCCGAGCTATCGAGGACCACCTGCTCAAATCGCTCGTCCCATCGGTCTACCCGAACGACCCGCCGCCGCTGCCCCACCCCGACCTCAAGGCGCCGGACAAATGGTCCAGGAACCTTTGGCGGCGCGATCCGAAACATGTGACCGCATGGTTCACCTACCTCGCCCGTCACCTCCAGGAGCGGCGTGAACAGCACCTCGAAAAGGGCCCCGAAAAGCACGGTGAACAGCGCCGCGCGCCTGGCCTCGAATGGTGGGAACTGGGCACCACCATGAGCCTGGTGCAACGCCTGATCCTGATCGGCCTCGTGTCCGGGACAGGCTTCGGACTCATCGTCGAAGTCATGGACACGATCATCACCGTTCACGCCTATGCCCCACCTGGGCACGGGCTCGTGTACAGGATCGGCTACGGACTCCTCGTTGGATTCGTGGACGCACTGATCAACGGCATCCCGGCCGCGTTGGCCTTCGCATTCGCGCACGCGATCGGGTTCCGGTTCAGAGGTGCGGCGTTGGAGCCATCGCGCGTGTGGACGCCCATCGGAAGCTGGGCGGAGAGGTCAAGTGCCAGGTCTGGGCGCGAGATCCGGACGCGAGCTGGAATCGGGCTCCTGGCGGGGCTCGTGGCCGGGGCCGCGGACGGGCCCTTAGCCGTACTCGTGCCCTCTCTGGTCTCCGGGAGTGCGACGTGGTTCCTGGCCGGGCTCGCGTACATCGTCATCTTCGGGCTCTCGTTCGCACTCGCAGGCGGGCTGGTAGGCACCTTGATGGCCTGGCTCGAAGCTCCCATCGCCGTCGAAACAGCCCCTGGACCACGCGATCTGCTGGACCGGAACCGCCGGACCGTGCTTCTGCAACTGCTCATGTTCGCACCGCTGCTCGGAATCGTGGCCGGAGCCGGGGTCTCGCTGAGTGATGAGCTGCTGCACTACTCCATTTGGGGCCTCCCAATCCAATGGACCTTCACCCTGGCGCTCAGACTGCCGATTCTCATCGGGCTCGGAGGCGGACTCGGGAGTGCAGTCAGCCTGACCGCGTGGGGCCAGTGGGTGGTTCTCGCCCGCATCTGGCTGCCGTTCACCGGCAAGCTGCCCTGGGACGCGATGACGTTCCTTGAAGACGCCCACCGACGCGGCGTCCTGCGGCAGGTCGGCGTGGTCTACGAGTTCCGCCACGAGCTGCTTCAAACCTACTTTGCCCAACTACCGCAACAGCGCGAGCAGTAATTGGCTGTTACCGTCCCGATCTCGAGTGGTGTTGGTCGAACGGGAGCCTCACTCGGGTGATCGCGGTGGGTGCCAAGCATGGAGAACAGGGCTCCTTGGCAGCTGGGTGGGTGTCCAGCCAACAAGCACTCCAGGAGGCCCTGTTGCCGCATTTGTACGCCCTTACCAACGCAACTGGCCGCTGACCTCGCAGTTCGCCCAAACGCCGGCAGGCTCAGCGTTCGCCGACTCACCGCGAGCGGCAGGCTTCCCGCTCCAGCCGGTCCAGCAGAGTCAGCGCACTGACCGAAGCGAAGAGGACCGCCACCGATTCGGTGGCGGTCCTCTTCGCTGTCCGCTCGTCATACCGGCGGAGGGTGCTTATTCCTCGCGGGCCGTATTCCCTTGGGTGCGATCAAGGTGATGGTCGAGGGACCAGTCCACCCTCGTCGCGTGCTGCTCAGGCTGGCACTCTTCCGGGGGATTGACCTGCTGGTTCGCCGACAACCGGACACGTGGCGCGGTACATCTGATGGCACGAGAGACCATCACGTCGATCCGGAGGTCCACGTGCACTTTCAGCGATCCGCTGTACGGCGAACCATCGCGGTGGCCATCACGTCAGGGCTGGCGCTCCTGGCGCCCACGCCTGCCACAGCCGCGCCGCACCCGCCGAAGCCGCCGCAGCAGCTCTACGCCTACGTCACCAGCCTCGACGGCCACGTGTACCCGATCGACACAAGGTCCAACACGGTCCAGCAGCTCGGGACCACTACCATCGGCGGCGGTCCCGAGGAGGTGGAGGTCACCCCTGACGGCACCAGTCTCTACGTGACCAACGCCTTCAAGTACGTGTCGGCAGTCAACATCGCCAAGAAGAGCGTCACGAACATCCCTTACGACCAGACCCCGCTCTCTCCCGACATCCTCTACGGGGAAGCGATCGCCCCCGACGGCAAGCACGCCTACGTGGCCGTCCAGAACCCCTTCCACGGGGACAAGGTGTCGGTGATCGACACCGCCACCAACCAGGTCTCCGCCACCATCCAGGTCAGCAGGCCCGACCACATGGTGATCAGTCCCAACGGCAAGCGCCTCTATGTGACCGACGACAAGGGCAGCCTGTTTGTGATCGACACCGCCGAGAACCAGGTCATCGCCACCATCCGCCTCAACGAAGCGGCCAACGGCATGGCGATCGCGCCTGACGGCAAGCGCCTCTACCTGTCCGGGAACAGCGGCGCCGTCTCGGTGGTCAACCTCAAGAAGCAGATGGTCGTCCGCACCATCTCCGGCGCCGGCACGGGCGGGCTGGCGATCAGCCCCAACGGCAAGCGGGCCTACGTGGTCGGCGTCGACGACAAGATCATCCAGGGCAAGGTGTCCGTGATCAACCTGACCACCAACAAGGTCACCAAGAGCATCCCCATCGGCGACATCCCGCCGACCACCGGGTCAGGCAGGTACTTCCGTCCCTCGGAGGTGGCCCTCACCCCCAACGGGAAGAGCGCCTACGTGGTCGGCTCCTACGGCAACGGGACACCCCAGGGGACGGTGTTCGCCATCAACACCGCGACCGACGCGGTGACCCCCATCACCGTCGGCGCCGGCGACACCATGGGGGTGGCCGTCGGCCGGCTGTGACGGCGGCACGAGCGCTCCGTCAGATCCCGGCGGCACGGGCTTCCTCGACGCCCGCCGTCTGCATCAGGTGCGCTGCACCGGGAGATCCACCGCTCGAGCACGTTGCATCCGACGCAACATCGTTGCATCGGTTACGCACACCGACCCTGCCAACGGGAGAGGGGCCGACCGAAGTCGGCCCCCTCGGAAGCCAGCAGGCCAGCGGCCTGTGCCGGTCACGCCGAGAGTTGCATCCGATGCAACACCGCTCGCTACTCCAGGTAGAGCCCGGCGAAGATTCCGTCGAACCCCAGAGCGATTCGTGCCTCGTCGAGCGTGGGGTAGTACGTCCAGCTCGGGCCGACGAGCATGTCGTCGAAGTCCTTGCGGGTGACCTCCGGTTCGAGCCACTCGTTCGCGCAGCGGCAGCGGATCCAGACCCAGCGGCCGTAGTTGATCAGCAGCCAGTCGCGCCGGGCACGGCAGGCTGAGCAGATCACCGGCATGCCCTGCAGCACCAGCTCGTGCGGGCACTGCGCACAGCGGACGGCGCCCGGTCCACCGGGCAGCTGTGTCTCGTACTGCAGTTGGAGCAGCGGGTCGCTCCCGGCCGGGGCTGGGGCGATCTGCGCGGCCGGGGTGGCAGTGGGCTTCTCGGCGGTTCTGGGCACGGGCTCTCCGTTCGCGGTGCTGGTCGACGAGCGTGGAGACGACCATGGCCGTGGTGCCGCCGTCCTCTCCCTTTCCAAGTGCACTGCCGGCGGCGGTCGAGGCACCTCAGCGGAAGCCTGCGGGCAGATCGAGACGGTTCAGCATGTCCTAGCCCTTCCAAAACACGAGGAAACCTCATGTTAGTGGAATGCTACTCAAAGACCAGAGACAGCACGGTGCTTCAGGACCCGGACGTCACGCGGTCGCACCCCGGTGCCGGTCGCGCCCCCGGAGCACGACCGCTGAGCGAGGGTCAGCCCTCGGGCTTGACCTCGGTGTCGATGAAGTCGCCGATGGCCCCGAAGACCACCGCGGGCTGCTCCAGGTGCGGGAAGTGCCCGGCCTCGGGGACGGCGCGAAACGTGGCGCGCGGGAAGGAGTCGGCCAGGGCGCGCTCGTAGGCGAGCGGGACGATCCCGTCCTGCTCGCCGGCGAGCACCAGCACCGGGACGGTGACCCGGTGCAGGCGGCCCTGGAGCTTGGGGTCGTGGCAGAACGGGTCGCCCGCGTAGACGGCCAGGGTGCGCTGGTTGGCGCCCATCACGGCCTTCTGCTCCTCGCTGAGCGCGGCCGGGTCCAGGCGCAGTTCCGGCTTGTGGAAGGCCAGTTCGCCGGTCCTGACCGGGCCGAGCTTGGCGGGGTCCGCGATCTCCAGTCCGGGCTCGGGGGTGATGCCGGTCGCGCCGAGCAGGACCAGCGCGCTGATCCTGCCGCGGTTGTCGCGCAGCCCCATCTCCGCGGCGATCCAGCCGCCGACCGAGCTGCCGGCCACCATCACGCCGGTCAGGCCGAGCTCGTCGATCAGGTCCAGGTACGCGGTGGCCAGGTCGGCGATGCTGTCCGCCCACTGCGGGCGGGGCGTGCCGTCGAAGCCGGGGTGGGTGGGCACGACCACGTAGGCGTGCTGGGACATGCCGGCGGCGAACCCGGCCATCGAGCGCGGCCCGGCACCGCCGTGCAGCATCAGCACGCCGGTGCCGTCCGTGTTCGCGCCGAACTCCTGGACCGTGAGGGTCAGGCCGTTGCGCAGCTCGATGGTGCGAGACGTGCTGGTGGGGCCAGTGGGGCCAGTGGGGCCGGTGGCAGTCATGGTGGCGCTTCCTTGTCGGCTCGGCGGTCACAGTCGACTCTCTTCATGAGAGCTGACTCTTATTACAGTAGAGAGTGGAATCCACTCATGCAAGTGGACTCTCATCAAGAGAGTCGGCGGCACTGGTGGTGGCATAGCGGCCCATCACCTCGGTGATGACCTGGGGCGTCATGCCGCGGCCGCCCGCGATCATGTCGCGCAGATCCCGGAAGTACTGCACGTACAGGTCCGGAGTGAAGGTGTTGACCATGACCAGGGGCCGGTCACCAGGATTGGCGAAGGTGTGCGGGGCCCCGGGCGGAACCATGACCAGCGTGCCGGCGGGCGCGTCGTACTCGGTGTCGCCGACGGTGAACCGGGCGGCACCGGAGACCACATAGAAGCCTTCGTCGTGCTGGGCGTGGCGGTGCTGCGGGGGCCCCTGCGTGTGCGGCGGGATGACGATCTCGGCGATCCCGAGCCGGTGCGCGGTGGTCGCGCCGTCCTCCAGGATCCGGATCCGGGCCGTGCCCAGGTCGATCACCTCACCGCCGTCGGGGCTGATGACGGAGACATCGGTCATGGCCAACTCCTTCATGAGAGTGAACTTTCATGACCATAGGGCACTCGCAATTCATCATGCAAGTGGACTCTCATCATCGGAGTCGACTTGCTATGGTGGTCGCATGCAGAAGATCGAACCCACCGCACCGCGGAGCACGGACAGCCGCGCCAATCAGAAGCTGCGCACCCGGACGGCGATCCTGCAGGCCGCGGCCGAACTGATGCGCACCGGCCGCGAGATCACCATGCCGGCGGTCGCGAAGGCCGCCCTGGTCTCCGAGGCCACGGCCTACCGCTACTTCCCCGACCTGGCCACCCTGCTCCGCGAGGCGATGACCGGGCAGTGGCCGACCCCGGCCGAGGCACTCGCACCGGTCGCCGACTCCAGCGACCCGGTCGAGCGCGTCGCCGCCGCGACCGAACACCTCCTGCGCACCGTCCTGGCGTACCAGGGCGCCACCCGCGCCATGATCGCGGCCACCATGACCCAGCCCGCGACCACCGACGCCCGCCCCGCGCTGCGCGTGGGCCTGATCGACCACGCCCTCGCCCCGCTGGCCGACACGCTCGGCGCCGCCGACCCCGCCGCCCTCGCACAGCTCCGGAACGACCTCATGGTCGTCATCAGCGCCGAGGCCCTCTTCACCCTCACCGACCTGTGCCGGATGCCCCCGGAGGACGCCATCGCCAGCGCCGTCCACACCGCGACCACCCTCACCCGGGCCGCCCTGCGCGAACACGCGGAGCGGGACCGGCCGTAGCCTCGGCGCCGCTCGCGCGGCGGTTGGGGACAGCACCGCGCCGCTGCCCCGACCCGGCGGTCCGCAAGCAACTACCGCCCCAGGGCCAGGTGATCGACACCGGACCGCGCCTGCTCTACGGCAAGGTCCCGCTGGCCGGCGAGGAGGTCCGCGCCCCGGTCCCGCCCGAGTTGCTCGGCATCGTGGCCCGCCAGGACCCCGCCTCGGTCTTTCCCGTCGCCGTGCGCACCAGCGTGCCGATCGGCGCCTGGGAGACCACGGCGGTCACGCTGCTCGGCGACGCCGTCCACGTGATGAGCCCCGCCATCGGCGTCGGCGCGAACACCGCGCTGCGCGACGCCCGCGTCCTGGCCGCCCGCCTCGTCCAGGCCGCGCAGGGCCGACCGCTCGCCGAGGCCCTGCGCGGCCTGGACGAGAAGGAGATGACCGGCTACGGCTTCGACGCCGTGCGCGAGTCGGCCGAGCGCGGTCACCGCCTGGCGGGCCAGGACCCGCTGCCCTCCGCGCAGGAGTAGAGCTCCCCTTCCCGTGTGCGCCTTGACGGAGTTAGTTGTACCTAACATAATCATTGTTATGTCTACAACTAACTTGGGAAGCAGCTCGGACTCGCAGCCGGCCACGGCCGGGCGGGTGCTCCTGATCGGCGCCTCGCGGGGTCTGGGCCTCGCGCTGGCCCGGGAGTGGGTGCAAGGCGGCCGGCAGGTGGTGGCCACCGTGCGCGGCCCGGGCCGGACCGGTCTGCACGACCTCGCCGACGCCCACCCCGGGCAGATCGAGATAGAGGCCCTCGACGTCACCGAGCCCGAGCAGATCGCGGCGCTGAACGGTCGCCTGACCGACCGGACGTTCGATCTGCTCTTCGTGAACGCCGGCGTCACCAACCAGCCCGAGGGCACGGTGGCGCAGACCTCCACCGAGGAGTTCGTCCGGGTCATGGTCACCAACGCCCTGAGCCCGCTGCGCGTCATCGAGGCCCTCCAGGACCGCGTCGAGCCCGCGGGCACGATCGCGGTGATGTCCTCGGGCCAGGGCAGCGTGGCCAACAACGAGCACGGCGGCCACGAGGTGTACCGCGGCAGCAAGGCCGCGCTCAACACGTTCATGCGCAGCTACGCGGCTCGGCACCGCGGCGAGGGTCGCCCGCTGGTCCTGATGGCCCCCGGCTGGGTGCGCACCGACATGGGCGGCCCGGACGCCCGGCTCGGCATCGACGAGAGCATCCCGAACGTGGTCAGGACGCTCGACACCCTGCGCGGCACCCCGGGCCTGCACTACGTCGACTACCTCGGCCGGACGGTAGCGTGGTGAGCTCGGCGCTCCGGAACACCTGAGAACGCCTGAGCACACCCTGCGAACGCCCGAGAAACCCCTGACCGGGCGACACGTCGCCCAGCACCGCCGCGACACCGAAGGACACGGGAGAGACGACTGATGGCAGCCCCCTCGCAACGATCAGCTGAACCGGTCCAGCAGGCCTGGGCCCTCATGCAGCGGTTCGTCGAGGCCCACAGCCGCCGGGGCGAGCTCGCCGAAGCACTCGGGTTCCGCCTCGGCGGCGGCCGGGGCAAGATCCTCCTGCAACTGCGCGACGGACCCAGCACGCTCGGCCAACTCGCCGAAGCCAACGGCATCGACGCCCCGTACGCGACCCTCGTCGTCGACAAACTCGAAGCCCACGGGCTGGTCGAACGCCGGCCGCACCCCGGCGACCGGCGACGCAAGCTGGTCACCCTCACCCCCGCCGGGCACCACGCCATCGCGACCGCCGACGCCATCCTGCTGCGCCCGCCGCCGGCGATCAGCACCCTGCCCGCCGACGACCTCGGACAGCTCACCCGACTGCTCACCCGCCTCCTGGACGCGGACGCCGCCGGCCCCGACCAGGGCTGAAGAGCCAGGCCTGGCCTGGTCGGGCCAGCAGACGACGGGACTCAGCGGCGGACCGGCCGCTACCCACCGATGGCGGCCTGTTCGATCGCCAGCAGCGACTCGGACTGCCGGGCGGCCTCATAGGCGGCCCGGCCGCCGCGCAGGCCGAACAGGCGCTTGCTCACCAGCAGGTAGACCACCGCGAAGACGTTGATGACGAGGATGACGATCTTCACCGTCGTGACCCGGTCGGTGAGCTCGTAGATCTCCAGCGGCAGGAAGGCCGCCGTCGCGACGAGTGCGAAGTACTCACCCCAGCGAGCCCCGATCCACAGCCCGACGGCCTCGATCAGCTCGACGAGCGCGTAGGCGAAGAGACCGGCCGCGATGAGGGTGAGGGTGTGCGGCTTGGTCGCCAGCAGCTGCCGCAGGTGGCGCACCGTCGCGCTGGTGTCCAGGTTGACCGCGAACACCTGGGCCAGCCCTTTGGCCTGTGGCAGCGCCTTGTCGAACAGTTCGCGCAACGAGCCCTGCTGGTGCTCGAAGCGGATGACCGCGTAGCCGAGGAAGGCGAAGAGCACCGCGCGGAAGAACCGTTCGATCGCGAGCAGCCGCAGGATCAGCGTGTCGCGCAGCGCGGGCCCGCGTGCCACCAGCGGCGCCTGGTCGGCCGGCCCCGACCCGGCCGGCTCCCCGAGGACGAACACGGCGCACCGCAGGCACCGCCAGGCCGAGCCGGCCGGGGCGACGGCACACAGCCGCTCCCGCAGCGGCTGCTCGTCCGGGGCGTAGGTCACGTGCCCCTTGAGCGAGCAGAGCGCCGTGTTCCAGTCCACAGCGGCCAGTGTGGGGGAGGTGGCAGCGGGCGGTCAGCAGGCGCGCCCGGCCGGCGGGTGCGCGGTCCGCTGAACCAGAGGGGCCCTGGTCAGCGGCTCGCGGAGGTGGGGTTCAATGCCGTTATGAACACCGAGCTCCCCATGGTCGAGCATCTGCTGACCGCCTTCGCGCTGACCTTCGCCCTCGGCTTCGAGCGCAATCTGCGCGGCGCGGCCGCCGGGGACCGGACGTTCTCGCTGATCGGGGTGGGCTCGGCGGTGGTGGCCGCACTGGCGCAGCACGGCGCGCCCAACGCGCTGACCGGTGTGATCACCGGCGTCGGTTTCATCGGCGGCGGCCTGACCTTCCGGGAGAGCCGGGAGACCGGTGACGTGGTGCGCGGCATCACCACGGCGGCCACCATCTTCGCCGCCGCCGCGATCGGCGCGGCGGCGGGCGAGGGCCTGCTGCTGCTCGCCAGCACCGGCACGGCCCTGGCGCTGCTGGCCCTGGAGATCCGGCACATACCCGTGCTGCGGCTGCTGGACGGGCGCCGCTGGGCCCGCAGCTTCGGCGAGGACGAGGCCTGCGCCCCGGAGGCCGACGAGCCATCGCGGGCGGAGCTGGGCTGGTGCGACGCCCACGCGTGCTCGGCGGAGTCCTGTGCGCGGTGGCACGCCGACGGTCTCGACGAGCTGACCGCGGTGGCCGGGGCGTCCCGCGGCCGCTGAGCGCGGCGCTGGTGGGTGGAGCTGGCGGTGGAGCTGGCGGTGGGGCTTGCGGTGGGCTGGTGGTGGGGCTGGCACCACCCCCTCACCGGGGGTAGCACCCACCCGCTTCGGGGTGGTGACACCATGGCCGCCGCAGCGCCCGGATCCGTAGGTTTCATGGAGTCAGCGCAGGTCACTGCGGGGGACGCCGACCGGCCGGAGACGCCATGCCACACGCCAGCACGACCCTGATCGCCAGCGCCGAACCGCGTACGGTGAGCGACTTCACCCCCCTCCTGAAGACGGTCCGGGAACAGGGGCTGCTCGACCGCCGGATCGGCTGGTACGCGGCCCGAACCACCGTCAACCTGGTGGCCCTGGCCGCCACCGTCGCGGGCATGGTGCTCACCGGAGACACCTGGTGGACCCTGCTGTTCGCGCTGCCGCTGGCCGTCCTGTGGGCCCGCACCGCCTTCTTCGGACACGACGCGGGCCATGCCCAGATCACCCGTGGCAGGCGGGCCGGGCGGGCCATCGGGCTGCTGCACAGCAACCTGCTGCTCGGGCTGAGTTACGCCTGGTGGAACGACAAGCACAACCGCCACCACGCGAATCCAAACCACGTCGACAAGGACCCGGACGTCGGCGTCGGCGCACTCGTCTGGACCCAGCAGCAGGCCGAGCAGCGCGCGGGCCTGGCCCGCTGGCTCACCCGCAACCAGGCCCGGCTCTTCGTTCCGATGCTGCTGCTGGAGGGGATCGCCCTCAAGGTGTACGGATTCCAGGACCTCAAGCGTCAGCCGCCGCGCGAACGCGCCGTCGAGGCAGTGCTCCTGGTGGCCCACCTGGCCGGCTACGCGACCCTGCTGCTGAGCGTGCTCTCCCCCGGCCGGGCCCTGGTCTTCGCCCTGCTGCACCACGCGCTGTTCGGTCTCCACCTCGGCCTGACCTTCGCCCCGAACCACAAGGGCATGGAGATGCCCGACCCGGACGGCGAAAGCTGGGGCCACCTGCGCCGCCAGGTGCTCACCTCACGCAACGTGCGCGGCGGACTCGTCACCGACTGGGCGCTCGGCGGCCTCAACTACCAGATCGAGCACCACCTGTTCCCCAACATGCCCCGACCCCACCTGCGACTCGCCCAGCCGCTGGTCCGCGCCCACTGCGCGACGGTCGGGATCCCGTACACCGAGGCCTCGCTGCTCGACTCCTACCGGCAGGCGCTGCGCCACATGCACGAGGTGGGTGCACCGCTGCGGGCGGCGAGGTAGCGGGCAGCGCTGAACCCGACCGACCCCGTCAGGAACAGTTCCGGTGCCCGGTCCGGTGGGCCATCCACACCACCACGTCGCACACCCGCAGCGCACCGATCGTCTCCGGCACGCCGGCGGCGCGGGCCAGCGTGAGCAGTTCCCGGTGCAGGGCGCGGCCGTTCTCGCGCAGGGCGGCATGCAGCGCGAGCCAGTAGGGGCGAGGGCTCCCGAGGGCGCAGCGCACCACCCGGTCGTAGACGGGCAGCAGGTGCGGGCGCTTGCGCGCGAGGACCTTTCCCGCGATCACCCATCCGACGCCGGGCTGGGCTTCCAGCAGCTGCCAGGCCCGGAAGGCGGGCGACCCCGGGCGGACCTCGGCCTCGGCGGCGTCGGCCAGCTCAACTCCCGTGGGGACCTGGCGAAGGAGGTCGGAGAGTTCCGCGCCCAGCTCTCCTTCCAGCAGGTCCAGTGCGACCTCCGCCGGAACGGTGACAGACAGGGTCTGCACCGCGACCAGGTCCTCGGCCGTGATCTGGTCGGCGATCTCTGGCCGGTCTCCCCCGCCGGCCAGTTGCTCGAAGCGGCTGCCGGTGAAGGCCGCCTGGCCGGGTGGCAGGCCGATCCCGAAATAGCGGCGCAGATCCACCACCGCCCGCGGGTCGGCCACCAGCAGGCGCAGCTGTTGTGCCAGCAGCGGTGCCAGGGGAAGCGGGTCGGCGGGCATCAGCGTTCCGTCACCTTCGAGATCACGGGAACCAGCGGCAGGACTGCCGCTGGAAGCAGGGCGCAGCGGGCTCCAGTTGGCC
Organism: Kitasatospora sp. NBC_01266; assembly: GCF_036242395.1. Lineage (NCBI taxonomy): Bacteria > Bacillati > Actinomycetota > Actinomycetes > Kitasatosporales > Streptomycetaceae > Kitasatospora > Kitasatospora sp. NBC_01266. The sequence goes on along the minus strand of NZ_CP108458.1, from coordinate 7,899,322 downwards.
GTCCGCGCGCAGGGCTGTCAACCGCCGGCGGCCGCCGCGTGGCGCCTCACGGTTGGCGGGGCATGGACCGGATGCCGCTGCTGAAGGTGGCCGCCAGTGCGGAGGCGGCGACCAGCAGGGGGAAGACCAGGATCGCCGTCCGGTCGGCGAAGTGGGCCAGCAGTACTCCGGCGAGGGCGGGGGCCAGGGCGGCGGCCGAGGTGGCGGCCAGCAGGATCACGCTGACCACCCGGCCCTGGAGGTGGTCCGGGGTGGCGGCTGCCTGGTAGCCGAAGAGGGCGGCGTTGGCGGTGGGACCGAGGAACACGGCGGCGGCCAGGGGCACAGCGGTCACGATGCTGGTGGAGAACAGCACGCTGACCGTCATCAGGGCGGCGGTGGACCAGCAGATCACCCTGATCAGGGTCGGCAGCCGCAGTCGGCGTTGCAGGGCCGGTGCGGCGAAGGCGCCCAGGAAGCCGCCGACTCCGATGATCATGGTGACCAGGCCGACCAGGACCGCCGGCATTCCGGAACGCCGCAGCGAGATGGTCATCGCGAAGATCATGCCGGTGAAGGCCATGTTGAGCGGGGCGGCGATCACCAGCAGGGCCCGGAGGAACGGGTTGCCCAGCACGAAGCGCACGCCCTCCCGGCCGGACCCGCTACCGGCACCGCCGGCCCCACCGCCACCGCCACCACCGGCCCCGGCCCCGGCCCCGTCCTCGGCGGGGGCGGCCTGCGGCCGGGGCTGTTGCAGGGGTTGGCGAATGTTCAGGACGGCCACCAGCGACAGCAGGTAGCTCAGGGCGTTGCCGAAGAAGGGCAGCGCCCTGCTCAGCCCGAACAGCAGGCCCCCCAGGGGCGGGCCGGCCAGCGAAGTACCGTACGCCCGAGCCTCGTTGCGGGCGACGGCGGTGAAGATCTGGTCCGGCCGGACCAGGCTGCGGACCGCGGCGTGTTCGGCGGTGGTGAAGACGGCGGTCGCCGCGGCGCCGCCGACCACCACCGCCAGGACCACGGGCAGGCCGGCCGCACCGGCCACGACCGCGGCGGCCAGGCCCGCGTACAGCACGAGCCGGAAGAGGTCGCAGCCGAGCATCAGCCGGCGCCGGTCGAAGCGGTCGACGAGCACACCGGCCGGCAACTGGCAGACGGTGGTGACGACCAGAGCGGCCGTGCCGACCAGACCGGCCTGCGCCGGAGAGCCGGTCAGCTGGAGGACCAGCAGGGGCAGGGCCAGGTTGGCCATGGCACTGCCGGTGTCCGAGAGGCACTGGCCGGTCCAGAGCAGGTTGAAGTCGCGGTTGCGCCACAGGCTCGGCAGCCGGTTCCGCTCCGGCGCGTCCCCGGCCTCCCTGGCCTCCTCGGTCTCCTCGGCCTCCGAGCGCATCACGCCGGCTCCGTCGTGGAGATGGCCAGCAGCTGCGTCACCGAGCCGTCGTCGGCGACGACGTCGCGCAGGTGCCGGAAGCCCAGCCGCCGGCACATCGCCAGACTCGCGGTGTTCTCCGCGCCCACCATTCCGTAGACCTCCTTCAGTCCGAGGTTCTCAGCGGCGTGGCTCAGCAGGCCGCGGACCACCTCGGTGCCCAGTCCCCGGCCCCAGTACTCCGGGGCGAGTGCCGCGATCAGCTCGTAGCCGTCGACGTTTCCGGTCTTCTTGACCTCCGCGTGGCCCACGTAGGTTCTGTCCAGCCACAGGCCCCACACGTCGAACATCTGCTTGGGGTACACGTCGGTCTGGATCGCGCGGAACAGCGCGCGGATCTCCGGCTCGGGTGCCAGCTCCTGGCCCATCCAGCGGCACACCTCCTCGTTGCGCAGCAGGGCGACGAAGGCGTCCTCGTCCTCGGCGCGGTAGGGGAGGAACTCCAGGTTCTCGGTGCGCAGGGCGGGGGTCATGGCAGGCTCCTCTGCGGGCAGGGCGGTTGCGGCGGCGGTGTGGTGGGCGGTACTGCCAAGGGGGCGGGCGGGGGTGCCGGACGGCGGTCTGCGACCGGCGCCCCCGCCCGAGACGGCCGGTCAGGCCTCGGCGTTCTCCATGCGCTCGCGCAGGCTCCGCGGGCGCATGTCGGTCCAGACCTCGTCGACGTAGGCGGAGCACTCCGCCTCGGTGCCCTCCTTGCCGACGGACTGCCAGCCCGCGGGCACCTCGATGTCGACCGGCCAGAGCGAGTACTGCTCCTCGTCGTTGCGCAGCACCTGGTAGCGGGTGTTCTCGTCCATGTCACGTTCCTTCGTCATCGCTGAGTTGTCATCGCTGAGTTGTCGCTGGTGAGTTGTCGCTGGTGGCTTGTCGTTGCGGGGGGTCGTGGTGGTTCGTCAGCGGCCGCCCCGGGCGTGCCGGGCGAGGTGGCGCAGCGCCTCGCCGAACTCCCCGGCCACCCGGCGCACGGTCGCCGTGTCGTGGACGGCGGGGCGGTGGTGCCAGGTGAAGGCGAGGCGGCCGTTCTGCACCGCGCCCACCACCTCCACCAGGTGGGAGCCGCCGTCCCGGGGGTCGTGGTCCTGGCCGAAGGAGCCGTGCTCGGCGCGGACCAGGCCGCCTTCGGAGACCTCGGGGCGGGCGTCCCACTGGCCGAGGTAGTTGAAGACCACCTGGCCGTGCGCGCCGGCCGCCAGCCGCTCGCGGACCTCGGGCGAGCCGAAGGTGCGCAGGGCGCCGAAGCCCAGTCCGTTGCCCGGCACCGCGCGCAGCTGGCGGCGTACCGACTTCACCAGGGCGCGCCAGTCGCGGTCCGGGCCGAGGTCGTCGGGCGCGGGCACCTGGAAGGCGACCGGGTAGACGGTGGTGAACCAGCCGACCGTGTGGGACAGGTCCACGCCGTCCAGCACGTCCTCGCGGCCGTGTCCCTCCAGGTCCAGCCGGACCCGGTCGTGCCCGGTCCAGCGGGCCAGCGCCAGGGCGAGGGCGGCCAGCAGCACGTCGTTGACCCGGGTGCGGTACGCCGTCGGCGCGGCGCGCAGCAGGGCGGTGGTGTCCTCCTCGCCGAGTTCGACGGTGACTGCCGCGGTCTCGGCCACCTCGGGTCCGGCAGGCTGCTCGGACCGGGCGGATTCGGCGGTCACCACCTCCTCCCAGTAGGGCAGTTCGTGGTCCAGGCCGCCTTCGGCGACGTGCGCCGCGAGCCCCAGCGCCCACTGCCGGAAGGAGGTGCCGCGCTCCCCCAGCGTGACCGCCTCGCCCCGCGCGGCCTGCCGGTAGGCGCTCTCCAGGTCGTCGCGCAGCACCCGCCAGGAGACGGCGTCGACCACCAGGTGGTGGGCGACCAGCAGCAGGAAGACCGGTCGGCCGGGGTCGCCGGTGAACAGGGCCGCCCGCAGCAGCGGGCCGCGCGCCAGGTCGCAGCGGGCGTGCAGTTCGTCGGCGGCCTTCGCCATGGCCTTGTCCGCCTCCTCGCCGCCCTGTCCGGTCAGGTCGTGCTGAACCAGGACGTCCTCGGTGCGGGCCGGCGGCGGGTTGAACTGGTGCCAGCCCGCCTCGTCCCGGGTGAACCGCATCCGCAGGGCGTCGTGGTGCTCCAGCAGCGCGTCCAGCGCGGCGCGCAGCGCCTGCGGGTCGGGGGCGGCGCCGAGTTCCAGCAGCATCGACTGGTTGAAGTGCTGGTGGGCGGCGCGCGGGGTGCTCAGGAACCACTCCTGGATCGGGGTGAGCGGCACCTCGCCGGTCGCCGGGCCGTCGGCGCCGCGCTGGGGGGCGTCGCGCACGACGGTGGCCAGCTCGGCCACGGTCTGATGGGTGAACAGGTCCCGGGTCGCCAGGTGCAGGCCGTCCCGGCGCAGCCGCGAGACCACCTGCATGCTCAGGATGGAGTCGCCGCCGAGGACGAAGAAGTTGTCGTCGGCGCCGATCCCCTCGATGCCCAGCACGTCGGCCCAGATGGCGGCGATCCGGCGTTCGGTGTCGGTGCGCGGCGCGACCCGCGGGCCGGTGCCGGCCTGGCTGGGGCCGGGTTCGGGCAGGGCCCGCCGGTCGGTCTTGCCGTTCGGGGTGAGCGGCAGCCGTGCCAGCGGTACGAAGACCGAGGGGACCATGTGCGGCGGCAGCAGCCCGGCCAGGTGCCCGCGCAGTTCCCCGGCCGGGGAGCCGGCCGACTCGTCCACCGGGACGACGTAGGCCACCAGCCGGGCGGGCCCGGCGGTCGCCCCGTCGCCGGGCCGGTCGGTGCGCACCGTGACGACCGCGTCGCGGACCAGGGGGCTGCGGCGCAGCGCGCTCTCGATCTCACCGGGTTCGATCCGGAAGCCGCGCAGCTTGAGCTGGTCGTCCACCCGTCCGGCGAAGCGCAGTTCACCCTCGGCACCACGGCGCGCGAGGTCGCCGGTGCGGTACATGCGGTCGCCCGGGGCGCCGAACGGGTCGGCGACGAACCGCTGGGCGGTCAGCCCCGGGCGACCCAGGTAGCCGCGGGCGAGGCCGGGTCCGGCCACGTACAGCTCCCCGGTCACGCCGGGTGGCACGGGCCGCAGGGCGGCGTCCAGGACGTAGGCGCGGGTGGCGCCGGCGGGGTGGCCGATCGGCGGGGTGCCCGTGCCCGGCGCCAGTGGGCCGGTCCAACTGGCCACCACGGTGGCCTCGGTGGGACCGTAGGAGTTGATCATCCGGCGGCCGGGTGCCCAGCTGTCGACCAGGTCGGCCGGGCAGGCCTCGGCGCCGACGATCAGGGTGCGCAGCGCGGGCAGTTCCGCGGCCGTGCTCGGCTCCACGGTGGCCAGGGCCGCCGGGGGGATCAGCGTGTGGCTGATCCGGCGGTCGGCGAGGACTTCGGCCAGCCGCTCGCCGACCAGCGGTCCCTCCTCGCCGGTGACCAGCGCGGCCCCGCTGAGCAGCGAGACGCACAGTTCCAGCACCGAGGCGTCGAAGCTGGGCGAGGCGAACTGCAGCACCCGGTCGCCGGGGCCCGCGGCGTACTGCTCGGCGGCGGCCGCCGCGAAGCCGGCCAGTCCGCGGTGGGTCACCACCACGCCCTTGGGTGTCCCGGTCGACCCGGAGGTGTAGATGACGTAGGCGGGGTGCGCGGGGGTGAGCGGGGTGCTGCGGTCGGCGTCCGTCGGCGCGGTCTGCGGGCCGTCCGCGTCCCGCAGCTCGGCCGCGTCCCAGAGCTCGGCCGGGTCGTCGAGCAGCAGGCAGGCGCCCGCGTCGCGCACCATGAACTCCCGTCGCTGCGCCGGGTAGTCCGGGTCCACCGGCAGGAAGGCGCCGCCGGCCTTGCTGACGGCGAGCTGCGCCAGCACCATCACGGCGGCACGGGGCAGGGCCAGCGCCACCAGCCGCTCCGGTCCCACGCCGCGCCGGATGAGCCGGTGGGCGAGCCGGTTGGCCGCCCGGTCCAGCTGCGCGTAGGTCAGCTCCCGGTCGCCGTCCAGCAGCGCCACCGCGTCGGGTGTGCGGGCCGCCTGCCGCTCGAACAGCTCCGGCAGGGTGCGGGCGGGCACCGGGCGGAAGCTGCCCTGCGCCTGGTCCAGCAGGGTCTTCAGTTCCTCGTCCGAGGCCAGCGGCAGCGCGCCGACGGGGCGTTCGGGGTCGTCGGCGACGGCGGCCAGCAGGGTGGCGAGCTGGTCGGCCATCCGCTCCACCGTGGCCGCCTCGAACAGGTCGGTGTTGTAGGTGAGCAGGCCGTGCAGCGCTCCGGAGTCCGTCTCGGCGAACTCCAGGGTGAGGTCGAACGCCGACTGCTCCAGCTCGGTTTCGACGTCCGTGACGGCCAGGCCCGGCAGGTCGAGGTCGGTCGCCGGGGTGTTCTGCAGCACGACCATGACCTGGAAGAGCGGACTGCGGCTGGTGTCGCGGACCGGCTGCAGCTCGTCCACCACCCGCTCGAACGGCACCTCCTGGTGCGCGAAGGCGTCCAGCACCGTCTGCCGTACGCCGGTGAGGAGCTCGGTGAAGGGCTGCCGCGCCTCGACCGGCGAGCGCAGCACCAGGGTGTTGACGAAGAACCCGACCAGGTGCTGCGTCTCGGCCCGGTCGCGGCCCGAGGTGACGGTGCCGACCGCGATGTCCGTGTCGCCGCTGAGCCGGGCGAGGTAGGCCTGGGCGGCGGCGACCAGCGTGGTGAACAGGGTGGTTCCCCGCTCCTGGCCGACCCGGGCCAGCCGGCGGGCCGTGCGGGCCGGCAGTTCCAGGCGGGCACTGGCGCCGTTGCTGGTGCGCACGGCGGGCCGGGGCCGGTCGGTGGGCAGCCGCAGCGGCTCGGTACCCGCCAACTGCTGCTTCCAGTAGGCGAGCTGGTCGTCGGTACCGATGCCGCCGGCCGCGCGCTGCCAGTGCGCGTAGTCGGCGTACTGCACCGGCAGCGGCGGCAGGTCAGGCTCGGTGGAGCCCAGTTCGGCGCGGTAGAGGTGGGCCAGGTCGGTCAGCAGGACGGAGCTGGACCAGCCGTCGGTGACGATGTGGTGCAGGGTGAGGGCCAGCACGTGGTCCGCACCGGCCAGCCGGACCAGGTCGGCGCGCAGCAGCGGTCCCTCGCGCAGGTCGAAGGGGCGGGCGCGTTCGGCGGCGAGCAGCCGGTGCAGGGCCGACTGCCGCTGGTCCTCGGGCAGTTCGGACAGGTCGTGCAGGGGCAGCGGCACCTCCCGTGGCGGCTGGACGCGTTGGACGCCGTGGCCGTCGACGCTGTCGAAGGTGGTGCGCAGCGACTCGTGCCGGGCCACCAGGGCGCTCAGCGCCGCGCCGAGGGCGCCGAGGTCCAGGGCGCCGCGCAGCCGCAGCGCGAGCGCGGTGACGTACTCGGTGCCGCCGGGCGCGAACTCCTCCAGGAACCAGAGGCGTTGCTGGGCGTAGGACATCGGCGCCGCCGCGTCGCGGGCGACCGGGACGATGGCGGGGCGCCCGGTGCCGGCGGAGCCCGCGAGGGTGAGCAGCTGGGCCAGGGCGGCGGGCGTGGGGTGGGTGAAGACCTCCCGGGGTGTGAGGTCGGTGCCGAACGCCTCGGCCAGCCGGGCGGCGAGCCGGATGCTGAGGATGGAGTCGCCGCCCAGCTCGAAGAAGTCGTCCTCGACACCGGGCGGTTGGCTGCCCAGCACCGCGCCGAAGACCTCGGCCGCGCGGCGTTCGGCCTCGGTGCGCGGCTCGAGGCGCTCGCGGCGCCCGGCGCCGCGGGCGTCCGGCGCCGGCAGGGCCGCCCGGTCCACCTTGCCGTTGCCGCTCAATGGCAGGGCGGCGAGCGGGACGAAGGCGGTGGGCACGAGGTAGTCGGGCAGCGCGCGGGTGGCGAACGCCCGCAGCTCCTCGTGGTCGGCTCCGGCCGGGCCGACCACGTAGGCCACCAGGCGCTTGCTGCCGGGCCGGTCCTCGCGGGTCAGCACGGCGACGTCGGTGACGCCCGGGTGGGCGGCCAGCGCGGCCTCCACCTCACCGGGTTCCACCCGGAAGCCGCGGATCTTCACCTGGTCGTCCGCGCGGCCCAGGAACTCGACGGTGCCGTCCGGCCGCCGCCGGGCCAGGTCGCCGGTGCGGTACATCCGGGCGCCGGGCGGGCCGAACGGGTCGGCCGGGAAGCGGGCCGCGGTATCGCCGGGCCGGCCCAGGTAGCCGCGCGCCACACCCTCGCCGGCCACGAACAACTCGCCCGCGCAGCCCGGCGGGACGGGTCGCAGCCGGGTGTCGAGGACGTACACGCACTTGTCGTCCAGCGGGTGGCCGATCGGCACGGTGTCGGGCACCGTCGCCGGGTCGGCGAGGGCGAAGGCGGTCGCGAAGGTCGTGGTCTCGGTGGGTCCGTAGCCGTCCACCACGCCCAGGCCGGGGCAGGCGGCGAGCACCCGGCGCACGGCGGCGGCGGGCACCACGTCACCGCCGGTCCACACCCGGCGCAGGCCCGCGAAGCAGTGCGGCGCGTCCTGGGCCAGCAGCCGGAAGAGTCCGGCGGTGAGCCAGAGCGCCGTCAGCCCGCCGCTGCCGGCCAGCCGCCGCAGCAGCGCGGCGTCCACCGGCCCTTCGGGGGCCACCACCACGCAGCCGCCGTTCAGCAGCGGGGCCCAGACCTCGAAGGTGGCGGCGTCGAAGGCGACCGGCGAGTGCAGCAGCACCCGGTCGCAACTGCCGTCGGCGAAGCGGCTGTCGGTGGCCAGCGAGGCGACGTCGCGGTGCCGGACCGCCACCGCCTTGGGCACTCCGGTGGATCCGGAGGTGAACATCACGTATGCCAGCCGGTCGGGGTCGGCGATCGGCAGCACCGCGTCGGCGCGGACGGCCGAGTCGGTGCGGACGGCCGAGTCGGTGCGCGGCGCCTCCTCGGTGCGGGCGGCGGCGACCTGTTCGGCGGTGAGCCGCAGGGTGGCACCCGCCTGGGCGAGCAGGACGCGGCGGCGCTCCTCGGGGGCCCGGGTGTCCACGGGCAGGTACGCGCCGCCCGCCTTGAGGACGGCCAGTTGGGCGACCACGAGTTCGGCCGAGCGGTCCATCAGCAGCGCCACCCGGCCCTCCGGCGCCAGCCCGTCGGCCAGCAGCCGGGCGGCCAGGAGGTCGGACCAGCCGGCGAGCTGACGGTAGGTCAGTTCCCGTTCGCCGTCCTGCAGCGCGAGCGCCTCGGGGGTGCGGCGGGCCTGCTCGGCGAAGACCTGCACCGGGCCGGCCGGCGCCGCCCGGCGGGCGGTGGCGTGCCAGGAGGCCAGCAGGTCCCGGTCGGCCGCGGTGAGCGCGTCCAGTTCGCCGAGGTCACCGCCGAGGTCACCGTCTAGGCCGTCGGCGAGGGCGGTGAGCAGCACGGTCAGGCGGTCCGCCGCGTCCGCCGCGGTGCGGTGGTCGAACAGCGCGGGGTCGTAGGCCAGATCGAAGCCGAGCCGCTCGGCCAGGTGGGCGCGCAGGCACCAGGGGAAGGTGGTGGCGTCGTCGGCGCGCACCTCCGCCACCCGTACGCCGGTCCTGGCGGCGACCGACTCGTCGACGGGATAGTTCTCGAACACCACCATGCTGTCGAAGAGCGCCTCGCCGGGCGGCACCTCGCTGAAGCCCTGGATCCGGGAGAGCGCCAGGTGGTCGAAGGGGCGGCTGTCGCTCTGCCGCTCCTGAAGGTCCCGCAGCCAGGGCAGCACACCCCCAGTGGGTATCCGGACCCGGGTCGGCACGGTGTTGATGAACATGCCGATCATCGATTCCACACCGGGCAGTTCGGCCGGGCGCCCGGAGACGGTGGTGCCGAACACCACGTCGTCCGATCCGCTGCAGCGCGCCAGCAGCAGTCCCCAGGCGCCCTCCACCACGGTGTTGACGGTCAGTCCGGCGGCGGCGGCCCGCTCCCGCAGCCGCTGCGAGAGGGCCTCGTCCAGCTCGTGGTGGACGGCCGCGGTGGAGCGGGCGCGGTGCGCCTGCGCGGGCGTGCGGTCGTACGGCAGCGGGGTGCGCGCGGTGAAGCCGGCCAGCGCCTGAACCCAGTGGGCCTCGGCGGCCTGCTCGTCCTGCTCGCCCAGCCAGCGCAGGAAGTCCGCGAACGGCCGCCGCGGCGGCTGGGGTTGCCGCGGACCGCCGGTCAGCGCCGCGTACTGCTCGCACACCTCGATGAGCAGCTGCCCGGTGCTCCAGCCGTCCAGGATGAGGTGGTGGGTGGACCAGAGCAGCAGGACCTCGTCGCCGGGCAGCGCGGCCAGGGTGAGCCGGGTCAGCGGCGCGGTGGTCAGCTCCAGGCCCGCCGCGCGGTCGGCGGCGATCAACCGCTCGGTCCACTCCTCCCGCTGATCGGGCGCCAGCTCCCGCCAGTCCAGCTGGGTGACGGGCAACTCGACCTGTTGGAAGACCACTTGGGTCGGGTGCGGCAGACCGCGCCAGTGCACGCTGGTGCGCAGCGCCGGGGTGCGGTCGGCGACCAGCTGCCAGGCCTCGGCGAGCGCGGACGGGTCGGCCACCCCGGCCAGCCGCACCGCGATCCGGTCGAAGTAGGCGCCCTCGGTGTCGACCAGACCGTGGAAGAGCATCCCGGACTGCAGCGGGGTCAGCGGCAGGACGTCGGCGACCTGCCGCCCGTCGCCGATCAGCCGGTCCAGCTGCTCCTGGTCGAGGCCGGCCAGCGGGAAGTCGGACGGGGTGCGGCCGCCGGCCTCGGGACCGGCGCAGTGCGCCACGATCTCGCGCAGCGCGGCGCACATCTGCTCGGCCAGCTCGCGGACGGTGGACTCGTCGTAGACGGCCGGCGGGTAGCTCCAGCCCAGTTCGAGGCGGCCGTGCTGGACCACTCCGGTGATGTCCAGCAGGTAGGGGCGGGGTTCGTCCGGGTCGGTGTCGCGCCCGGCCGGCGGCAGGACGTCGCGGTAGAGGCCGTCGGCGCCGGTGCCGGTGCCGGTGCCGGTGCCGGTGCCGGTGCCCCCAGGCTCCCACTGCCCGTGGTAGTTGAAGCCGATCCGCGGCGCCGACGCACCGGCCAGCGGGCTGTCCGGCAGCAGGTGGCGCAGCGCGCCGTAACTCAGCCCGTGCAGCGGGACGGCGCGCAGCTGCTCCTTGACCGAGCGCAGGGTGTCGTGCCAGCCGGCCTCGGGGTCGACGCTCAGCGCGAGCGGGAACTCGGCGGTGAACCAGCCCACCGTCCGGGACAGGTCCAGGTCCTCGAAGAGGTCCTCGCGGCCGTGCCCCTCCACGCCGACCAGCACGCTCTCGCGCCCGCACCAGCGGGCCAGGGTGCGGCCCAGGGCGCTGAGCAGCACGTCGTTGACCTGGGTGCGGTAGACCTCGGGGACCTCGCGCAGCAGCGCGCCGGTCGCCCGCTCGTCCAGCGTCACGGTGAGCGTGGCGGCGCCGCCGTGGGTGTTGGGACCGGGCCGCCCGGCGGGCAGTTCGGCCGGGGCCGCGGCGGTGCGCGTCCAGTGCTCCAGGTCGGCGTCCAGCGCGCCGCAACGGGTGTGCTCCGCCAGCCGGGTGGCCCAGCGGCCGTACGAGGTGCCCGCCGGAGGCAGCTCAACGGGCCGGCCGGCCTTGGCCGTTCGGTACGCCGCCGCGAGGTCGTCCGGCAGGATCCGCCAGGAGACGCCGTCCATGGCCAAGTGGTGGACGGTGATCACGAGTTGGCCGGGCTGCTGCGGGCCGCGGTCGAACAGCAGCACCCGGGCCAGCCAGCCCTCGGTGGGGTCGAGCGCGGCCTGGGCCTGGTCGGTGACGCGCTGCACCTGCGCCTCCAGCGCGGCGGCGTCGAGGCCGGCCACCTCGTGCCGGGTGAAGACGCCGTCCGGCGCCTGGGCCAGGACCTCCTGCCGCCAGCCGGTGCCGGTGTGCTGGAACCGGGTGCGCAGGGCCGCATGGTGCCGCACCAGGGCCAGGGCGGCCTGCTGCAGGGCCACCGGGTCGGCGCCCGGGGCCAGCTCCAGGCGCTGGGTCATCGTGAAGCGCAGCCGGTCGCTGGGGCTGCGGCCGTCGAGGTACCAGTGCTGGATCGGGGTGAGCGGCGCGTCGCTCGGCTCGGTGGCCTCGCCGGCCGCCGGGTGCGCGGCCACCTCGCCGGTCCGCAGGGCGAGTTCGGCCACGCTCTGGTGCCGGAAGACGTCCTTGGTGGTGAGCGCGAGTCCGGCGGCGCGGGCCCGGGAGACGATCTGGATGCTGAGGATGGAGTCGCCGCCGAGCGCGAAGAAGTTGTCCCGCGCGCCCACCCTGGGCACGCCAAGCACCTCGGCCCAGATCGCGGCGAGCCGCTCCTCGGTGCCGGGCCGGGGCGCCACGTAGCTGGTGGCACTGTCGGGCTGGGCGGGCGGCGCGGGCAGCGCGCGGCGGTCGGTCTTGCCGCTGGTGGTGCGCGGGATCCGCGCCAGCGGGACGAACGCGGCGGGCACCATGTGGTCGGGCAGCGTGCGCCGCAGCCGGGCCCGCAGCTCGTCGGCGGGCGGCACCCGGTCCCCGGCGGGCACCAGGTAGGCGACCAGCATCAGGCGGCCGGCGTGCTCGCGCGCGGTGACCACGGCGTCGGTGACGTCCGGGTGGTCCAGCAGGGCGGCCTCGATCTCGCCGGGCTCGATCCGGAACCCCCGGATCTTGACCTGCTCGTCGACCCGGCCGAGGAACTCCAGCAGCCCGTGCCCGTCCCAGCGGGCCAGGTCGCCGGTGCGGTACATCCTCCCCGCCTCCGGGCCGAACGGGTCGGCCAGGAAGCGGGCGGCGGTCAGTCCGGGCCGGTTCAGGTAGCCGCGGGCCACCTGCGCCCCGGCCAGGTACAGCTCCCCCGGCACGCCGGGCGGCACCGGGCGCAGCGCGCCGTCCAGCACGTAGGCCCGCAGGTTGCCGCCGGGGCGGCCGATGACCGGGCGCTCGGGGCGGTCGGCGCAGCGGGCGTAGACGGCGTCGACGGTGCACTCGGTGGGCCCGTACATGTTGTGGACGGTGACGCCGAAGTCCGCTCCCGCCGCGCACAGCTCCTGCCAGGCGGCGGCGGAGACGGCCTCGCCGCCGACCAGCAGCAGGCCCGGGTGGTGACGGCCCGGCGCGAGCAGTCCGGCGGCGGTGAGTTCGCGCAGGAAGGAGGGGGTGACGTTGACCAGGTCCAGGCGACGTTCGGCGATCTGGGCGCAGAACGCCTGGGGGTCCAGCCGGACGTCCTCGTCGATCAGGTGGACCTCCTGGCCGAACGCGAGCAGCAGGAGGCCTTCCCAACTGGTGTCGAAGGAGAACGAGGCACTGAGCGCGACCCGCAGCCGCCGCCCGTCGGTGGTGTGCGGCACGACCAGTGACTCGCGGTGGTCCTGGCAGAGGTTGACCAGTTGGCGGTGCTCCACCGCGACGCCCTTGGGCCGGCCGGTGGAGCCGGAGGTGTAGATGATGTAGGCGGTGTGCTGCGGCAGCAGGGGGCAGAGCCGGTCGGCGTCGGTGAGGTCGTGGGCGGGCAGCCGGTCCCACGGCACCTCGCGCAGCGCGTCCGCCGTCAGCACGGTCCGCGGCCGGGCGTCGTCGAGCAGGAAGGCGACCCGCTCCTCGGGCAGCTCCGGGTCGACGCAGAGCAGGGTGGCGCCCGCCTTGAGCACCGCGAGCACCGCGACCAGCAGGTCCGAGGTGCGCGGCAGCCGCAGGGCGACCACCCGCTCCGGGCCGGCCCCTTGGGCGACCAGGTGGTGGGCGAGCCGGTTGGCCCGCCGGTTGAGGGCGGTGAAGTCGAGGGTGGCGTCCCGGGCCACCAGGGCGGTCTCCCGCGGGGTGCGGGCGGCCTGCGCCTCGAACAGGGCGGTGAAGGTGGTGTCCGCCACCGGCAGCCGCTCGCCGTGCCCGTCCTGGAGCACCTGCCGCCGCTCCTCGCTCGTCATCAGCGGCAGCGCGCCGACCGCGCGGCCCGGCTCCTCGGCCGCGGCGGCCAGCAGGGTCCGCAGCTGGGCGGCCAGGCGCTCGGCGGTGTCCGGGTCGAACAGGCCGGTGCTGTACTCCAGGTAGCCGGTCAGGCCGCCGTCGCGCTCGACGAAGTCGAAGGCGAGGTCGAAGGTGGCGGTGCGGATCGGCGAGGTCACCGGCTCAACGTCCAGGCCGGGCAGCCGCAGTGCCTCGGTGCCCAGGTTGTGCAGCGCCACCATCACCTGGAACAGCGGCGTGCGGCTGGTGTCGCGCTCCGGCTGGAGGGCGTCCACCAGCCGCTCGAAGGGGACCTCCTGGTGGGCGAAGGCCTCGAGCACGGTGTCGCGCGAGGCGGCGAGCTGCTCGCGGAACGACAACTCCGGGCGCACCGTGTCGCGCAGCACCAGGGTGTTGACGAACATGCCGACCACGTCGTGCAGTTCGTGCCGCTCGCGACCCGAGGCGACGGTGCCGACCGCGACGTCCTGCTGGCCGGCCCAGCGGGCGAGCAGGATCTGACAGGCCGTCAGCAGGGTCATGTAGAGGGTGGCGTCGGCCTCCCGGCCCCGCTCGCGCAGCCGCTCGGTCAGCGCGGCCGGCAACGTGAAGGTCACCATGGCCCCCTCGCCGGTGCGGACGGCGGGCCTGGGCCGGTCGGTGGGCAGCTCCAGCGGGATCATGCCGTCCAGCGCCCCACGCCAGTAGGCCAGGTCCGCCTCGGCGTGCTCGCTGCGGGCCCGCTGCCAGGCGGCGAAGTCGGTGTAGCGCACCGGCAGTTCGGGCAGCTCCGGGCTGCGCCGCTGGTGCGCCGCCGCGTACAGCTCGCCCAGGTCGCGGCCCAGCACGCCCACCGACCAGCCGTCGGTGGCGATGTGGTGCACCGCCAGCACCAGCACGTGCTCCTCCACGGCCAACCGCACCAGCCGGGCCCGCAGCAGCGGACCGGTGGCCAGGTCGAACGGGGCGGCGGCGACGCGCTCCAGCAGCTGCTCCAGGCCTGCGGCAGTGAGCTCCTCGACCGGCAGCTCGACCGGGTACGGCGGGCGCACCACCTGCCGCGCGCGCCCGTCCTGCTCGGCGAACGTGGTGCGCAGCGCCTCGTGCCGCTCGACCAGAGCGTCCAGCGCGGTGCGCAGGGCGCTCTCGTCGAGCGGGCCGCGCAACCGCAGCACGGACAGGGTGGTGTACTCGGTGCTGCCCGGCTCGAACCGGTCGAGGAACCAGAGCCGCTGCTGGGCGTAGGAGAGCGGCGGCTCGGTGTCCGGGCCGACGGCGGGGATGGCGTCGGTGGACGGGCCCCCGTCCCCGGCCGGCTCGCCGAGCGCGGCGGCCAGGTCGGACAGCGTGGCGTGGGTGAACAGCAGCCGGGGCGAGACGTCCGCGCCGAACGCCGCGCGCAGCCGGGAGGTGACCCGGATGGCGAGGATGGAGTCGCCGCCCAGGGCGAAGAAGTCGTCCTCGACGCCGACCTGGTCGGTGTCCAGCACGTCCTGCCAGGCCTGGGCGACCAGCCGTTCGGCGAGGGTGCGCGGCGCGGTGCGCTCAAGGCCTGCGGCGAAGCCGTCCGGGCCGGGCGCGGGCAGCGCCCGCCGGTCGAGCTTGCCGTTGACGGTGAGCGGCAGGGCCGGGACCGACACGTAGGCGGCGGGCACCAGGTAGGCGGGCAGCAGGCGTTCCAGGTGCGCGCGCAGCTCGGCGGCGGTCGGCGGCGCCTGCCGGTCACCGCCGCCGACCACGTGGGCCACCAGGCGGCGGGTACCGGCGGCGTCCTGGTACACGCCCACGGTGGCGGCGGCGACGCCCGGGTGGGTGTGCAGGGCGGCCTCGATCTCGCCGGGCTCGATCCGGTAGCCGCGGATCTTCACCTGCTGGTCGGCGCGGCCCAGGTACTCCAGGGTGCCGTCGGCCCGCCAGCGGGCCCGGTCGCCGGTGCGGTACATGCGGGTTCCGGACGCGCCGAACGGGTCGGCGAGGAAGCGGGTGGCGGTCAGGCCGGGCCGGTTCAGGTAGCCGCGGGCCAGGCCCTGGCCCGCCACGTACAACTCGCCCACCGCGCCCGGCGGGACGGGGGCCAGGTCGGCGTCGAGCAGGTACACCCGCAGGTCGGGGATGCCGGTGCCGATCGGTCCCGCGCCACCGCCGGCGGCGGCCGTCGTGTGGTCCAGCGGGGCGTGGGTGACGTGCACGGTGGTCTCGGTGATGCCGTACATGTTCACCAGCCGCGGTGCGGTGTCCGGGTGGCGCCCGTACCAGTCGGCGAGCCGGGTCACGTCCAGCGCCTCGCCGCCGAAGACCACCGTGCGCAGCGCCAACCGGTCGCCGAGCTCGGGGTGTTCGGCGTCCGCGCGGATCAACGGGTAGAACGCGGACGGGGTCTGGTTGAGCACGGTGACCTGCTCGTCGGCGAGCAGGCGCAGGAAGTCCTCCGGCGAGCGGGCGGTGTCCTCGGGCACCACGACGAGCCGGCCGCCGTGCAGCAGCGGGCCCCACAGCTCCCAGACCGAGAAGTCGAAGGTGTAGGAGTGGAAGAGCGTCCAGACGTCCTGGGCGCCGAAGTCGAACCAGGGCCGGGTACTGCTGAACAGCCGCACCACGTTGGCGTGCGGCACCACGACGCCCTTGGGGCGGCCGGTGGAACCGGAGGTGAAGATGGCGTAGGCGGGGCTGTCGGGCAGCGGGCGGCGGGCCGGGGCGGGCCCCGCGCTCGGCCGCCGCGCCAGGTCGGCGCGCACCTCGGGATCGTCCAGCGCCAGCACGGGCACGCCGGTGTCCGCCGCCGCCGAGCTGGTCACCAGCGCCACCGGCTCGGCGTCGCGCAGCAGTTGGGCGAGGCGTTCGGCGGGCAGGCCGGGGTCGATCGGCAGGTAGGCCGCGCCCGTCTTGAGGACGGCGAGCACCGCGACCACCAGGTCCACCGAGCGGGGCAGCGCGAGGGCCACGAACCGCTCAGCGCGGGCGCCGAGTTCGGCCAGCCGGTGGGCGAGCCGGTTGGCCCGCGCGTCCAGCGTGGCGTAGTCGAGGCGGTCGTCGCCGTAACTGACCGCCTCGGCACGGGGGGTGCGGGCGACCTGGGCCTCGAAGAGGTCCACCAGGGTCCGTTCGGGCCGGCCCTGCGCGGTGCCGTTCCAGTCGACCAGCAGGCGCCGGCGCTCCTCGGCGGTCGTCCAGGCCAGGGCGCGCAGCGGGCGGTGCGGATCCCCGGCCAGTTCGGTCAGCTCGGTGAGCAGCAGGCAGAGCCGGTCGGCGAGACTCCGTACGGTCGCGGCGTCGAACAGCTCCGGGTCGTAGGCGAGGTCGAAGCCGAACCGCTCGCCCTGGTAAGCCCGAAGCACCAGCGGGTAGTTGGTGGCGTCGCTGGAGGAGACGTCGGTCAGCCGCACGCCGGAGCTCGCCGTGCGGGTCTCGTCGAAGGGGTAGTTCTCGAAGGCGACCATGCTGTCGAACAGCGCGCTGCCGGACGGCACCTCGCTGAACCCGGTCAGCTCGGCGAGCGAGACGGCGGCGAACCGCCGTGCCTCGGCCTGCGCCTCCTGCAGCTCCCGCAGCCAGGCGAGCGCGGGGCGAGCGCCGTCCACCCGGACCCGGGTGGGCAGGGTGTTGATGAACATGCCGATCATCGACTCGACGCCGGGCAGCTCCTCGGGGCGTCCCGAGACGGTGGTCCCGAACAGCACGTCCGGCTCGGCGCTGTAGCGGGAGAGCAGCAGCGCCCAGGCGCCCTGGACCATGGTGCTGAGGGTCAGCCCGGCCTGCCGGGCGGTGCGGGCCAGTTGCCCGGACACCTGCTCGGACAGCCCGCCCGTGTGCACCTGCGCCGACCTGGCCCGGTGGACCTCGCGCCGGACCCGGTCGACCGGCAGCGCGGTCGGGGAGGCGAAGCCGTCCAGCACACCCCGCCAGTGCGCGCGGGCGGCGTCGCCGTCCTGGTCGGCCAGCCAGCGCACGTAGTCGCCGAACGGCCGGCGCACGGCCGGGCGGTCCCCGGCGCCGGTGGTCAGCGCCGCGTACTCCTCGAACACGTCGGTGAGCACCTGGGCCAGGCTCCAGCCGTCCAGGATCAGGTGGTGGGAGGTCCAGAGCAGTTGCAGGCCCGCGTCGGGCAGCCGGACCAGGGTGAGCCGCATCAGCGGCGCGGCGCCGATGTCGATGCCCCGGGCGAGGTCCTCGGCGCGCAGCCGGGCCAGCCGCTCGGCCCGCTCGCGCGGGTCCACCGCCCGCAGGTCCAGCTGGGTCACCGGCACCTCGACGGCGCGGTGCACCACCTGGAGCGGCGCGGGGACGCCCTCCCAGACCACCGAGGTGCGCAGCGCGGGCGTGCGGTCGGTGACCCGCTGCCAGGCGACGGCCAGCGCGTGCGGGTCGCTGACGCCCGCCAGCAGCAGCGCGGCCTGGTCGACGTACACGTCGTCAGGCCCGCCGACCAGGCGGTGGAAGAGCATGCCCTCCTGGAGCGGGGTGAGCGGCAGCAGGTCCTCGACCTGCCGCCCGTCGCCGACCAGTCGGTCCACCCCGGCCTGGTCGAGGCGGGCCAGTGGGAAGTCCGAGGGGGTGCGGCCGCCGGCCCCGGGCCGGGCGCAGTGCTCGACGATGGCGGCCAGCGCACCGGTCATGGCGTCGGCCAGGGCGCGCACGGTCGCCGCCCGGTGCACCTGGTCGCTGTAGTGCCAGGTGATCTCCAACTCGCCGTCGGCCACCACGGCGGAGACGTCGAGCAGGTGGTCCAGCGGCTCGTCGGCGGCCAGGTCGCGGCCCGGCACCTCGCCGGCGGGGGCGAAGTCGCCGCCCTCGGCGGCCGTCCACTGCCCGTGGTAGTTGAAGCACACCTGGGGCAGCGGTACCTCGCGCAGCGCGCGGGCGGCCGGGTCGGGCGAGCCGAGCCGGGCCAGCGCCTCGTAGCTCAGGCCGCGCCGGGGCACGGCGCGCAGCCGCTCCTTGACGCTCTTCAGGGTGGCGGCCCAGTCCGGGGCGCCGGCCGGACCGGCCGGGACGAGGGTGACGGGGTACTGGGCGGTGAACCAGCCCACCGTCCGCGCCAGGTCGACGTGGTCGAAGAGTTCCTCCCGGCCGTGGCCCTCCAGGGCGACGGTCACCCGCTCGGCGCCGGTCCAGTCGGCGAGCACCCGGCCGAGCGCGCTGAGCAGCACGTCGTTGACCTGGGTGCGGTAGACCCCGGGGACCCGGCGCAGCAGGGCCTCGGTGGTGGCGCGGTCCACCCGGGTGCGCACGGTGCGCACGGATCCGGCCAGCGGGGTGCCGCGGTGGTCGACGGGCAGCACGGTGGCCGGTGCCAGGGCCTCGGCCGTCCAGTACGGCAGGTCCGCGTCGAGCTCCCCGGCCCGCACCCGCTCGGCCAGTTGATCCGCCCAGTCGGTGAACGGGGTCTGCTCGGGCTCCAGTTGCACGGGCTCGCCCGCGACCGCCTGCCGGTAGGCGCGCTCCAGGTCGGCGAGCAGCACCCGCCAGGAGACGCTGTCCACGGCCAGGTGGTGGGCCGTCAGGAAGAGCTGGGGCCTGGCGTCGCCGGTGGGCAGCAGCAGGGCCGCGCGCAGCAGTGCGCCGGTGGCCGGGTCCAGCGCCGCGCGGGCGGCGTCGGCGGCCTGAACACGGACGGCCTGGAGCCGGGCGGCCTGGTCGGCCTCGGCGTCGGCGGCCTGGTCGGCGCCGGTCACGCCCGGGTCGTGGCGGGTCAGCAGCCCCGTGGCCGGGCCGACGCCGGGGTGCTGGCGCCAGCTGTCGCCGGTGCGGGTGAACCGGGTGCGCAGCGCCGGGTGCGCGGTCGCCACGGCCTGGAGCGCCTGCTCCAGAGCCGGCTCGTCCAGCTCGCGCGGCAGGTCGAGCAGCATCGACATGCTGAAGCGGCTCAGCGGGCCGTGGGCGGCGAAGAACCACTCCTGCACCGGGGTCAGCGGGGCGGGGCCGTCCTCCTGCGGTCGCCGGGGCCCGGCCGGGCCGGTGCTCCGGCGGGCGGCGGCGACCAGGTCGGCGACGGTCTGGTGGCGGAAGACGTCGCTCGAGCTGAGCTGCAGCCCGGCGGCGCGGGCCCGGGAGACGGCCTGGATGCTCAGGATCGAGTCGCCGCCCAGCTCGAAGAAGTTGTCCGTGACGCCGACCCTGGCCACGCCGAGCACCTCGGCCCAGACCTCGGCCAGGGTCTGCTCGTCGGGGGTGCGCGGGGCGACGAACTCCCGCTCCCGTCCGTCGCCTTCGAGGTCGGGGGCGGGCAGGGCGCGGCGGTCCAGCTTGCCGCTGGTGGTGAGCGGCAGCGCGTCGAGCGCGGTGAAGGAGGACGGCACCAGGTGGTCGGGCAGCACCAGCCGCAGGGCGGCGCGCAGTTCGGCGGCGGGGCGGGCGGTGCCGACGGGGACCAGGTAGGCGGCCAGCCGGGTGTGGCCGTGCGCGTCCGGGACCGCGACGACGGCGGCGGCGGCGACCTCCGGCAGGTCCAGCAGCGCCGCCTCGACCTCGCCCGGTTCGATCCGGTGGCCGCGCACCTTGATCTGGTCGTCGGCGCGTCCGAGGTAGTCCAGGCGTCCGTCGGCGGTCCACCGGGCCAGGTCGCCGGTGCGGTACATCCGGGTGCCCGGCACCCCGAACGGGTCGGCCAGGAACCGCGCCGCGGTCAGCCCCGGGCGGTCGGCGTAGCCGCGGGCGACCTGCTCGCCCGCCAGGTACAGCTCGCCGCCGACCCCGGGCGGCACCGGCTGCAGCCGGTCGTCCAGCACGTAGGCCCGCACGCCCGGCAGCGGGCGGCCCACCAGCGGGCGGTCCTCGGCCGCGATGCGGCAGGCGAGCGCGTCGACCGTGCACTCGGTGGGTCCGTAGAAGTTGTAGGCGGCCACCTCCGGGTGACCGGCCAGCTCGCGCCACAGGCCCGGGCCGATGGCCTCGCCGCCGAACATCAGCACCCGCGGGCGGTGCCGCGGATCGGTGAGCAGCCCGGCGGGCAGCAGTTGCCCGAGGTAGGAGGGGGTCACGTCGAGGAAGTCGATGCGGTGCCGCACGACGTACTCGACCAGCGCGGCCGGATCCATCCGGGTCACCTCGTCCACCAGGTGCAGCGGGTGGCCGTCGGCCAGCAGCAGCACGCCCTCCAGCGAGGTGTCGAAGGAGAACGAGGCGGTCAGCGCCACCCGCAGCGGCCCGCCGCCCGCGTCGGCCACGAAGCCGGCCCGGTGGGCGGCCAGCAGGCTCAGCATCGAACGGTGCGGCACCGCGACGCCCTTGGGGCGGCCGGTGGAGCCCGAGGTGTAGATGACGTACGCGGTGTTCGCCGGGTGCACCGGGGCGAGCCGGTCGGCGTCGCCGGGGTCGGTGTCCGGGGCCGTGTCGGGCACCGCGCGCAGCGCGGCCTCGTCCAGCACCAGCGCCGGGCGGGCGTCGTCCAGCAGGTAGCGCACCCGCTCGGCCGGCAGCGCGGGGTCCAGCGGCAGGTAGCCGGCGCCGGACTTCCAGACGGCGAGGATCGCCGTGATCATGTCGGCGGTGCGCGGCAGCCGCAGCGCGACCAGCCGTTCGGGACCGGCGCCGAGGGCGATCAGGTGGTGGGCGAGCCGGTTGGCGCGGGCGTTGAGCGTCGTGTAGTCCAGCCGCTCGTCGCCGGCGACCAGGGCGAGCGCGTGCGGGGTCAGGGCCGCCCGGCGCTCGAGGAGTTCGGGGTAGCCGGCCTCCTCGACCGGCGGCGCGGCGGGGTTCCAGTCCCGCGTCACCTGGCGGAGCTCCCGCGCGGAGAGCAGCGGCAGGGTGCTCAGCGGCCGGTCCGGTTCGGCGGCGGCGCCGTCCAGCAGCCGCAGCAGTTGGTCGGCCATCCGCCGCACGGTGGGCTCGTCGAACAGGTCGGTGCGGTACTCCAGCAGGCCGGTCAGCCCCTCCCCGTCCGGTACGAACTCCACGCTCAGGTCGAAGGTGGCGGCCTGCCGGGGTATCTCGACCGGGGTGACGGCCAGCCCGTGCGGGGCGGTGGCGGCGGGCGGGGCGGGGTGCAGCAGGACCATCACGTCGAACAGCGGGTTGCGGCCCGCCTCGCGCGGTGCGCCCACCGCCTCCACCAGCCGCTCGAACGGCGTGTCGCCGTACGCGAAGGAGTCGTTGACGGTGCCGGTGGCGGCCGCCACCAGGGAGCGGAAGGACCCCTGCACCTGGGTGCGCAGCACCACCGTGTTGACGAAGCAGCCGACGGCCCGTTCCAGGTCGGTGCGCGAGCGTCCGAGCGTCAGGGAGCCGACGGTGACGTCGGCCTGGCCGGACCAGCGGGCCAGCAGCGCCTGGGTGGCGGCGACCAGGGCGGTGTAGAGCGTGCTGCGCTGCTCGGTCACCAGCTCGCGCAGCCGGGCCGTCAGCCGCGCGGGGACGGTGAAGGTGTGGATCGCGCCCGGGCCGGCCTCCTCGCCGCGCCGCGGGTGGTCCAGCGGCAGCTCCGGTGCCACCGCACCGGCCAACTGACCCTTCCAGTAGCCGAGCTGCTTCTCCAGCCGGGCGCCGGAGAGCTGTTCGCGCTGCCACGCCGCGAAGTCCGGGTACTGGGTGGCCACCGGGGGCAGCTGCGCTGCCACGCCCCGGGCCAGGGCGTCGTAGGCGGTGCACAGCTCGTCCAGCAGCACGCCCATCGACCAGCCGTCGGTGACGATGTGGTGCGCGGTCAGCAGCAGCACGTGCGAGGTGTCCGACTCGCGCACCAGCAGCGCGCGCAGCGGCGGCCCCTGCCGCAGGTCGAACGGGCGGGAGTACTCCGCCAGCAGCGTCGCGTCGAGGGTCCCCGGCGCGGTCAGCTGCTGGACCGGCAGCGGCACCGGCCCCGCCGGGTGCACGGTCTGCGCCAGCCGGCCGTCGGTCTCCTCGAAGGTGGTCCGCAACCCCTCGTGGCGGGCCACGACGGCGGCCAGCGCCCCGGCGAGCGCCCGGTGCTCCAGCGGCCCGGTGAACCGCACGGCGACCGCGCTGTTGTAGCGGGAGTCGCCGGGCCGCAGCTGCTCCAGGAACCACAGGCGCTGCTGGACGAAGGAGAGGGGCAGCGGGCGGTCGCGGTCGGCGCGCGGGATGGACCGGTCGCCGCTGGCCCCCTCGCCGCCGGACCGTCCGGCCAGCCGGCGGCGCAGCGCTTCCTGGAGGTCCCCGGGCAGGGCCGCGGCGCGGTCTCGCTTCGAAGGCGTCATGGTCGTCGGGTCCTCACCGTTCGTCATCGTCGGGGCCGCCGTACGCGGCGTCTTCGAACTCGCTCAGCACCTGCTCCTCCACCAGCTCCGCCAGGGCGGCCACGGTGCGGCAGACCAGGACGTCGCGGGGAGTGAGCGTGACGCCGAAGGCGTCGTTGGCGCGGGAGGCGATCAGCAGGGCGTGCATGGAGTCGCCGCCCAGCAGGAAGTAGTCGTCCTCGGCGCCCACGGCCGTGCGCAGGGTCTCCTCCCAGATGGCCGCCACCGCCTCCTCGGTGGGCGTGCGGGGCGCCACGTGGGCGGCCCGCTCCTGCTCGACCGGGGCCGGCGCGGGCAGCGCCGCCCGGTCGGTCTTGCCGTTCTCGGTGAGCGGGAAGCGGTCCAGGACCGCGAACGCCGAGGGGACCATGTAGCCCGGCAGCCGGCGGGCGGCCAGCGCGCGCAGCTCGGCGCCGGTCGGCGCCTGGGCACCGGGGGCCGCGAGCAGGTGGGCGACCAGGCGTGGCAGCCCCGGCTCGTCCTCGCGCACGCTCACCACGGCGTCCAGCACGGCCGGGTGGCGCACCAGGGCCGCCTCCACCTCGCCCGCCTCGATCCGGTGGCCGCGCAGCTTGAGCTGGTGGTCGGTGCGGCCCAGGTAGTGCAGTTCGCCCTGGGAGTCGCGGCGCGCCCGGTCACCGGTGCGGTACATGCGGCTGCCGGGCGGCCCGAACGGGTCGGCGGCGAAGCGGGCGGCGGTCAGGCCCGGTCGGCCCAGGTAGCCGCGGGCCAGGGACGGCCCGCTCAGCCACAGTTCGCCCGCCACGCCGTCGGGGACCGGCCGCAGCCGGGCGTCCAGCAGGTAGGCGCCGGTGGCCGGCAGCGCGCGCCCGATCGGAGGCGCGGCGCCGTCCGCCACCAGCGGCGCGGACCAGGTGGCCACCACGGTGGCCTCGGTGGGCCCATAGGAGTTGACCATGCGGTGGTGCGGGGCCCAGCGGGCGACCAGGTCGGCGCTGCACGCGTCGGCGCCGACCACCAGCGTCTTCAGGTCGGGCAGCGTGCCGGGGGTGTCGGACGGCACGGTGGCGAGGGCGGCCGGCGGCAGCAGGGTGTGGGTGATCCGCTCCGCCCGCAGCACCTCGGCCAGTTGCGCGCCGAGCAGCGGACCGGGCGCGGGCACCACCAGCCGGGCACCGTGCGGCAGCGCCATGCACAGTTCGAGCACGGCGGCGTCGAAGCTGGGCGTGGCGAAGGCCAGCACCCGGTCGCCCGGGGCGACTTGGTAGTGCTCGGCCTCGGCCGCGGCGAACGCCGCGAGCCCGCGGTGGGTGATCACGACTCCCTTCGGGGTGCCGGTGGAGCCGGAGGTGTAGATGACGTAGGCCGGGTCGTCCAGATCGAGCGGGCGGGTCCGGTCCGCGTCGGTGGGCCGGTGGGCCGGGACGCCGTCCGGGGGCGCGGCCAGCAGCGCGGCCACCTCCTTGGCGTCCAGGGTGAGCGCGGGAGCCGCGTCTCGCAGCATCAACTCGATCCGCTCGTCCGGGTAGTTGGGATCGACCGGCAGGAAGGCCGCGCCCGCCTTGGCGACCGCCAGCTGGGCCAGCACCATGTCCGCCGAGCGCGGCAGCAGCAGGGCGACCAGCTCGCCGGGGCCCGCTCCCCGGGCGATCAGCCGGTGCGCCAGGCGGTTGGCGTGCGTCTCGGCCTCGGCGAAGGAGAGCCGCAGGCCGGCGGCGCTGAGCGCCGGCGCGGTCGGCCACCGGTCCACGGCGGCCTCGACCAGCGCGGGCAGGGTGGCCGGGGGCACCGGGGCGAGTTCCGGCCGCGCCGGTGCGCGCAGCAGCCGGCTGCGCTCGCCGGACGGCAGCACGTCGACCTCGTCCAGCCGGACGGTGCCGTCCGAGGCCGCCAGCGCGGAAAGCGTGTGCAGCAGCTGGCCGGCTAGCGAGCCGGCCGTGCCCGGATCGAAGTACCGCGGGTCGTATCCGAGTTCCACGCTGAGCTGGTCGCCGGGCGAGATGACCACGGTGAGCGGGTAGTTGGTGGCCTCCCTGGCCTCCAGGTCGCGGATCAGCAGACCGTGCGCGCCGGCGGTGGCGTCGCCGACCGGGTAGTTCTCGAAGACCACCAGGCTGTCGAACATCGCTGCCCCGGGCGGCAGTTCGCTCAGGCCCCGGATCTCGCCCAACGGCAGGTGGTCGAACCGGCGGTCCTCGGCCCGGGCCTCCTGCACCCCGCGCAGCCAGTCGGCGCACTGCGCGGTGCCGTCGACGGTGATGCGCGCGGGCAGGGTGGTGATGAAGAGACCGACGATGGTGTCGGCGCCGACCAGGTCGGTCGGCCGGCCCGAGACGGTCGTGCCGAAGCACACCTGCGGCTCACCGCTCCAGCGCGACAGCAGCAGCGCCCAGGCGCCCTGCACCAGGGTGTTGAAGGTCAGCCGGTGCCTGCGGGCGAACTCCTGGAGCCGCGTCGTGGCGGCCTCGCCGAGCCGCTGCGAGAGCCAGACCCCGGAGTTGGCCGTGGCGCCCTGGGCGGGCCTGCGGTCGTAGGGCAGCGCGGTGGGCGTGGCGAGGTCCGCCAGCACACCCCGCCAGTGCTCCGCCGCCCGGCCGGTGTCGCGGGCGGCGAGGTGGGCCGCGTAGTCCGCGAAGGGCCGGCGCTCGGGCAGGCTCGGCTGCTCGCCCCGGGCGAGCGCGGCATGGGCGGCCAGCACGTCCGCCAGGACCTGGAAGACGCTCCAGCCGTCCAGCAGCACGTGGTGGAAGGTCCACACGACACGCACCGCGTCCGCGCCGAGCCGCACCAGGTCGAGCCGCAGCAGCGGGGCGCGGTCCAGCGCCAGCGAACGGTCCCGCTCTTCGGCGAGCAGCCGCTCCAGCTCCGCCGCGCGCCGCTGCTCGGCCAGGGCGCTCCAGTCGTGTTCGGTCACCGGCAGGGTCACGCTCCGGTGCACCACCTGCAGCGGCACGGGCACGTCGCGCAGGGCCACGGCGGTGCGCAGCACGGGGGTGCGGTCGACCACGTGCTGCCACGCGGCGGCCAGCAGCCCCAGGTCGCGGGCGCCGTCCAGCACGAAGGTGAGCTGCTCGACGTAGAGGCCGTGTTCCGCCTCGTCCAGGCCGTGCACGACCATGCCGGTCTGGGTGGGCGTGAGCGGATAGAGGTCCGCCACGCCCTGCCCGGTGCCGACCAGCCGGTCGACGGCCGCCTGGTCCAGGGGGGCCAGCGGGAAGTCGGACGGCGTGCGGCCCCCCGCGCCCGGCTCGGCGCAGTGCCGGACGATCGCCCGCAGTTCGTCCGCCAGTTCGGCCGCCAGTCGGGCAACGGTCTCGCGCCGGTGCACCTCACGGGAGTACGACCAGGTGAACGCCAGCCTCCCCTCGCTCACCTGCCCGAGGACGTCGAGCAGGTGCGGCCGCTCGGCCGTGCGGTCCATGCCGCCGGCGAGCGGGCCGTGCGGAGCGTGCAGCAGGCCGCCCGAGGGGCCGTTCCAGTCCTGCCGGCCCAGGTAGTTGAAGCCGATCCGCGGCAGGCCGGGCAGCCGCGGGTCGGCCTCGGGCCGCAGGAACCGCAGCGCGCCGTAGCCGAGTCCGCCGCGCGGCACGGCCCGCAGGCTCTCCTTGACCGCCTTCAGCGCGGTACCGGTGTCGGCGTCCCGGGGGACGTCCAGCGCGACCGGGTACATCGTGGTGAACCAGCCGACGGTCCGCGCCAGGTCGACGTCGTCGAACACCTCCTCGCGGCCGTGGCCCTCCAGGGCCACCGCCACCCGGTCCCGCCCGGTCCAGCGGGCCAGCACCCGGCCGAGCGCGCAGAGCAGGACGTCGTTGACGCGGGTGCGGTAGACCTCCGGCACGTCCTGCAGCAGCGCTCGCGTCTCCTCGGCGTCCAGGCCGACGGTCAGCTCCTCCTCGACGGCGGCCGTGTTGGCGCCGCCGAGGTCGGTCGGCAGGGAGCTCGCGGCGCCGCGCTCGAGGTCGTACCAGTGGGCGAGTTCGTCGTCGAAGCCGCCGGCGGCGGTGTGCGCGGCGAGCCGCTGGGCCCAGGCCCGCAACGAGGTGCTCTTGGCCCCGAGGTCGGGCCCCTTGCCCGCGCACAGGGCGCGGTAGGCGGTGTCCAGGTCCTCCAGGATCAGGCGCCAGGAGACCGCGTCCACCACCAGGTGGTGCGCGGCCAGCAGCAGGACCGGGCGCCGCGCACCGCCGGAGCGGCAGAGCGCGGCCCGCAGCAGCGGCCCGTCGGTCAGGTCGAAGCCGCCGGCCAGGTCGTCGGCCACCTCGCGCAGCGCCGCCGCGAACGCGGCCGGCTCACCGGCGGGCAGGTCGTGCACGCCCAGGCCGACCGGTGCGCTGCCGGGCGCGGCGCCGTACTGGCGCCACCGCCCGGGGCCCACCGGTTCGAACCGCATCCGCAGCGCGTCGTGCTGCTCCAGCACAGCGGTCAGCGCGGCCCGCAGCAGGGTCTCGTCGGTGTCCGCGGCGAGCTCGAAGGAGACCGCCTGGGTGAAGCGCGCGTCGCCGCCCAGGGTGTCGAACAGCCAGTGCTGCACGGGGGTGAGCGGGACCTCGCCCACCACCGCGCCCTGTTCGGCGGCGACCGCCGTGACCGGTGACTCCTCGGCGGCCAGGGCGAGTTCGGCCAGACTCTGGTGCGCGAACAGGTGCCTGGGAGTCAGCGCGAGGCCGGCTCGGCGCGCGGCCGAGACGATCTGGATCCCCAGGATCGAGTCGCCGCCGAGCGCGAAGTAGTTGTCGTCCGCGCGGACTTCGGGCACGCCGAGGACCTCGGACCAGATCGCGGCCAGCGTCCGCTCCGCGTCGGTGCGCGGCGGCCGGTCGCCGCCCGCGGCCGGGGCGGCCCCGACCGGCTCGGGCAGCGTGCTCCGCGGCGCCTCGGCCGCCACGCCACCGAGCCGTTCGAGCGCCTCGCGGCGCCGGTCGGCGGCCGGCAGCGGCAGGTCGGCCGACGGGCGGTCGAGGTCGGCCGCCAGCGCCGCCAGCAGCGTCGTCAGGCTCGCCCCGAGCTCCTCGACGGTCGCGGCGTCGAAGGCCGCCGGGTCGTAGTCCAGGCTGACCGCCAGCGCGTCACCGGGGACCATCGACACGCTGAGCGGGTAGTTGGTCGGCTGCAGGTCGCGTTCCGCCTCGATGCCCAGACCGTGCCGGGCCACCGCGTCCTCGTCGAACGGGTAGTTCTCGAAGACCACGATGCTGTCGAACAGGCTGGTCCCGCCGGGCACTTCGCTCCAGCTCCGCAGCTGCGCCAGCGAGACGAAGTCATGGCGCCGGGCCTCCGACTGGGCGGCCTGCAGCTCGCGCAGCCACGGCCGCAGCGGGCGTCGCCCCTCGATCCGCACCCGGGTCGGCTGGGTGTTGATGAACAGCCCCACCATCGAGGTCACGCCGGGGAGTTCGGCGGGCCGGCCGGAGACGATGGTGCCGAACACCACGTCGTCCCCGCCGCCGTAGCGGGAGAGCAGCAGCGCCCAGGCGCCCTGCAGCACGGTGTTGACGGTCAACCCCGCCTGCTGCGCCGTCTCCCGCAGCCGGGCCGACAGCCCGGTGTCGAGGGTCACCCGCACCGACGCGGACGACGAGCTGCGGTGGGCCTCCGCGGGCCACCGGTCCTGGGGCAGTCGGGTGGCGGCCGGGAATCCGGCCAGGGTGTCGCGCCAGTACCGCTCGGCGGCGGCGCCGTCCTGCTGGGCCAGCCAGCCCAGGTAGTCGCCGAACGGGGCACGCTCGGGCAGCTGCGGGCGGTGTCCGGAGGTCAGCGCGGCGTACCGCTCGCACACCTCGTCGAAGACCTGGGCCGCGCTCCACCCGTCGAGCAGCACGTGGTGGAAGGTCCACACCAGCCGCACCCGGGTCGGGGAGAGCCGGATCAGGGTCAGCCGCATCAGCGGCGCCGCGCCCAGGTCGATGCCGGCCCGCCGGTCCTCGGCGAGCAGCCGGGCCATCTCCCGCTCGCCCTGGTCGGCCGGCTGCCCGGTCCAGTCGTGGTGGGTCACCGGGATGGCGGCCCGCTGCTGGACGACCTGGAGCGGCTCGGCGCTCTCCTGCCAGGTCAGCCGGGTGCGCAGGATCGGGTTGGCATCCGCGGTGCGCTGCCAGGCCTCGGCCAGGGCGTGCGGGTCGGTGACCCCGGAGAGCACCAGCTGCACCTGGTTGACGTAGGTGCTGCCGTCCGGGTCCAGCAGGCTGTGGAAGAGCATGCCGGCCTGCATCGGCGTCAGCGGGTAGACGTCGGCGACGGCGCGGCCGTCCCCGACGACCAGGTCCACGGCCGCCTGGTCGAGGCGGGCCAGCGGGAAGTCGGACGGCGTGCGGCCGCCGGCCGCCGGGCGGGCGCAGTGCGCGACGATCTCCTCGAGCGCGCGCAGCATGCCGTCGGCGAGCCCGCTGACGGTCCGCTCGTGGTGCCGGCCGCTGCTGTAGTACCAGCTGATCTCCAGCCGGTCGTCCTCGACCCGGGCCACCACGTCCAGCAGGTGCGGGCGCTCGGTGCCGGGCGCCTCCGCGCCGTCCAGGCCGCCGGGGACGGCGCGGACCAGGGCCGCGTCGTCGGCGGACCAGTCGAACCGGCCCAGGTAGTTGAAGCTGATGCCGGGGTCCGACTCCCCGGCCGGCCGCTCGTCCCGGGCGAGGTAGCGCAGCGCGCCGTAGCCCAGGCCCCGGTCCGGCACCGCCCGCAGTTGCTCCTTCACGGACTTCAGCGCGGCGCCCCAGTCCCCCTGCGGGACCTGGAGGGCAACGGGGAAGAGCGTGGTGAACCAGCCGACCGTGCGGGACAGGTCGACGTCCTCGAACACCTGGTCCTCGCGGCCGTGCCCCTCCAGGCCGACGGCGACGGTGCCCCGGCCGGTCCACGCGGCGAGCACCCGGCCCAGCGCGGTGAGCAGCACGTCGTCGATCCGGGTGCGGTAGACCCCGGGGACCTTGCGCAGCAGGTCGTCGGTGCGCTCGCGGTCCAGCCGGACCGTCACGGCGCGCACGTCGGCCATGGTGTTGCCGCCCTCGCCGTCCACCGGCAGCGGTTGCGCGCAGTGCCGGGCGACCGCCGCCCAGTGGGCGCGCTGGTCCGCGAAGCCGCCGTTCCCGGTGTGCTCGCGCAGCCGGCGCGTCCACTCCTGGACGGAGGTGGTGCGGGCGGGCAGGCGCAGCGGCCGCCCCGCCACGGCCTGCCGGTAGGCGGTCTCCAGGTCCTCCAGCAGCACCCGCCAGGAGACGCCGTCGACCAGCAGGTGGTGGACGGCCAGCAGCAGCCGGGCGGGCCGGGTGCCGGCGGCGGTGAAGAGCCGGGCGGTGAGCAGCGGGAGGGTGTCCAGCCGGAAGGCGGCGTGCGCCGCCGCCGTCACCCGGGCCTCGGCCTGCTCGGCCGCCGCCTGGTCCAGGCCGCTGAGGTCGCAGACCTCCAGCAGTTCGGGGGCGGCGGCGTCCGCCGGGGCGCAGTGCTGGTGCCAGCCGCCGTCGCCGTCGATGGTGAACCGGGAGCGCAGGGCGTCGTGGTGCGCCCACAGGGCCGTCAGGGCGCGTCGCAGCACCTGCGGGTCGACCTCGGCCGGCACCTCCAGGACCACGGACTGGTTGAAGAACTCCGCGTGCGCCGGTTCCGGGTCGAGGTACCAGTGCTGGATGGGCGTCAGACCGACCTCGCCGCTCACCGGTTCGGTGCCGGCGACGGAGCCCGCGGTGCCGGTGGCGGCGGCCAGCGCGGCGATGGTGGGACGCCGGAACAGGTCGCGCGGGGTCAGCGCGAGGCCTGCGGCGCGAGCCCGGGAGACGACCTGGATGCTCAGGATCGAGTCGCCGCCCAGCATGAAGAAGTCGTCGTCCACGCCGACTTGGTCCGCACCGAGCAGTTCCGCCCAGATGGCGGCCAGCACCCGCTCGGTCTCGGTGCGCGGGGCGCGGTAGGCGCTGTCGCCGGCCGCCGACCAGTCGGGGGCGGGCAGCCGGCGCCGGTCCACCTTGCCGTTGACCGTCAGCGGCAGTTCCGGCACCGCGACGAACGCGGCGGGCAGCATGTAGTCGGGCAGGTCGGCCGCCAGGTGCTCCCGGAGCTCGGTGGCGGACGGCAGCGCGCCGCCCTCGGCCGGCACCAGGTGGGCGGCCAGCCGCTTGCGCCCGGCGTCCTCGTAGAGCGACACGACCGCCTCGGCGACGTCCGGGTGGGCGGTCAGCCGCGCCTCGATCTCGGCGGGCTCGATCCGGAAGCCGCGGATCTTGATCTGGTCGTCCGCGCGGCCCACGAAGTGCAGTTCGCCGTCCTCGCTCCAGCGCACGGTGTCGCCGGTGCGGTACATCCGTTCCCCGGGCGGCCCGAACGGGTCGGCGACGTAGCGGGCGGCGCTCTCGCCGGGCCGGCCCGCGTAGCCCCGCGCCAGTCCGGCGCCGGCGATGTACAACTGCCCGGTGATGCCCGGGGGTTGCGGCTGGAACGCGTCGTCCAGCACGTACACCCGGGTGTTGTCCAGCGGGCGTCCGATCGGCAGCACGGCGGGCAGGGCATCGCCGGCCCGGAAGGCGCGCCGGGTGGCGAAGGTGGTGGTCTCGGTGGGGCCGTAGCCGTCGACCACGATGAGGCCGGGGCAGGCCCGCAGCACCCGGTCCACCACCGCGCCCGGCACCGCCTCGCCGCCGGTCCACACCTCCCGGGCGCCGCGCAGGCAGCCGGGGTCCTCCTGGGCGAGCAGCCGGAACAGGCCGACGGTCAACCAGAGGCAGCGTACGCCCTGTTCGGTGATGGCGCGGCGGACCAGGGCGGCGTCCAGGTCGACCGGCGGGGCCAGCACGGCGGTGCCGCCGCGCAGCAGCGGCACCCACACCTCGTAGGTGGCGGCGTCGAAGGCGTGCGGGGAGTGCACGAGCACCCGGTCGTGGCCGGCGAAGGCCCGGTCCAGGGCGAGCGCGGCGACGTCGCGCTGGCGCACCGCGACGCCCTTGGGGGTGCCGGTGGAGCCCGAAGTGAACATCAGGTACTGGACGTTGTCGGGATGCACCGCCGGGGCCGACCGCTCCCCACAGCCCAGCTCGTCGGTGCCCAGGTCGTCGGTGCCCAGGTCGTCGAGGCACAGCACACCCTCGTCGGGGCACAGCTCGCGAGCCGTCCGCTCCCAGTGCTCGTCGGTGAGCAGCAGGTCCGCGCCGGCCTCGGCCAGCATCCGGCGCAGCCGCTCGCGCGGCGCCCTGCCGTCCAGCGGCACGTACACCCCGCCGGTGCGGACCAGGGCCAGTTGGGCCACGATCAGCTGGACGGAACGATTCATCAGCACCCCGACCGGGCGTTCCGCCCGCACACCGAGCGCCGCCAGCCGGCCCGCCAGGGCGGCGGCGCGGGCGTCGAGCTCCCGGTAGCTGACGCGCTCGGGGCCCGCTTCCAGGGCGATGGCGTCGGGTGTGCGGCGCACCTGGGCGGCGAAGAGCTCCGCGACGCTGCCCTCGGGACGTTCGGTGGCGGTGTCGTTCCAGGTCTCGAGCAGCCGGCTGCGGCGCTCGGCGGTCAGCAACGGCAGCCGCGCGGGCGGGCGGTGGCCGCCGGCGGGCATGCCCGCCAGCAGCACCGTGAGGTACTCGGCGATCCGCCGCACCGTGCCGGCGTCGAACAACTGCGGGTCGTAGCAGAGCCGCAGGGCCAGCTCGGCCCCCGGGTAGGCCACCAGGCTCAGCGGGTAGTTGGTGGTCTCGATGCCGTCCAGGCCGCTCAGCCGCAGACCGTGGGCGGCGGCGAGGTCGTTGTCGACCGGGTAGTTCTCGAAGACGACGATGCTGTCGAAGAGCGCGACCCGCTCGGGCAGGCCGGTGAAGGTCCGCAGCCGGGTGAGCGGTACGTAGTCGAAGCGCCGGTCCTCGCTCTGGTCCCGCTGCAGCCGGTGCAGCCAGTCCAGCAGGGTGCCGCCGTCCGGCACCGCCGCCCGGGTGGGCAGCGTCGTGATGAACAGGCCGGTCATCGCCTCGGAGCCGGGCAGCTCCGGCGGACGTCCGGAAACGGTGGTGCCGAACACCACCTCGTCCCGGCCCGCCTGACGGGCCAGCAGCAGCGCCCAGGCGCCCTGTACCAGGGTGTTCAGCGTGAGGCCGGAGCTTTTCGCAAGGTCTTCCAGCGCCCGGGTGGTGGCCTCGGGCACGGTGACCCGCACGGCCTGGGTGGACTCCGCGCGGTGGCTCTGGCGCGGCTCGCGGTCCCAGGGCAGCGCGGTGGCCTCGGTCAGGCCGGTGAGCCGGTCCTGCCAGTACCGTTCGGCCTGCACCCAGTCGCGCTCGCGCAGCCAGGCCACGTAGTCGCGGAAGGGACGGCGGTCCGGCAGCAGGTCGGTCGCGGACGACTCGGGCCCGGACCCGCGGAGCGCCGTGTGGCAGGCGAAGACGTCGGAGAGCACCTGGAAGAGGCTCCAGCCGTCCAGCACCAGGTGGTGGAAGGACCACACCACCCGCACACCGGTGTCGGAGACGCGGGCGAGCACCAGGCGCTGCAGCGGGGCCTGCGCCAGGTCGATGCCCTGCGCGCGGTCGCGGTCCAGCAGGTCGCCCAGCCGGCTGCGGCGCTCGTCCTCGGAC
This sequence comes from Kitasatospora sp. NBC_01266, assembly GCF_036242395.1. Classification (NCBI taxonomy): domain Bacteria; kingdom Bacillati; phylum Actinomycetota; class Actinomycetes; order Kitasatosporales; family Streptomycetaceae; genus Kitasatospora; species Kitasatospora sp. NBC_01266. Next base: position 7,866,419 of record NZ_CP108458.1, on the reverse strand, counting down.
AGCTCCCGCCAGTCCAACCGGCTCACCGGCAACGGCGCGTGGCGCTGGACCACCAGCAGCGGCTCGGGCATGTCCTGCCAGAGGACCCGGCCGCGCAGCACGGCGGTGCGGTCAGTGACCCGCTGCCAGGCCGAGGCCAGCGCGTCCGGGTCCGCGATGCCCTCCAGGACGAAGGTCAGCTGCTGGAAGTAGACGCCGCTGTCGTCCTGGGAGAGGCCGTGGAAGAGCATGCCGGCCTGGGTCGGCGTCAGCGGCAGGACGTCCTCGACGGCGCCCGGCTCGCCCCCCACGATCCGGTCCACAGCGGCCTGGTCGAGCCGGGCCAGCGGGAAGTCGGACGGCGTGCGGCCGCCGGCGCCCGGCCGGGCCGCGTGCCGGGCGAGGTCGGCCAGCGCCTCGGCGAACCGCTCGGCCAGCGCCGCGACGGTGGCCTCCCGGTGCCGCCCCTCGGCATAGAACCAGGTGAACTCCAGCACGTCGCCGTCGAGTTGCCCGACCACCTCAAGGGCGTGCGGGCGCTTCGCCAGCGGGTCGGCGTCCAGTTCCAGCGGCCGGACGATGCCCCGGTACAGCCCGTCCGGGTCCTCCGGGAAGGCGATCCGCCCCAGGTAGTTGAAGCTGACCTGCGCGTGCGCGCCCTGCGCGGCCGTCCCGAGCCTGCCCAGCTGCCGCAGCACGTCATGGCCCAGGCCGTGCCGGGGGACGGCGCGCAGCTGCTCCTTGACCTGCTTGAGGACCGCGTCCCAGCCCGCTTCCGCGGGTACCGCGAGGGCGACGGGGTGCCGGGTGGTGAACCAGCCGACGGTGCGGCTGATGTCGAGGTCGGCGAAGAGCTCCTCGCGGCCGTGACCCTCGACGTCCACCAGCACCCGGTCCTGGCCGCTCGCCGCGCACAGCACCCGGCCCAGCGCGCTCAGCAGCACGTCGTTGACCTGGGTGCGGTAGGTGTCGGGCAGCGTGCGCAGCAGCACGGCGGTGTCCGCCGGGCTCAGCCGCACGGTCACCGAGCGGGCCGAGGCGTAGGTGTCGGTGCCGTCGGCCAGGTCGGCCGGGACCGGGTCCGCGCACTGCGGGACCGCCTGCGCCCAGTACGCCTGCTCGTCGTCGAAGCCCCCGTCGGCGGCGTGCGCGCGCAGCCGCTGGGCCCACTGCCGCAGCGGCGAGGACTTCGCCGGCAGTGCCGCCGTCCCGTCGCCGCCCTCGCGGCGGGCGCGGTAGGCGCGGTCGAGGTCCTCCAGCAGCACCCGCCAGGAGACCCCGTCGACCACCAGGTGGTGCACGGCCAGGTGCAGCACCTGCGGGCGGCCGGGGCCGCGCTCGTGCAGCACGGCGCGTAGCAGCGGCCCGTGGCGCAGGTCGAAGGGGCCGAAGTGGGGGGTGTCGGTGTCCGGGCCGGTGTGGCGGGTCAGGGCGAGCCGGGGCGCCTGCTCGTCGATCCGCCAGCGCACGTCCTCGGCGCCGGCCCCCGGGCCCTCGCCGGCGGGGAAGGCGGAGCGCAACGCGTCGTGGTGGGCGACCAGGTCGTTCAGCGCGTGCTCCAGCGCCACCGGATCCAGCTCGTCGGGCAGTTGGACGGAGAGCGCCTGGGCGAAGTGCCCGACACCCTCGGCGGCGCTGTCGAACCACCAGCGCTGGATGGGCGTCAGGGGGCTCGCCCCGGTGGCGGCCACCGCGGCGGGCGCGGCCGGCCGCAGCCGGCCGGCGTCGTCCGCGCACCGGGCGAGCGCGGCGACCGTCTGGTGCTGGTAGACGTCCCGGGAGGTCACCGGCAGGCCCGCCTGCCGGGCGCGGGCCACCACCTGGATGCTGAGGATGGAGTCGCCGCCGAGCTTGAAGAAGTTGTCGTCCACGCCGACCCGTGCCACCCGCAGGATGTCCGCCCAGATCTCGGCGAAGACCCGCTCGGTGGGGGTGCGGGGCTCGACGTGGCGCACGGCGTGCACGGCCGGCCCCGGATCCGGCAGCCGGCTCCGGTCGAGCTTGCCGTTGGGGTTGAGCGGCAGGGCGGGCAGCACCACAACGACCGACGGGACCAGGTAGTCGGGCAGCGTGAGGCCCAGCTCCCGGCGCACGGCCTCGGGCTCCACCCGGCCGCCCGGAACGGGGACGACGTAGCCGACCAGGCGCCGGTTGCCGTCGCTCTCGCAGACGGTGGCGGCCGCCTGGGTCACGCCCTCGCAGGTCCGCAGCGCCTCCTCCACCTCGCCCAGTTCGATGCGGAAGCCACGCACCTTGACCTGCTGGTCGATCCGGCCGATGTACTCCAACTCGCCGTCGGCGCTCCACCGCACCAGGTCCCCGGTGCGGTACATCCGCTCCCCCGGCGCGCCGTACGGGTCGGCGACGAACCGGGCGGCACTCAGGCCCGGGCGCCGCAGGTAGCCGCGCGCCAGGCTGGCGCCGCCGAGGTACAACTCGCCTGTCACACCCAGCGGCTGCGGGCGCAGCGCGCGGTCGAGGACGTAGACCCGGGTCAGCGCCAGCGGCCTGCCGATCGGCGGTGCCTGGTCCGGCAGCCGGTCACCGGCGAACCAGGCGGTGGCGTACACGGTGGCCTCGGTGGGGCCGTAGACATTGGCGATCTCGCACGCGGGCATGGCGTCCCGCAGATCGCGCACCACCTGGGCGGGCAGCGCCTCGCCGGCCAGCACGACGGTGTCCGCGTCGACGGGAGCCGTGCCCTGGGCGAACAGGCGGGAGATCACCGAGGGCACGCCGCTGACCAGCCCGACCCGCCGCCGGGTCGGCGCGTCGGCCAGGGCGGTCAGGTCGGCGACCACCTCGAGGCTGCCGCCGACCATCAGGGGGCAGAGCAGCTCGAAGACCGAGACGTCGAAGTTGAGCGAGGTGGAGGCGATCACGTGCTCCAGCTCGCGAGCGCCGAACCGCTCCCGTACCCAGGCGGCGAGTTCGATGACGCTGCGGTGGGTGACCACCACGCCCTTGGGCCGGCCGGTCGACCCCGAGGTGTAGATGACGTACGCGGGGTGGTCCGGCAGCAGCGGCCGGAGCCGGTCGGCGTCGGTCAGGTCGGCGTCGGTCAGGTCGGCGTCGGTGAAGTCGGCGGCGGCGCCCGGGAGCTCGGCGTCGAGGGCTGCGGCGTGGTCCTCCAGGATCAGCGCGGCGCAGCCCTCGGGCAGCGCGGCCGCCGTCTCCCGGGTGGCGACGACGAGCGTGGGCTCGGCGTCGTCCAGCATCAGGCGGATCCGCTCGGCCGGGTAGCCCGGGTCCACCGGGAGGTATCCCGCGCCCGACTTCAGCACCGCCCAGAGCGCCGAGGGCAGTTCGGCGGAGCGGGGCAGGCAGAGCGCGACCAGCCGCTCCGGGCCCGCACCGCGCGCGACGAGCAGCCGGGCGAGGCGGTTGGCACGCCGGTTCACCTGCGTGTAGTCCAACCGTGCCGAGCCGCAGACGACGGCGGTCCGGTCGGGGTTGCGGGCCACCTGCGCCTGGAACAGCTCGGGCAGCGCGGTGTCGGGCAGGTCCCGCCGACCGCGCGCGGGCGGGTTCCAGGAGTCGAGCAGCGTGCGCTGCTCCTCCGGCGAGAGCATGGGCAGTTCGGCCAGCGTGCGCTGCGGACCGTCCGCCATCTCCGCGAGCAGGCGGTGCAGGTGACGGGTCATCCGGTCCACGGTCCGTGCTTCGAACAGGTCCGTGTTGTACTCGACGGTCAGCGCGCAGGCCCCCTCGGCGTCCGGCGCGAACTCCAGGACCAGGTCGAACCGGGCGGCCGGGCGGGGCAGCGGGTGCTCCTCGAACCGCAGGCCGCCCGCGCTCGGCAGGCCGGCGGCGGCGGTCTGCTGGACGACGAGTACCTGCACCAGCGGGGTGCGGCTGGGGTCCCGGGGCGGGGCCAGCTCCTCGACCACCCGGTCGAACGGCACCCCGGCGTGGACGAAGGCGTCCAGCACGGTGGCGCGCATGCTCTCGACGAACCGGTCGACGGTGACCGACTCGTCCACGTCGCCGCGCAGCACCACGGTGTTGGCGAAGAAGCCGGTCACCTCCTCCAGTTCGCGGCGCTCCCGCCCGTTGGTGACGGTGCCGAACGCCACGTCCCGCTGGCCGGAGTAGCGCGCGAAGAGCAGCGCGGACGCCCCGGCGAACAGGGTGAACACCGTCGTGCCGCGGCCGGCGGCGAGGTGCCGCAGCCGGTCCACCAGGTCCGCCGGGAGGTGGTGGCGGTGCGCCGCGCCGGACGTGCCGCGCAGCGCGGGCCGCGGCCGGTCGGTGGGCAGTTGCAGCTGCCCCAGACCGGACAGGCTCCGCTTCCAGTACGCGAGGTCCTCGGCGGCCCCGTCCCCGCCGCCGGCCGCCTGCCGCTGCTCCCACACCGCGAAGTCGGGGTACTGGAGCACCGGGGCGGGCAGGCCGTCCGGCTCGCCGGAGACCTCCGCGTGGTAGAGCGCGGCCAGTTCGCGGGTGAGCACGCCCACCGACCAGCCGTCGGTGATGATGTGGTGCTGCCCCAGCAGCAGCAGGTGCTCGTCGTCGGCCAGGCGCACCAGCAGCGCCCGCGCGAGCGGACCGTGCGTCAGGTCGTAGGGGCGGCTCAACTCCTCGGTCAGCAGCCGTTCGGCGGCCTCGGCCCGCTCCTCGTCCGGCAGGTCGCCGAGGTCGGCCGTGTGCAGCGGCAGTTCGGCGGCCGCCGAGATCCGCTGCACGCCCTGCCCGTCGAGGGTGCCGAAGGTGGTGCGCAGCGAGTCGTGGCGGGCGGCGAGCCGCCGCAGGGCCCGGCGCAGCGCCTCGGGGGCCGGTGCGCCGCGCAGCCGCAGGGCCACGCCGGTGTTGTACTCCGTCCCGCCGGCGGTGAGGTCGTCCAGGAACCAGAGCCGTCGCTGGGCGTTGGAGAGCGGCAGCGCCACCCCGCGCGGGGCGGGCGGGATCGGCGCCGGCGGCGCGGCGGCGGGCTGCTCGCCCAGCAGCGGGGCCAGGGCGGCGACGGAGCGTGCGGTGAAGACGTCCCGCAGGGTCAGCCGGACGCCCAGCTCGTCCCGGACCCGGGCCAGGGTCCGGGCGGCGAGGATCGAGTCACCGCCCAGCTCGAAGAAGTCGTCGCTCGCCCGGACGGCGTCGACACCCAGGACCTCCGCCCAGATGGCGGCCAGGGTGCGCTCCTGCGCGGTGAGCGGCGCGGATCGGCCGACCGGGGCCGGGCGGGCGGGCGCGGGCAGCGCCCGCCGGTCGATCTTGTGCTGCGGGGTGAGCGGCAGCGCCGCCAGCACGACGATGGCGGACGGCACCAGGTGGGCCGGCAGAGCGGCGGCCACGGCCGCGCGCAGCGCCGCCGGGTCCGGGGTGCGCTGCGGGTCGGTGGGCGTGACGTAGCCGACCAGGCGCTCGCGGCCCGGCTCGTCCTCGCGGACCACGACGACGGCCTCGCCGACCTCGGCGTGCTGCCGCAGGGCAGCCTCGATCTCCCCCGGTTCGATCCGGAAGCCGCGGAGCTTCACCTGCCGGTCGAGCCGGCCGAGGAACTCCAGCTCCCCGCCGGCGGTCCGGCGCGCCCGGTCGCCGGTGCGGTAGAGCCGGGCGCCCGGCGGCCCGAAGGGGTCGGCGACGAAGCGCGCGGCGGTCAGGCCCGCGCGGTTCAGGTAGCCACGCGCCACCGCGTCGCCGCCGATGTACAACTCGCCGTCGGTTCCGTCTGGTTGGGGGCGCATGGCCGCGTCGAGGAGGTACAGCCGGGTGTGCGGCAGCGCGCCGCCGATCGTCGGGGTGCCGGCGCCGGCCGACAGCGGCCCGGTCCAGCTGGCGACGATGGTGGCCTCGGTCGGGCCGTAGGAGTTGATCATGCGTCGCCCGGGCGCCCAGCGGTCGACCAGCACGGCCGGGCAGGCTTCGGCCCCGACGATCAGCGTGCGCAGGTGACGGGCGGCGCCGGTCGCCGGGGCGGGGAGGGTGGCCAGCGCCGCCGGCGGGATCAGGGCGTGCGTGATGCGGTGTTCGTCCAGCACGGCGGCGAGTTCGTCGCCCAGCCAGGGGCCGTCCGGGGGCACCACGAGGGTGGCGCCGGACAGCACGGAGATGAAGAGCTCCAGGACGGAGGCGTCGAAGCTGGGCGAGGAGAACTGCAGCACGCGGTCGCCCGGCCGCACCTCGTAGCGCTCGATGGCGGCGGCGGTGAACCCGCCGATGCCGCGGTGGGTGACCGCGACGCCCTTCGGCGTCCCGGTGGAGCCCGAGGTGTAGATCACGTACGCGGTGTGGTCGGCACCGACCGCCGGACCGGGACGGTCGGCCTGGCTCCCGTCCGCCGCGTCCAGCACGGCGCGGACGAAGGCCGGGTCGTCGAGGGTCACCGCGGGCGCCGCGTCGGCCAGCATCAGCGCCCGCCGCTCGGCGGGGTAGGCGGGGTCCACGGGCAGGAAGGCGGCGCCCGCCCGCGCGACGGCCAGCTCGGCCGCGATCAGTTCCATCGAGCGGGGCAGCACCAGCGCCACCGTCCGGTCGGGACCGGCACCGCGTCTCACCAGGTGGCCGGCCAACAGGTCGGCCCGCGCGGCCAGTTCCCGGAAGGTCCAGGTGCGCCGGCCATCGGTGACGGCGGGCGCGTCCGGGGTGCGGGCCACCACCGCGGCGAACAGCTCACCCAGCGTCGGGTGGGCCGACCATGGGTCCGGCGACAGTGCCGTGCCTGCCTGCGGCGGCCCGGCGATGCCACCGGCCTGCGGCGGGGTGGACGCGGCCACGGGCTTGTCGGACAGGTCGGCCATGGGTGAAGTCCTTCCGGGTGGGGGGAGGATGCGGCGCGAGCGGCGGCGGGCGGCGGGCAGCCTCGGACCCACGGCAGCGGTGCGGTGGGCTGGTGCGGGCACGCCCCAGGCGCGCCCGGTGCTTCGGGCTGATGGGCTGATGGAACTGGCGGGCTGACGGGCTGACGGCTCAGGCGAGGCCGGTGCGGCGGGCCATTCGCCCGGATATCTGCACGCGGTCGATCACCCCGGTGACGGGGTCACGGTGGAACCGTCCGCCGGACTCGGGGCGGCCGGTGCCCGGGTCGAGCAGATCGATCGACAGATCGGCGTGACAGCGCAGCGGTATCGGCAGGTCCCCGTCGACGGAGAGGGTCGGCGAGCCGTCGGGCGCCAGCGCGACCCGGAACCGGGTGCCGCCGTTGAGGTAGCTGCCCGCGACCTCGGGCAGCACGACCGGGTCCCCCATGGCCGCGGGCGCGATCGCGGCGGGCACCCGCACCCCGGCTATTCGGTCCAGGTCCTCGGCGAGGTCGCGCCAGAGCGCGGTCGCGGCACCGGCGTTGCCCGTGAAGGCGACCACCGCACCGCTGTCCGGTTCGGCGCGCAGGTGGCAGGAGGTGCCCTGGGCGTTGCCGTCGTGGCCGCACCAGAGCCGGTCGTCCTGCCGGTAGAGGGCCAGTCCCAGCCCCCAGCCGTCCGCGAGCGCACCCGGCCGGGCGGCCGGCTGCGGGCGCCGCATCTCCTTGGCGACAGCGGTCGGCAGCACCCCGGTCCGGCCGACCAGGGCGCGGCCGAGCGCGGCGAGGTCCAGCGCGCTCGCCAGCAGGCCGCCGGCCGGCGCCTCCAGCGGAGCCAGGTTCTGCCCGACCGGACGGACCCGGCCGGTCGCCGTGTTGAGCGCGTGACCGGCGGCCACCGGGCGGGCCGCGCCGGCGCTGCCGAGGAACGCGGCTGCGGTGCCCAGGGGTTCGAGGAGCAGCGCCCGCACCGCCTCGTGCCACGGCATGCCGGTCACCGTCTCCACCAGCCGTCCGGCGGCGACGTAGCCGGCGTTGGAGTAGGAGAAGTCGGATCCGGGCGCGAAGAGCGCGTCGCGGGCGGTGCACACCGACGACAGGTAGTGGGCCGCGGTGGTCCGGGCAGCGCTGTCGGAGTCCGGCCCGGTGGGCAGACCACTTGTATGGCTCAGCAGTTGACGGATCGTCACGTCGGGCACACCGCGCAGCTCGGGCAGGTGGTCGGCGGCGGGGTCGTCCGGGTCGAGGTCGCCGTCGTCGGCGAGGAGCATCACCAGGGCAGCCGTGTAGGGCTTGGTGAGCGACCCCAGCGGAACGGCGGTCTGCGCGGTGAAGGGGGCACCGGTGGCGGCGTCGGCGGTGCCGGTGTGCAGGGCGACGACCTCCGAGCCGGTGTCCAGGACCAGTTGGGCGCCGGGCACCCGGTGGATCCGCGCGAGGGTGTCGAGCCGGTGCTGCAGCTCTTGGCGTAAGAGGAACGGCGCGCGCTCGCGGACCGGAGCGCTGGTGGGATACGGCATGAGAAGGGGACTCCCGTTGACTGGGCCTCATGTGCGGCGGTGGCGGTCGGCGGCGGGTGAGCGCCGTGGGGCCGACCGGGGGCGCGGGACGCCCGGACTACGCTCTGACGACCTCGACCGGCAGCCGGCGCACGCCGATGATGACGGCCGGGTTCTGGTACGTGACGTCCTGGTAGCCGGGGACCGCGAGGGTGCGGAAACGTCTCTGCAGGATGCGCAGCGCGATCCGCGCCTCCAGCCGGGCCAGCGGCGCGCCGAAGCAGAAGTGGATGCCGTGGCCGAAGGTCAGATGGGGATTGGGGTGGCGGGTCACATCGAAGACGTCGGGCGCCTCGAAGCGGGCCGGATCGCGGTTGGCGGTCCCGAGATGGGCCATCAGCAGCGTACCGGACGGCAGTTGGTAACCGCCGAGGACCACGGGCCGGGTCACCAGGCGCCCCAGCTCGGGGAAGGGGGGCAGCCAGCGCAGCACCTCCTCGATGGCCGGTGCGAGCAGGCCGGGGTCGGCGCGCAGCGCGGCGTCCGTGCCGGGATGCCGGTCGAAGGCCACCACGGCGTTGCCCAGCAGCGCGGTCGTGGTGACGTGCCCGGCGACCAGCAGCAGGGCGACGAATCCGACGATCTGCTCGTCCGCGAGGCGGACACCGTCCACCTCGGCGCTGATCAGCCTGCTGGTGAGATCGTCCCCCGGCCGGGCGCGGCGGTTGCGGATGTGCTGCAGCACGTACCCGTTCATCTCGCGGACGGCGGGGGCGATGGCCTCCAGCGCTCGTTCCAGGTCGGCCATGTCGGGCGCCTCACCGAGCTGGTCGCCGCTGAACAGGACGCTCGCCCACTCCTGGAAGAGGCGGTGCTCCTGGGCCGGGACGCCGAGGAGTTCGGCGATGACGATGATGGGGAGCGGATAGGCCAGCGCGTCGACCAGGTCGAACCGGTCGTGGTCCGCGACGGCGTCCAGCAGCTGCGCGCACACGGCCTCGATGCGCGGGGCCAGCCCCTGCACGACCCGCGGGGTGAACGCCTGGCTCACCAGCGCGCGCAGGCTCCGGTGTTGCGGTGGGTCCATGCCGACGAAGTTGCCCTGCCGGAAGGTCTCGAAGTCCTCCTGGGCGGGAGCCAGGGAGGAGAGATCCGAGGAGTAGGTGGCCGGATCGGCGAGCACGGCTGCGACGGTCTCGTGGTCCAGGACCTGCCATCTGTCCTGGCGCTCGTCGTAGCGCACCGGTCCGGCCTCGCGTAAGTGCCGCCATCGCTCGGGTATGTCGTCCAATAGGACGGATGCGTACTGCAGTTGGTCGCTGGTCACCTGTTCTCCTTGGATCGCGGCTCGCGGGCATGGCGGGTTCAGGAAGGGGTGGTACCGGGTGGCGCCCGGCAGGGCATGGTGAACGGGCCACCGAGCGGCTCCGGACGGGGCGTTGGCGCCCGCCCTCCCACGGAGCCTTCCCGGGGTCGGACTTGGCACTCGATGTCCGGACGAAGCGGGTGAGACCCGCGTGACGCCGCCCCGCGAGGGGCGAACGATCAACTACCGTCGGCCTGTTGTCCGGGCGAGGTGAAGCACCTCAACACTCCCGTGGCAGGCCGGCACGGCTCTGCGGTCGGCCGAAGTCCCGCGTCCCGACCGGCACGGCGGACCAACCTGACATAGCAATCCCCCCAGCAATCTCTCCATGGAACCGCTGCGCGCAACCCGCCACGGCAGGCGATCCGGGCAGCACGGAACCGGAGTCCCGAACGCCGCAACGACGAACCCGCCACAGTCTTCACGGTGAGTCACTCTCATGCAACCCCCTGCGGTTGAACGGGGAACAACTCTCATGGGTCTCGCTCCGACCAACGGTCCATCCGGACGTCATCTCCTCGGCTGCCCCGGCGCCGCGACGGCAACCGCAGGCGGGCCCATAGAGTGTCGCGCCGACCCCGGCCGATTCCAACTCGGCTCTGGAAGAGGCCAGTTCACCTGCGCCATCCGCCGACCGGCGGGCCGGGAAGCCGACCGCGCGGCGGCGGGTCAAGGCTCGCGGCAGCGCCCCGGCCGACCCGTCGCACGGCGACCGGGTCTCCGGAACCTGTGGTATTGGTTGCCCGCGGCGGGCGCGGGCGCCCCGGCGCGGCGGGGCGCTCGTTTGGTTGCGATCTGTGTTCGCTCGCCTGTTCGCCCTACCGTCGCCCCGCCGTTCGCCCTACCGCCGCCCCGCCGTTCGCTCTGCCGTTCGACCGAGCTGCCATGGTCACCGCGCCGCCCCCACCGTCCCGCGCTGCGCCCATGCGGGTGACATCGCCGTGCCGCGCCGCCCCTGCCGTCCCGCTTGCGGGCAGGGTCGGTTGGTACCCCGGCTCGGCCCACCCCCGACCGCCGTCCCAACCCCCCGCCCCGACCCGAGGAAGTGGCCCGATGGGCTCTCAGCCCGCCCGCGGAGTCTCCGCACCCGCCACCGCGAGCCAGTCGCTGACCCTTGCGGCGATGATGTTCGCCGTCTCGATGACCTTCATCGACCAGACGATCGTCTCCATCGCCGCTCCCAGCATCATCCGCGAGCTGGGCCTGTCCGCGACCGGGATGCAGTGGGTGGTCAACGCCTACCTGCTGGCGCTGGCCGCGTTCTTCGCGCTCGGCGGACGACTGGCGGACATCCTCGGCCACAAGCGGATGATGCTGATCGGCACCCTGACCTTCGTGATCGCCTCGGCGCTCTGCGGCGCCGTCCCCAAGGGCAGCGGGGCGGAGGCCTGGCTGATCATCTTCCGCGCGGTGCAGGGCCTGGGCGCGGCTCTGATGTTCCCCGCCGCACTGGCGGTGGTCGTCGAGGTGTTCCCGCTGGAGCGGCGCGGCCGCGCGCTGGCCCTCTTCTTCGGGGTGGCCGGCGGCCTGACCGCGCTCGGCCCCATCCTGGGCGGCTGGCTGACCAGTTGGACCTGGCGGGCGATCTTCTGGGTCAACGTCCCGGTCGCGATCGTGGCGGTCACGCTCACCCTGCTGGCCCGGATCCGCAACACCCCGCGCCCCGAGCCGATCGACTGGCCGGGCGCGGTGCTGGTCGCCGTCGGCATGGGCCTGAGCGTGCTGGGCCTGCAGCAGGCCTCGACCTGGGGCTGGCACAGCGCGGCGACCTGGCTGTGCATCGGCTTCGGGCTGGTCTTCCTGGTCGTCTTCGTGCTGGTCGAACAGCGCGCCGCCGACCCGCTGATCAAGACGCGGGTCTTCGCCGACCGCGCCTTCGCGGTCGACAACGCGGTGCTGTTCTTCGCCATGATGGCCTTCGTCCCGGTCTTCTTCTTCGCCTCGGTGTACGCCCAGGTCGCGCTCGGCTACACCGCCAACCAGGCGGGCCTGTACCTGCTCGTCTTCTTCGCCGGCTTCGCCCCCGGTTCGCAGCTCGGCGGCCGGATGCTCGACCAGCGCGGCGCCAAGTCACCCATGCTGCTCGGCACCGCGCTCGGCGCGGTCGGTTTCGCGTTCTGGGCGGCGAGGATCACCGACCTGTCCCTGGGCGCCCAGTGGTGGTGCATCGTGATGGGCGGCGCGGGCATCGGACTGCTGCTGACCCCGGCCTCCACCGACGCGGTCAACCGCGCCATCGACGCCTCCTACGGCGAGGTCACCGGTATCACCCAGACCGTGCGCAACTACTCCGCCAGCCTCAGCCTGGCCGTCCTCGGCACGATCCTGCTGAACACCACCACGTCGAAGATCACCACCACCCTGACCGGCCAGGGCCTGCCCTCCGGCGTCGCCCACAGCACCGCCAAGAGCATCACCCAGAACCTCACCGGCAGCAGCGGCGGCGCCGCCCCCGCCGGAGTCAGCACCAGCACCCTGGACGCCATCCGGCTCGACTTCGCCGAAGGCAACCGCTACGTCCTCTACGGCATGGCCATCGCCCTCGCGGTCGCCTTCCTCTGCGCCCGCCTGCACCCCGGCACCCGGGTCACCCGCACCCCGCAGGACGCCGAGGAGCCGGCCCAGGCCCACCTGAACCCGGGCACCGGCGAGGGCCGGCGCGGCGCCTGACCGGGCCCAGCGGGCCAGCGGGCGCTGCCGAGGGCGCACGCCAATCCGCAGCGCGGCAGTCGTCTCCCCTGCTCCGCTACTCCCCGTACTCCCGGCTACTCCCGTGCTCCCGGCGCGCACCCGCTACACCGGCGCGCACCCGCACGAGCGCCGCACCACCAGTTGGACGGGGAACTCCCGGACCCTGGGCCCCGACTCCCAGGCATGCGGATCGGTCTCCAGCGCCAGGTCGACCGCGGCCCGCGCCATCGCCCCCTGGGCCGACGCCACGGTGGTCAGCGGCGGATCGGCGATCGTCGCCTCGGCGATGTCGTCGAAGCCCACCACCGCCAGGTCCTGCGGCACCCGCAGGCCGAGCTCGGCGGCCGCCCGCAGCAGCCCGATCGCCTGGTCGTCGGTCACGCAGAAGACCGCCGAGGGGCGATCCGGCCGCCCGAGCAGCCGGCGCGCCACCCCATAGGCGTTGACCCGGTCGAACGGCGCCTCGGTCAGCAGGCCGTCCACCGGAAGGCCGGCCGCGGCCATCGCCTCGCTCCACCCCGCGACCCGGCCGGTCACCGGGTCGTACGGTCCGCGGGTGTTCGAGCCGCCGAAGCAGGCGACCCGGTGATGTCCGTGCCCCAGCAGGTGACTGACGGCCAGTCGGGCGCCACCGGCGTCGTCGGTCACCACCGCCACGTTGTCGGTCAGCTCGATCCGGTGGTGCAGCATCACCACCCGGGTGCCGCTGTCGATCGCGGACATGTCGGCCATGGCCTGTGCGGAGGGGTTCTGGCTGATCAGGATCAGGCCGTCGACCTGCATGCCGAGGAACGCGCGGATGTAGTGGTTCTCCCGGTCATCGGCGTAGTCGGAGTTGCCTATCAGCAGCAACTTTCCTTTCTCCGCCGCCACTTGCTCCACCGCGTGGGCGAGACCGGCGAAGAAGGGCTGGCGGGCGTCCGGCACCACGATGCCGATCAGATTGGTGCGGCGCCGGGCCATGGCCTGGGCCACGCTGTTCGGCCGGTAGCCGAGTTCCGCTATCGCCGCGAGAACCCGTTCCCGGGTCATCGGGGCGACCGGCCGCGGTCCGTTGTTGATGACATAACTGACCACCGCAGTCGAGGTACCTGCCAGCCTGGCCACATCATTGCGCGTTACTTTGGACACGCTCGGGACCCTACACGCCGCAACCGCGCAGGTCGGCAGCCCGACCGCCGCCGGGCGGCGCAGTGCGCGGCGGCCTCCGCCAGGCTCGGCACCCGGGGCGAGTGGATGTCGTAGCCGCCGGGGCCGACCTCGCACGGGCAGCCGGCCCCGGCCGGCTCCACGGCGCCGGACTCCCGGTCGGCCTGGGCGAGTTCGTCGGCCACCGGCTCCGACGGCAACCAGATCAGCACCCTCAACGGCACGGCCGACAGCGGCAGTTCCAGCTGGACGCGGAGCGACGACGGCGCGTCCTCGGTGACCGCGACCCGCAACACCGTGATCAACCTCGGCGACCCCCTGTCGCCGCGCTACGGCAGCTGACCACCCACCGGGAGCGGGCTCACCGCTCCCGGCCGGCCGGCGCGGTCCCCACCAGCAGATCGCCGCGACGGCAGCTCGCCGCCGGCGCCGGGTGCGGGACCAGCGGTCCCCGCGCCCGGCGCGCCCGGTCACGCTCGGCGCCCTCCAGCACCGCCCGGTGCACGGCACGCGCCAGCCTCGACCCCCAGAGCGACCTGGGCCCGCCGAACGGCTCGGGCCGCTCACCGGGTCCGGGGCTGCGGACCGCCAGGCAGACCGCGTCCGAGGGCGTGCCGGAGCAGTCGTAACCGGCCTCCAGCAGCGCCTGCACCTTGGCCTCGGTCACGGTGGCGAGCAGGTTGACCAGTCCGGCGTCGGACACTGCGGCCGGGACCACCGCGAGGATGTTGATCGTCCCCGCGACGAACGCCGCCACCGGCTCGGGCGCCGCCGCCCAACTCGGCACCCCGATACCGGCCGTCACCACGGCGGTGGCACCGCCGTCCACCGCCCAGCTCACCGCGTCCACCGACGCGGCCGTCATCAGCCCCACGCCCTCGCCCACCAGGGCGCGCTCGGCGGCCAGTTCGCTCAGGTGCCGATCCGGGTCCATCCGGCTGTATCCCGGCCGCACCTGGGCGTTGACCACCCACGCGCGCTCCCCCAGCCCGCCGCCCAGCACCGCGCTGCTGAGCATCCGCCAACCGGGCCCGGCCCGCCACACCAGCAGGTGCCGGCACGCGCCGTCCTCCACGCGGGCCGCCCGCTCGAGCACCACCGGCGCCTCGGCCCACGGCCGGCTCTGCTGCGTCACGGACCGCCCCTTGGCCATGGATCATCAATGGATCACCAGTAGAAGCCGACAGTCTGCCAGCCGCCGCCCCGCTCACCAGCGGGCGGGCACCCTCACCGGGACGGGCTGGGCGACCAGCGCGTGGCGGCGGCTGGCAGACTCGCGGCATGCGGCACATCCTCGTCATCGGCATCGGAGCGGGCGACCCCGACCACCTCACCCTGCAAGCGGTCAAGGCGATCGCCCGCACCGACCTCTTCCTGGTCCTCGACAAGAACGACGAACGCCAGGACCTGATCCGGCTGCGCCGGCAGCTGCTGGCGGAGCACGCCAAGCCCGGCCACCGCGTGGTGCGGGTTCCCGACGCGCAGCGCGACCGGTCCACCACCGCCTACACGGCGGCGGTGGACGACTGGCGGCACCGGCGGGCCGAGCTGGTCGAGCGGCTGATCGGCGAGCACCTGGGGCCCGACGAGACGGCCGCCCTGCTGGTCTGGGGCGACCCGAGCCTCTACGACAGCGTCATCGCGGTGGTCGAGGAGGTGCTGGACCGCACCGCCGAGCCGTTCGCGTGGGAGGTGATCCCCGGCATCAGCAGCGTCTCGGCCCTGGCCGCCCGGCACCGCACCACCCTGACCCGGGTCGGCCGCCCGCTGCAGATCACCACCGGCCGCCGCCTCGCCGAGGGGTTCCCGGTCGACGCCGACGACGTGGTGGTGATGCTCGACGGCCGGGCCGCGTTCACCGGCATCGACCCCGAGGGCCTCGACATCCACTACGGTGCCTACCTCGGCACCGAGGACGAGATCCTTCTCGCCGGTCCGCTGACCGAGACCGCCAAGCGGATCCGGGCGCTGCGCGAGGAGGCCCGGGCCCGCAAGGGCTGGATCATGGACACCTACCTGCTGCGCCGCTCGGACGGCTGACTCCCGGATCAGCGCGCGTCGCCCGGCCTTCCCGGCTGACTGCCAGTGGCTGGTACTGCGGCGACGAACTCCCCGGTCACCGTGGCGGGACCGGGCTAGTGGGTCCAGGGTCCCGCCGCCGAGGGCGGGTCCGCGGCACGAACTCGTGGCAGCGCACTGCCCGTCGGGGCAGCCCCCTGGCGCCGACCGGGCCCACGGGGTGAACATGAGGTGGACTCACGATAGTGATTCGCGCGGCACACACCGGATGCGGCACAGTGGTAGGCACGCGCGTGGCGGTACGAGCCGTTGCGGTGCGAGCAGTTGCGGCGAACGGTTGCCGAGTGCGGTGGCGGTGGCGTGGCGGTGACGACGGGAACGGGACGGCGGATGAACGAGCTGAGCGTCGAGGCGGCGGAACCCGAGCTGCGGCGCAAGCCGGTGCAGCAGCGCAGCCAGGAGCGACTGGAGCGAATCCTGGACGCTTGCGCGGAGTTGCTCGACGAGGTGGGCGCCGGCGCGCTGACCACCAAGGAGATCGCCGCCCGGGCCCAGGTGCCGATCGGCACGCTCTACCAGTTCTTCACCGGCAAGCAGAGCCTGCTCGCCGCGCTCGCCCGCCGCAATCTGCGGCGCTACCTGGACCGGCTGACCCGGCGGTTGGCGGCCGAGTCGCCGCAGGACGTCGGCGGCTTCGTGGACCTGGCGGTCGAGGAGTTCGTCGCGATGAAGCGCGCGGTGCCGGGTTTCGCCGCGCTCGACTTCGGGCTCACCGGACCGACCCCGCCGGCCCTGGACGATGTGGAGCACCTGCTCGACGGCACCCTCGACAACAACGGCGCGGTGGCCCGGTTGCTGCACCAGCTCACCTCCGAGCAGTTGGGCGGCGACGGGGTGCGGCCCGGTCCGCTGGCCCTGCGGGTCGCCCTGGAGTGCGCGGACGCGGTGCTCAAACTCGCCTTCCAGAGCGACCGGGACGGCGATCCCACGCTGATCGCGGAATGCAAGGTGCTGCTCCGGCGCTACCTGGCCGGCTGATCCGGCCCGCATGTTCGGGGCCGCCGGTGAAACCCCGGATCGGCCCGATTCCCGAAGAACATGAGTTCGCCGCACGTACGCGGAGGCGAAAACCGAACCCCCGCAAGGGTCAATTCGGCTGCTTAATGGTCCATTCGGTATTCAGGCTTCTTCGCGGCTGATTATCGTCCTGCGCATGCAAGGCGAAGACGACGGCCCACGGCAGGCGCCGGGCCAGCAGCACCCCCGATGGTGGCCGGAACCCGGTCAGCACCGGTCCGGGCACCACGGCCACGCCGGTCCGCCGGGACCCTGGTGGCACGACCCACCCTGGCCACCGGAACCACCCGCGCCACCAAAGCCACCCGAACCACCGCAGCCCCCGCCGCCCCCGCACCTGTGCCCGCCGGCGCCACCCCCGCCACCACCGCCGCCGCCACCCCCGCACCTGTGCCACCCGGCCCCGCCACCACCGCCGCCGCCACCGCCGCCACCACCGCTCCCCTGCCCGGCGCCACCGCCCCCACCACCCCCGCCCAAGCCGGCGCCACCCACCCCGCACCCCGCACCACCACCCCCACCAGCCGCGCCCAAACCCGCAGCCCCCAAGCCCGCCGCCCCCAAAGCGGTCGCGCCCAAGCCCGCCGCCCCCAAACCGGTCCCACCGGCCACCCACGCACCACCGCCCCCGCGAGCGGCCCCGGTCCTGCCGGCCCCGCCACCGCCCAGCCAGGTGCACGCCGTCACCGCCGTACCGACCCGCCCGCCCGACAACAGCCCCGCGCTGCCGGGCGACGCGCAGAGCGCCTTCGCGTTCGTCGCGATCACCATCCCGGCCGTCCTCGCGGCCGCCGTCAGTTTCATCAACCACACCATGGGGAGACGTCGTTGAGCCTGGGAATCGTCATCGCCGTGATCCTCGGCGCCGCCCTGGCCGTGGGCATCCTGGCCGCCTTCGGCCGCACCAGCCGCTCCCGCGAGGGGACCTTCTCCGGAGGCGCGCTCAGCTTCCTGGGCTCCGCCTCGCTCTCCTCCTTCATCCTGGTCGCCGCCTTCCTGATCGCCGGCTCCTGGTCCAACCTCAACACCGCACGCGGCCACACCTGGGACGAGTCCCGCTCGCTCAACGCCGCCTACACCGACGCCGATGCCAGCACCCGGCCGCTGCTGCGCGCCTACGTCGTCGACGTGATCGGCCCGGACTTCAAGGCGATGACCCACGGCGGCGCCGACCCCGGCACCTGGGCCAGCCTGGACGCCGTCCGGGAGCACGTCCAGGCGGAGCCCGACTCACCGCAACGGACCACCGAGCTCAGCGACTTGGACGACATCTACACCAAGCGCCAGATCCGGCTGGCGGACACCTCGCTGTCGCTGCCCTCCCCGCTCTACCCCGCGCTGATCGGCACCGGGATGCTGGTGCTGCTCTACGCCCCGATCGCGGGACTCACCTTCCAGCGGCGCGAGGCGATCGCGCTGGGCCTGGTCGGCGCGGTGGTCGGCTTCGGTATCTACCTGGTGCTGCACATGACGCACCCGTACACCGGCCCGATGCACGTCGTCCCAGAGGCCTACCAGCAGAGCCTGCAGCGCTTCAGCCAGCTCTCCCAGCAACCCAGCTGACGGCCCGTCGGCCGACGGATCCCGGGCTGGGCGGGCTGGGCCGGATGGCCCTGCCGCCCAGCCCGCCCAGCCACCGCCCACCCCGCGCGACCGCTCCTCGGCACCCCACCGCCCACAGCTCTGCCGGCAACCGCCCCGACAGCCGCCGAGCCGGTCCGACAAGCTTGCGGTCGGATGATCGACAATGTCCGCCATGAGGTTGATCTCCGCGCTGGCCGGCGCCCTGCTGCTCGCACTCACCATCGCCAGCATCCTGCGCACCCTGGTGGTGCCGCGTGGGCTGTACTCCTCGCTGGTCATGCGGCTCTGGCGCTTGATGCGCACCCTGCTGCGCGCCTGCGCGGCACCGTTCGGCACCTACCGCGCCCATGACCGGGCACAGGCCTGGCTGGCCCCACTGGTGCTGATCGGCATGCTGTTCTGCTGGCTCTGCGCGCTGCTGGCCTCCTTCACCATGCTGCTCTACGCCGACTCGGGGCTCTCCTGGAGCGTGTCGCTGCGCGAGGCCGGCTCCAGCCTCTTCACCCTCGGCTTCGCGAGCGGCGAGCGCCTGCGGCTCTCCGCGCTGGACTTCCTGGCGGCGGTGAGCGGACCGGTGGTGATCGCGCTGCAGATCGCCTACCTGCCCACGCTGTACGGCTCGTACAACCGCCGCGAACTCGAGGTGACGCTGCTGCAGTCCCGGGCGGGCGAGCCGGCCTGGGGGCCGGAGCTGCTGGCCCGGCAGTCCCTGGTGGACACCGAGACCGCGCTGCCGCAGCTCTACCGCGACTGGGAGCGGCTGGCCGCCGAGCTCGGCGAGAGCCACTCCAACTACCCGGTCCTGATCTCCTTCCGCTCGCCGCAGCCGCACCGCAGCTGGATCGTCGGGCTGATCGCGGTGATGGACGCCGCCGCGATCCAACTGGCCGTCAGCCCCCGCAACGCGCCGCCGGAGGCCCGGCTGGTACTGCGCGCCGGGTTCACCGCGCTGCGCGACATCGCCCGGGTGGTGCGGATCGACTACGACGCGGACCCGCAGCCGGACAGCCCGATCCGACTCAGCTACGCCGAGTTCGACGCGGCGGTCACCATGATCAGCGCGGCCGGCTTCGCCACCGAGCGGCCGACGGTACTGGCCTGGCCGCACTTCCACGGCTGGCGGGTCAACTACGAGGGGATCGCCTACGAGCTGGCCCGGCGCGCGGACGCGGTGCCGGCCCTGTGGACCGGCCCGCGCGACTTCCCGGGCTCCCCGATCCCGCCGCGCCGTCCGGCCGACCGCCGGCCGGGGCCGCAGCCGTGAGTCGCAGCCCTGAGCCCCAGCCGTGAGTCGCAGCCCTGAGCCGCGACGGCCGCGCTCAGCACCTTGACATCGAGTGCACTCCAGCTCGCAGACTCCTCGCGGGCGCCCACCGACCGGTGGGCGCGGCCACCACCCGAGGAGCCCCGTGAAGTACCGCACGATCGGTCAGGACCCCGCGACCCGCCGCACGGTGAGCGTGCTGAGCCTGGGCGCGATGAACTTCGGCAGCCGCACCGACGAGCAGACCTCGTTCGCCATCCTCGACCGCTACCTGGCGGCGGGCGGCAACTTCGTCGACACCTCGAACAACTACGCCTTCTGGGTGGACGGCACCCAGGGCGGGGAGAGCGAAGCGCTGCTCGGCCGCTGGCGCCGCAGCCGCGGCATCACCGACGAGGTGGTGATCGCCACCAAACTCGGCGCCCGCCCGCTCGCCCCCAGCACCGGGTTCAGCAGGCACGTCGAGGGCCTGTCCGCCCAGGTGATCCGCGAGTCCGCCGCCGCCAGCCGGGAGCGGCTCGGCGTCGAGAAGCTGGACCTGCTCTACGCGCACATCGAGGACGAGCGGGTGCCGCTCGCCGAGACGGTGACCGCCTTCGGCGAGCTGGTGGCCGAGGGCAGCGTGGGCCTGCTCGGGGTGAGCAACCACTGGGTCTGGCGGGTCGAACGCGCCCGCGCGCTGGCGGCGGCGGCCGGGCTGCCCGGCTACGAGGTGCTCCAGTACCACCACACCTACCTTCGCTCGCGCACCGACATCCCGACCCTGCGGTCGGCGGACGGCAACCTCGGGGCGGCCGGCGGCGAGCTGCTCAACTACCTGCGCGCCGAGCCGGGCCTGGCCCTGGTCGCCTACTCGCCGCTGCTGGCCGGCGGCTACGTCCGGGCGGACAAGCCGCTCTACTCGGCACTCGACCACCCCGGCACCACGGCCCGGCTCGCCGCACTCGCGACCGTGGTGAAGGAGACCGGCGCGAGTGCCAACCAGGTGGTGCTGGCCTGGCTGATCGGAGGCGAAGTCCCGGTGCTCCCGCTGGTCGGGGCGTCCTCGGTGGCGCAGCTGGAGGAGAGCCTGGCGGCGGTCGACCTGGAGCTGACGGCGGATCAGCGAGGGCTGCTGGACGAGGCGCACTGAGGGCAGCGCGACGGAGCCGGCTTCGCGGTGAATTCGGGACGTCCTTGCCCCAACCGCCAAGCTGATAAAGCTATTTCCGTTCTCCGCCCACACATTCCATCGAACGCCAGCTCTTCCCACAATCAAACATTCGCTCAAAGGGGCGCATTTCCGCAGCCCACGCGCCTCTTTGAGCGCTTGATCCGCCGCAGCGGCGCGGGGCTGGAGAAACGCTTCCCCATGGATCAGATCTTTTGGTGATCTCCCTCTCCCGGGCGGCAACCGTGCGATGGAATCTGACTACGCAACGGATTCCATCGCGGCGAACGGATCCCGTCCGACGGCCGCCACCGTGTGACGAATGGAGAGAGCCGATGTCGATCGAGACCGGGCCGGCGCCGACCGAACCGCAGCAGGCCCAGGCGGACGCCCAGCTCAGCCTGAGCACGACGGCGGCGCGCAACCTCGCCACCACCACCAAGTCCGAACCGCAGATGCAGGGGATCAGCTCCCGCTGGCTGCTCCGCGCCCTGCCCTGGGTGCAGGTCTCCGGCGGCACCTACCGGGTGAACCGCCGCCTGAGCTACGCGGTGGGGCGCGGCCGGGTGAGCTTTGTGAAGACCGGGTCCGAGGTCCGGGTCGTGCCGCCGTCGCTGCGCGAGGTCCCGGTGCTGCGCGGCCTGGCGGACGACGCGCTGCTGGCCGAGCTGGCCGGGCGCTTCACCCAGCGCGAGGTCGCCGCCGGCGAGGTGCTGGTCGAGGCCGGGCAGCCGATCGACGAGATCCACCTGATCGCGCACGGCAAGATCAACAAGGTCGGCCTGGGCAAGTACGGCGAGGCCGCCGTGCTCGGCCAGCTGGCCGACGGCGACCACCTGGGCGACGAGGCGGTCCGCCAGTCCGACGCCCTGTGGGAGTACTCCGTCAAGGCGACCACCGCCGCCACCGTGCTCACCCTGCCCTGGAGCGCCTTCCGGCAGCTGGCCGAGCGCTCCGCCGAGCTGCGCGAGCTGATCGACCAGCACCTGGCCGACGCCGGGCAGGCGCAGAACCAGCACGGCGAGGCCCAGATCGAGCTGGCCGCGGGCCACGAGGGCGAACTGGAGCTGCCCGGCACCTTCGTGGACTACGAGTTGGCGCCGCGCGAGTACGAGCTGAGCGTCGCGCAGACCGTGCTGCGGGTGCACAGCCGGGTCGCCGACCTCTTCAACGACCCGATGAACCAGATCGAGCAGCAGTTGAAGCTCACCATCGAGGCGCTGCGCGAGCGCCAGGAGTTCGAGGTGGTCAACAACCCGGAGTTCGGCCTGCTGGCCAACGCCGACTACGAGCAGCGGATCCAGACCCACTCCGGCCCGCCCACCCCCGACGACCTGGACGAGCTGCTCAGCATGCGGCGCGAGACCTCGCACATCTTCGCCCACCCGCGCGCCATCGCCGCCTTCGGGCGGGAGTGCAGCAAGCGGGGCATCTACTTCGGCTCGGTCGACGTCGGGGGCCACCACATCCCGGCCTGGCGCGGCGTGCCGATCTTCCCGTGCGGCAAGATCCCGGTGCTCGGCGGACACACCTCCTCGATCATCGCCATGCGCGCCGGCGACTCGAACCAGGGCGTAGTCGGCCTGCACCAGATCGGCATCCCGGACGAGTACGAGCCCGGACTGAACGTGCGCTTCATGGGGATCAACGAGAAGGCGGTGATCTCCTACCTGGTCAGCGCCTACTACTCCGCCGCCATCCTGGTGCCCGACGCCCTCGGCGTGCTGGAGAACGTCGAGGTCGCCCGCCCCCGTGACTGACACCCCGGTCACCCCCGCACGGAAGGAGAGCTGACATGACGTCAGGACGGCCGACACCGGCACCGCCCCCGACGCCGACGCCGACGCCGCAACCGACCGCTCCGGCCCGGTTCAGCGCCGGCCCGACCGGCCTGGGGACGGCGGCTGCCCGGCTGCCGGCCCGCCCCGGAGTCGACCGGGTGGTGCAGCGCAGCTCCACGAGCAACCGCGCCGCGGCCGACCGGGCGACAGCGAACCAGGTCGCGCACGCGGCGGTCACGGCCGCCGCAGTGGCCACGGCCCGCACCTCCGGCGGGCGGATCCCCAGCGGCCCCACCGGCCTGGGCACCTCTGGCCTGGGCACCGCCGCCCCACCCCGACAACCGCGCGGCCCCGTGCTCTGACATCCGGTCAGGCGGACCACGCCGCAGACCCGCCGTCGCCCCCGGGCCTCGTTCAGCTGTCCTCGCCGTCAGCTGAACGAGGCCCGCACCGGTTCGTCGAGCCGGCCGACCGCACGCTGCTGCCGGAAGCTCCCGGCGTACTGCCTGCGGATGCCCTCGATCCGGCCGTCCGCCGATGCCGCCATCGCGCGCGGGTAGCACAGGACCACCTGGTAGGAGCGCTCGCGCTGGATCACACCCTGCGGGTCGCGGTACTGACCACGCCCCTCCTGCACGCTGAGGCCGTCCGGGAACCGAGGCGTCACCTGCTGGTCCAGGAAGTCCTGGAACTCCTGCTCGGTCACCGCCGACCCGCCGTCCGAGCGCTGGGTCCAGAAGACCAACTCGGTGCGGGTGTAGGCGTCGTGCGGGGCAGGCGGCAGGCCGACGGCGGCCGAGTTCACGCCCAGCAGGGCGCCACCGACCAGCAGAGCCGGGCCACCGAGCAGCCAGCTCCGGCTCTTGGTGTCCATGCCCCGTCCAACGCCGCGCACGACCAACAGGTAACGCCGCCGATCGCCGTGGAACACCCCCCGGCCACCGCACCCCGACGGGCCGGCCTCAGGCCTCCCGGCCCGCCACCTGGACGCAACGGGCCAACAGAGCCCGCAGGGTGTCCTGTTCAGCCGCGGTGAACTCGGCGGCGAGACGACGTTCGAAGGCCACCGCCTGAGCCTCGGCGATCCGCACGGCCGCCTGACCGTCCGGGGTGAGACGGGTCTCGAGCATCCGCTGATGCCACGGATGGGGAGAACGCTCGATCAGGCCGATCTCCTGAAGGTTCTTCAGCAGCGCCGCCATCGCCTGCGGGGTGACCAGGCACGCTCGAGCCAGCGCGGCACCGGAGATCCCAGGATTCTCGGCGAGCACGGCGAGGGCAGCGTACTGCGGCACGGTCAGGTCGGATCCGCTCAGCGCGGCAGCTTTGGCGGTCATGACCGCCTGCTCGGCGCGCTTGAGATGCAGGCCGAGCCGATCTTCAGGAGGCATGCCCATGTGGCGATCCTACAGGCTCGGACATCAGCCAACCCTGGCACACCGGTCAATGGTCGATCAAGGATCAACCATCGATCACACATCAAGCCTCGACCAGACAGCAAGCCTCGATCACACGTCAATGCTCGAGCACTCATCAAGGCTTGGCTAAGTATCAAGGTCTTGATATAACTCAGGGCATGGACACAGTGGATCAAGCAACTCCCCCGCCCCTGCAGGGCCGCACCATCCTCATCACCGGCGCCACCCAGGGTCTCGGCCGCGGCCTCGCGCTCGACCTCGCTCGCAGCGGTGCCACCCTGCTGCTGCACGGGCGGAGCGCCGATCGGCTCGACGCGGTCGTCGAGGAGGTTCACGCGCGCGGCGGCCATGCCCGCGGCTACCTCGCGGACCTCGCCGACCTGGCACAGGTCCGTGCACTGGCCAGCCGCCTCGTGGCGGCGGAGCCCCGCCTGGACGTCCTGGTCAACAACGCCGTGGCCGGCGGCGGCACCCAACCCACCGTCCGCGAGGTGGGCGCGCAGGGGTACGAGCTGCGGCTGACCGTCAACCACCTGGCGCCCTACCTGCTGACCCGGCTGCTGCTGCCACTGCTCACCGCGCAGCCGGCCACCGACAACGCCACCGACAACGCCCGCACCGGCGCCCGAGTGGTCAACGTGGCGTCGATCGGACAGTCCGCGATCGACTTCGCCGACCCGATGCTGGAGCAGGGCTACGAGGGGCTGGAGGCCTACTGCCGCAGCAAGGTCGCGTTGATCATGTCCACCTTCGACCTGGCAGCCGAAGTTCCGGCGCGGCAGGTGACCTTCAACGCCCTGCACCCGGCGCATCTGATGGACACCGAAGGGGTCCGGGCCTATGGACTCACGCCGCAGGTCGGGGTCGAGGAAGGGGTCCGCCCGACCGTCCGACTGATCGCCGATCCAGAACTGTCCGGTGTCTCAGGCCGGTACTTCGACCAGTTCACCGACACGCGCGCACACGAGCAGGCCTACGACCCGGTAGCCCGCGCACGACTGGCAGAACTGACCGCCCACCTCACCGAACCCTTCACCACGCCGATCACCATGCCAATCCCCACGCCGATCACCACACAGGTCACCGCACAGGTCTGAGCCAGCGGGCCACCACGCAGCGGGGCCCGGCACGATCCGTGCCGGGCCCCGCCACCACTCTCACCGCCGTCGTTGATCAGCTCATCACGCGGATCAACGTGAAACCGTCGTACCCCTTGCTGCCGACCGTCTGCACCGCCGTCGCCTCGAGCCGGGGCTCGGCCGCGATCAGCTCGTGCATCGCGCGGATCCCGACGACGGACGGGTCGGTGCTGTGGGCGTCGGCCACCGCACCGCCGCGCACCACGTTGTCCACGATGATCAGCGCACCGGGGCGGGCCAGGCGCAGCGCCCAGCTGAGGTACTCCGGGTTGCTGGGCTTGTCCGCGTCGATGAAGACCAGGTCGAACGGCTCGGCACCGTCGTCCACCAGCTCGGCCAGGCTGTCCACGGCCCGCCCGGTGCGGACCTCGGCCACCTTCTCCAGCCCGGCCTCGTGCAGATTGGCCCGGGCGACGGCGGCATGGGCCGGGGAGAGCTCCAGTGAGATCAGCCGGCCGTCGGCGGGCAGCGCCCGGCCCAGCCAGATCGCGCTGTAGCCGCCGAGCGAGCCGACCTCCAGGATCCGCCGGGCACCGACGGTCAGGGCCAGCAGGTGGAGCAGCTTGCCCTGGGTGGGCGACACGGCGATCTGCGGCAGTCCGGCCTTCGCGCTGGTCTCCAGTGCGGCGGTCAGCGCCGCGTCCTCGCCGACCAGCGCCTCCCCCAGGTACTGGTCAACCGCACTCCACTGCTGCTCTGCCATCAGCTCTCTCCGCACTCTCGCCGGACGTACCAGCGAAGATCCTACGTGCGGTGGGCGGAGCCGGATGACAGGCCGTCAGCCCCCGTGACGCCCGCCGCCCCCCGGCCTACTCCGCCGCGGCGACCGGTCGGCCCGGCTCCGCGGCCTGCTCCACACCGCGCCCCGCGCCGTCCTCCACACCGTGCTCCGCGCCCTCGTGGGGGCCGAGGGCGCGCGCCGCCCTGCGCTTGATGACCATCCCCGAGACGGCTCCGAGCACGACCGCCAGCGCCAGGGCGACGTAGGAGAAGTTCTTCAGGTACTCCTCCACCGCCTTGCCCACGTAGTAGACCGCGAGCGTGGTGCCGCCGGCCCAGCAGACACCGCCGAGCACGTTGGCGATCAGGAACTTCCAGTACGGCATCCGCAGCGCACCGGCCAGCGGCCCGGCGAAGATCCGCAGCAGCGCGATGAAGCGGCCGAAGAAGACCGCCCACATGCCCCACTTGTGGAACGCCCGCTCGGCGGTGGCCAGGTGGTCCGGGCCGAAGTGGCGGGGGAACCTCCGGCCGAGCTTCTCGAACAGCGGCTTGCCGCCCTTGCGTCCGATCGAGTAGCCGATCGAGTCGCCGATCACCGCGCCGGCCACCGCGCAGGCCGCGACCAGCGCCGGGTCCACCGTGCCCTTGGACGCCATCACCCCGGCGGTGACCAGCGCGATCTCGCCGGGCAGCGGAATGCCGAGGCTCTCGACGCCGATGATCAGGGCGACCAGCGCGTAGACCATGTGCGGCGACACGCTCTGGAGCCACTCTTGGATGTGCAAAGCCGGTTCCTCCAGAACGCGGTTCGATCGGTCGACAAGGCAGCCTAGCCTGCCGCCCTCAGCCCGAACGCTTTACCGGCGCTTTAAGTTCCCTCGCCCACCGCCTGGGCCCGCAGCGCGCGCTCCTTCGCCTCTTCCACCAGCCGGCGGCCGACCGCATCGCGGCTCCAGACGACCGCCCGCCAGGCCCGGGTACCTCGGCCGGAGACCACCTGGAACTCCTCGACCACCACCGTCTGTCCGACGACCGGCTCACGCCACGCGGTTCAGCGCAGGACAGACAGAAGGACCGGTGGCCAGTTGCCCTCCGCCACCGGCCGTCACGCTACGCCTGACGCCGTCTCAGCAGGTCCAGCGGTCCGAACGAGCGGACCAGCCGGGCCCGCCGGTCCGGGAGGTCGAGGGCGAGGACGCGCAGGAACCAGGTCCGGCGAGCACCGAGCGGGACGGTGCGCGGGTCGGCGAGCAGCGACCGGGAGCCGATCGTCCAGGTCATCCGCGGCGCCTGGTAGCCGCCCGGACGCTTGGCAGCCGCCTCGCCGAGCCGGTTGAACCAGTGCGGTACGGCGTCGAAGACGAAGGTGGCGCGGGGAAGCCGGGCGGCGCAGGCCGCGACCAGGGCGCGCACCTCCAGGGGCTGGAGGTACATCAGCAGGCCCTGGGCGGTGATCAGCACGTCGTCGGTGGCCTCGACCTCGTCCAGCCAGGACCGGTCGGTGACGGAGCAGGCCACCAGGCGGTGCCGCGGTGCGGGGGGCAGCAGTTGCTCGCGCAGGGCGACGGCCTCGGGCAGGTCGACGCCGAGCCACTGGGCGCGGCCGTTGTCGGTCCGCCAGTACTGGGTCTCCAGGCCTTCGCCGAGGCAGACCACGGTGCCGCGCGGGCTGCGGGTGAGGAAGTCGGCGACCTCGCGGTCGAAGGCGGCGGCGCGCAGTGCCTGGAGCCGGGCGACGGTCGGCTGGGCGGGGCCGAACCGGCTGTGGAAGGGGAAGTCGATCCGGTCGACGAGTTCGACGGCCCGGGGATCGTGCAGCACGGCGTCCGGGCGGCGGGCTTCGGCGGCGCGGTGGTACAGGGTCCAGAGCGCCGTCTCGGGCAGGGCGCTCGGGGCGAGGTCGGGCTGGACATCGAGTGCGGGCAACGCGGTCGGCTCCTCGGATCGATGGATGGTCCGACTGGCGGATGTTCGCACATTCTGACACCCGGTCAGTCCACTCTCCCAGCGCCCTCCTGGCCCTCACCCGATGCTGAACGCCCCCTCCGGCGGCGGCGGCGAGGGACGGGCCGCCGCGTCGGTCACGGGGGCGGCGGTGCCGACCAGCCGACGCAGTTCCGGGCCGTCGACCAGCCGGGCCGGGAACGGGTCACCGGCCAGCCGCCGGGCCAGCGGCTCGGCCGGCAGCGGCGCGTGCGAGCCGACCAGCAGCAGGTTGCCGTAGCGCCGGCCGCGCAGCACGGATGGCTCGGCGATCAGGCAGGTGTGCGGGAAGACCGCGCGCACGGTGGCGGCCTGGGCGCGGGCGAAGTCGAGCGGTGCGCTGTCGGCGAGGTTGGCGGCGTACGTGCCGCCGGGGCCGAGCGCGGCGGCGGCGTGCCGGACGAACTCGATGCTGGTCAGGTGCGCGGGGGTGCGCGAGCCCTGGAAGACATCGGCGACCACCAGGTCGAGCGAGCCGGGCGCGGTCCGCGCCAGCACCTCGCGGGCGTCGCCGACGGTCACCGCGATCTCCGGCTCCGGCCACGGCAGTACCTCGCGGACCAGCTCGACCAGCGGCCCGTCCGCCTCGGCCACCTGCTGGCGCGAGCCGGGTCGGGTGGCGGCAAGGTAGCGCGGCAGCGTGAGGGCGCCACCGCCGAGGTGCAGCACGGTGAGCGCGCGGCCTTCGGGCGCCAGGGCCTCGGTCAGGTGACCGAGCCGCTGGACGTACTCGAATTCCAGGTGGCCCGGGTCGGCGAGGTCGACGTAGGACTGCGGGGTGCCGTCCAGGGTGAGCAGCCAGCCGCCCTCGTCATCGAGGTCGGGCAGCAACTTGGCCGTACCGAAAGCGGTCTCACGCTGCACCGGCACCCGCTCGTTCCGGGTCTCGTCGGTGTGGCGATCGCCATCGTTTCTCGGCATGACGGCAGCATAGGTCCCCCCGACGGTACCGGTGCCACCCGCGGCCCTACTGGCCGGTATCGTCGGTGGTCCTGAGTCGATGGTCCTGTCACAGCAGGGTCGATGGTCCTGTCACAGCAGGTCAGTGCAGAGATTGGGTGCGGCAGACGTGGAGTTCCGAGAAGACATCCTGGGTGCCCCGTACGAGGCGGCCGAACTGCCGCTGACCGCCGACGAGGAGGGTGCCGTCAGCGCGACCCTGGTCCGGCGGCTCGTCCCCGGCTCGCAGCGCGCCGTGCTCTACCTGCACGGCTACACCGACTACTTCTTCCAGGCCAACCTCGCCGACCACTTCACCGCGGCCGGTTTCTCGTTCTACGCGCTGGACCTGCGCAAGTACGGCCGCTCGCTGCGGCCCCACCAGTCGCCGAACTTCATCCGCGACCTGGCCGCCTACGACGAGGAGTTGGACCAGGCGGTCCGGATCATCCGCGAACAGGACGGCCACACCCAGCTGCTGGTCAACGGGCACTCCACCGGCGGCCTGGTCGCCGCGCTCTGGGCCTCCCGGCGGGCCGGGCGCGGTGTGGTGGACGGGCTCTTCCTCAACAGCCCCTTCCTCTCCATGCCCACCTCCCCCGCCGTGCGCGCGCTGGGTTCGCCCGCCGTCGGCGCGCTCGGCCGGCTGGCGGCCACCCGCAAGCTGCCCTCCGCGCTCAACCCGCACTACGTGCACAGCCTGCACCGCGACCACCGCGGTGAGTGGGACTTCGACCTCGCCCTCAAGCCCGCCGAGGGCTTCCCGCTCTACGCCGGCTGGCTCGCCGCCATCAACCGCGGCCACCAGCAGGTCCGGCGCGGCCTGCGGATCGACTGCCCGGTCCTGCTGATGGCCTCCACGGCCTCCACCATCACGACCAAGTGGGACCCGGCGCTGCTGCGCACCGACGGCGTGCTGCGCGCCGACGACATCGCCGCGCTCGCACCCCGCCTGGGGCGCCATGTCACCACCGTCCGGATCGAGGGCGGCATGCACGACCTCGTCCTGTCCGGCGAGCAGGTCCGCGCCCGGGTCTTCGCCGAACTCGACCGCTGGCTGGACACGTACGTCCCGGCGCCGGCGGTCTGAGAGCGACACCAGCGGCCCGAGCCGGCGCCGCCGTGGGATCAGTCGTCCGCTGCCGGACCCTCCCATGGCGGCTCGGCCGGCGCCGGCCCGCCGAGGGGACGGCCGTACAGGACCGAGACGATGCCGAGGACGGCGGCGCTGAGCGGGACGGCGAGCAGCGCGCCGAGGATGCCGGCCACGCCGGCGCCGGCCACCACCGCGATCATGATGGTCGCGGGGTGCAGTTGGACGGTCCGGCTCTGGATCACCGGTTGCAGGATGTTGCCCTCGACCATCTGGACCGCCAGCACCATGCCCAGCGTCCACAGCGCCTTGCTCAGCCCGCCGTCCGCGAGCGCGACCAGCACCGCGACGGTGCCGGACAGAAACGCGCCGATGAACGGGACGAAGGCGCCGAGGAAGACCAGCGCGGCCAGCCCGGCCGCACCGGGGACGCCGAGGACGAGCAGGCCGATGCCGATGAAGGTGGCGTCGATCAGGGCGATCAGGCTGGTGCCGCGCATGAAGCCCGCCATCGCGCCGAAACCCCGCAGGGCGCAGGCGATCACCGTCTCGGCCGACTCCCCCGGCAGCACGGAGCGGACCAGGTCGCCGCCGCGGTGGCCGTCGCGCAGGAAGAAGAAGACCAGCGCGAGCGCCAGCACACTGCCGGTGATCACCTGGGTCGCCAGGCCGAGACCCGACAGGACGCCGTCGGCGAGCGAGGAGACGAGTGAACTACCCGAGCCGGCCGACTGGGAGAGCGCGTACTTGATCCGGTCGCCCAGCGGACCGAGCCGGTCCGCGATCTGCTCGCCGGCCCGCTGGAGCGCGTGGGCGATCTGCGGCGCGCTGTGCACCAGGGAGTTGGTGAGCACGGCCAGCACCGTGAAGACCGCCGCGACCAGGACGACGCAGGTCAGCCCGGCGGCCAGACCGCGCCGCGCGCCGCGCCCGACCAGCCAGGGCATCACCGGGTAGAGCAGCGCGGTGCCCAGCAGGGCGAGGATCAGCGGGACGGTCGCGGCCCGCAGCGCGACCAGGGCGTAGACGACGAGGGCGCCGACGGTGATGAACAGGATCACCGCGACGGACCAGGCCACCGCGGTGCGCACGGCGGGCGGCAGCAGCTGCGCGGGGTGCTGGGGGCACCGGGAGTGATCGGGGCGATCGGGCTGTCCGGGTTCTTCGGCCCGCATTCCGCCTCCGCCCGCTATCGTTCCGGCGTACGCCGCCCCAACGGGTTACATATCAACATATCTGACGCCTATTTATCGGATTCGACCCGCAGCTCGACGGCCGCCCGGCGGTCCGGCCCGGTCGCCGCCGGACCGGTCGCCGCCACTCTGACGACCTGCCAGGAACCGGCCACGAGCCGTCCGCCCAGGACGGCCCGGCGCGGCACCGCCCGGCGGCTCGGTCAGCGTCGGCGGCCGTCCAGCACCGAGCGCAGCAGTTCGATCCGGTTGGAGGTCACCGAGGCGACGCCCGCCTCCCGCATCCGGAGCATGGTGCGACGCAGGTCCACCGTCCAGGTGCTGACCGCGAGGCCGGCGTCGGCGGCCTGCTCCACCAGCGCCCGGTCCACCAGCCCGAAGGGCGGGTTGAGGTAGCGCGGACGCAGGTCCGCCAGCAGCGCGGCGACCGGCAGGCCCGGCTGCTTCCAGGTGAGCGCGAGCGGCACCCCGGGAGCCAGGGCGCGCACCTTGAGCAGGGCGGTCGCCGGCCCGCAGAAGAGCACCCGGTCCTCGGCGCCCTGCTCGGTGACGACCCGCCAGGCGGCCTCGGCCGGCCCGGGTTCGTCCAGGTCGATCATCAGCCTGGCGGCCGGGTACTCGGCCAGCAGCTCGATCGCCTCGGCCAGCGCGGGGACCCGGTGCCCGTCCGCGAAGCACTGCGCCGCCAGCTTCTCGGCGGTGAGCGCGCGCAGTGGGCGGTCCAGCTCCCACAGGCGCTTGAGGGTGGGGTCGTGCAGCAGCATCGGGACGCCGTCCCGGGTGAGCTGGACGTCGACCTCGACGGCGTCCGCCCCGGCGGCCAGGGCGGAGGCCACCGAGGGCAGGGTGTTCTCACGGAAGCGGTACGGGTCGCCGCGGTGGGCGACGGCCAGCGGGCGGGCCGCTGCCTCGGCGGGGTCCGGCTGCCGCGCGGGGCTCGGGCGGTCGGCGGGGCTCGGGGAGTTCATCGGGCGACCTCGTCCGGGCGGCCGTGGCGTTCGGCCACCGCGGTCGCGGCGTCCACCGCGGCCTGGGTGGTGGGCAGGGCGGCTCGGGGCACGGCTCTCCTCAAGTGCGGCTGGTGGGCGGACGGCGGGCGTCGTCTCCGGCGCTCGCGACCTTACGGGGTCAACCGCCCTCGATCATCACATTGGTCGACTTGATGACCGCAGTGGCCCGGGCGCCCGGCACCAGGCCCAGCTCCTCCGCCGAATCCCGGCTGATCAGCGACACCACCCGGAACGGCCCGGCCTGCACCTCCACCTGCGCGGCCACGTCCCCCAGCACCACGTGCGTGACGATCCCCGGGAACCGGTTGCGGGCCGAGGAGGTGCGGCCCTCGGCCTCCGCCGCCCCGGGCTTGGCCAGCTCACGCGCGAAGGCCGCCAGCCGCTCACCGGCGATGATCCGATGACCGTGCTCGTCCCGCTCGGCGGCCAGCCGGCCCGCGTCGACCCAGCGCCGCATGGTGTCCGCACTCACGCCGAGCATGGCCGCGGCCTCGCCGATGCGGTAGTGGTGGACCGGACGAGCGGGCTGTCCCATGACACTCCCCGGGGTCTGAGTGGTGCGTGACGGTGATGATCGAGAGCAGTGCCCATCCTGCCGTATCGGCGGCGGGCACAGGTACCGCCCGCCCTGGCCCGCCGCAGGCCGCCGCCCCCTGGGCCCACGGCTCCAGGGGGCGGCGGCTTCGGGTCAGCGCTGGCGGCCCGGGGAGGCGGCCCGGCGGGGCGTGTTGCGGTGCCGGCCGGGGGTGGCGTGGCGGCGCGGGGTGCGGCTCGCCGAGGCGGCGCGGTGGCCGGTGGGCCAGGCGGCGACCGGGTTGCCGGCCCAGCGGGTGCCGTCCGGCATCTCCTCGCCGCGCATCACCAGCGAGGAGGCGCCCACCGCCGTGCCGTCCCCGACCGCGGAGCCGGGCAGCACGATGGAGTGCGGGCCCAGCGTGGCGCCGGCGCCCAGCTTGACCCGGTCCAGCCGCATCACCCGGTCGTGGAAGAGGTGGGTCTGCAGCACGCAGCCGCGGTTGACGCTCGCCCCGTCCTCGACCGCCACCAGGTCGGTCTCCGGCAGCCAGTGCGTCTCGCACCACACGCCGCGCCCGATCCGCGCGCCGAGCGAGCGCAGCCAGACGTTGAGGAACGGCGTACCGGACAGGGTCTGGCCCAGCCACGGCATCGCAAGCTCCTCCACGAAGGTGTCGTACAGCTCGTTGCGCCACACGAAGCTCGACCAGAGCGGATGCTCACCACTCTTGAAGCGGCCCACCAGCAGCCATTTCGCGGCCGTGGTGACCAGGCAGGCGGCGATGCCCGCGCCGATCAGCACCGGGCCGACCAGGGCGGCGCCCAGGATCAGGCCGTCGCTGTCGACCAGCTGCTGCATGGCGACCACCGCGAGGTCGCCCAGCAGCACGGCGACCAGCACCGGCACCACCCGGCACAGCTCCACCGCCGCGCGGGCCAGCATCAGCCGCCGGGGCGGGTCGTAGGTGCGGCTCAGGTCACCGGTCTCGGCGACCCGGGGCAGCGCGAGGCCGGGGCGGCCCAGCCAGGAGGAGCCGGGCTCGGCCTGCGGCGGCGCGTCGGAGAGCACGCCGACCAGCGCGTCGTCGGGCAGGTCGCGGCTGGGACCGACGATGCCGGAGTTGCCGACGAAGGCCCGGCGGCCGACCTGGGAGGCGCCCAGGCGCAGCCAGCCGCCGCGCATCTCGAAGGGCGCGATCAGCGTGTCGTCGGCGAGGAAGGCGCCGTCGTCCACCCGCATCAGGCCGGGCAGGGTGAGCACGGTGGAGGCCTCCACCCGGCGCCCGACGCTGGCCCCGAGCAGCCGCAGCCAGATCGGGGTGAACAGGCTCGCGTAGAGCGGGAAGAGCGCACCGCGCGCGGTGGTCATCAGGCGGCTGACCACCCAGGTGCACCAGGCCACCCGGCCGTGCGCGGGGTGGAAGCCGGGCTTGATCGGGCGGCTGAGCAGCCGGACCACCAGCACCAGCAGGCCCGCGTAGCAGGCGATCGAGGCCAGGGCGGCCAGCGGCGAGACGGTCAGCAGCTGGACCAGCACGGCGCCCAGCGAGCGGTCCTGGTCGACCAGTTGGAAGACCACCAGCAGCGCGGGCGCGGCGGCGAGCACCGGCAGCAGGCTGAGCAGCGGCATGGCCAGCGCGTAGGCGAGGTTCCAGCCGCGCGAGCGGCCGTGCGCGGCGGCCGGCCAGCCCTCGCCGGCCCGGGCCACCCCGGCGCCGTCCAGCGGGCGGGCCGGGGAGCCGTGCCAGCGCTCGCCGGCCGGCAGCTCGCCGAACAGGCAGGAGCCGGGCGCCAGATCGGCGCCCTCGCCCAGCCGGGCGTCGGGCATCAGTATCGCGCGGGTGCCCACCCGGGCACCCGCGCCGATCTCGATGCGGCCCAGTTGCAGCTGGTCGCCGTCCAGCCACCAGCCGGCCACGTCGGCCTCGGGCTCGACCGAGCAGCCGGCGCCGAACCGGCCCAGGCCGGTGACGGGCGGCATGGTGTGCAGGTCGGCGCCCTGCCCGACCCGGCAGCCCAGCGCGCGGGCGTAGTGCCGCGCCCACGGCGTACCGAGGAGTGCCGCCAGGTTGAAGACGGCCACGGCCCGTTCGGCGGTCCACAGCCGCAGGTGCACCGAACCGCCGCGCGGGTAGCTGCCGGGCGTGAGCCCGGCGGTGAGCAGGCGGGCCGCGGCCGAGCCGAGGAGCAGGCGGCCGGGCGCGCTGGCCAGCACCAGCCAGCCGGTGATGATCAGCCACCAGGGGGCGTGCGGGGCCCAGGGCACCTTGTGGGTCAGGTTGTCCAGCGCGGCCAGCGCCAGCACCCAGCGCAGACCGCTGATGGTGTAGGCGACGGTGAGCACCAGCAGCTGGATCAGCCCGGCCCGGCGCGGGGTGGGCCGCACCGGGCGGACCAGGCCGTGCACGGCCTGCGGCGCCGACACGTGCGTGGCGGGGTCGGCCGGCGGCACGGGGCCGCCGGTCAGCTCGTCCAGCCGGGCGGCCAGCCCGAGCAGGGTCGGGTGGCCGTAGACGTCGCTGACCGAGACGGCGGGGCAGCGCCCACGCAGCACGGAGACCAGCTTGGCGGCGGCCAGGCTGGTGCCGCCGAGCACGAAGAAGTCGCTCTGACCGGTCACCGGCAGGCCGAGCAGCTCGCGCCAGCGGGCGGCCAGCCAGGCCGCGGTGGGGTCCAGGTCGTCGGCGGCCCCGGACTCGTCGTCCGCACCGGCCAGCGGCCAGGGCAGCGCGCCGCGGTCGACCTTGCCGGAGGTGCGGGTGGGCAGGTCCTCGACCAGGGCGAGCACCGGGACCAGCGACTGGGGCAGCCGCTCCAGCAGCAGCGCGCGGGCGGCCTCGGTGTCGAATCCCTGCCCGGGGCGCTCGGGCACCAGGTAGCCGACCAGCACCTCGCCGCCGGCGGCGGTCTTCCGCACGGCCGCGGCGGCGGCCCGCACACCGGGCAGCGCCTGCAGCGCGGCGTCGATCTCGCCGAGTTCGACCCGGCGGCCGGCCAGCTTGACCTGCTCGTCGGCGCGGCCGACGAAGATCAGGCCCTCGGGCTCGGCGCGCACCAGGTCACCGCTGCGGTAGACCCGGGGGCTGCGCAGCCACTCGTGCGGGCGGAACTTCTCGGCGTCCTTGGCCGGATCGAGGTAGCGGGCGGTGCCGACGCCGCCGATCAGCAGCTCGCCGGTCTCGTGCCAGGCGACCGGCTTGCCCTGGCCGTCGACCACGGCGAGCTCCCAGCCGTCCAGCGGCGCCCCGATCCGCACCGGCTGCCCGGGGGTGAGCAGCGCGGCGCAGGCGACCACGGTGGTCTCGGTGGGGCCGTAGGTGTTCCAGAACTCGCGGTGCGGGCCGGCCAGTCGCTCGACCAGTTCGGCGGGGCAGGCCTCGCCGCCGACGATCAGCAGGCGCACCCGCTGCAGGCAGTGAACCGGCCAGAGCGCGAGCAGGGTGGGGACGGTGGAGACCACGGTGATGCCGCGCTCGACCAGCCAGGGGCCCAGGTCGGTGCCGGCCTTGACCAGCGAGCGCGGGGCGGGGACCAGGCAGGCGGCGTGTCGCCAGGCCAGCCACATCTCCTCGCAGGAGGCGTCGAACGCGACCGAGAGGCCGGCCAGCACCCGGTCACCGGGCCCCAGCGGGTCCTCGCGCAGGAAGAGCCCGGCCTCGGCGTCCACGAAGGCGGCGGCGGAGCGGTGGCTGACCGCGACGCCCTTGGGCCGCCCGGTGGTGCCGGAGGTGAAGATGATCCAGGCGTCGTCCTCGGGGGTGACCGGGCCCGGGCGGCGGCCGGGCGCCACGGTGGGGCTGGGCGTGACGGCGCAGCCCGCACCGATCACCGCGCAGACGGCGGCGTCGGCCCAGATCAGCTCGGCGCGCTCGTCCGGGTCGCCGAAGTCGACCGGGACGTAGGCGGCGCCGACCCGCAGCACGGCGAGGATCGCCAGGTAGAGGTCGGCGGTGCCGGACGGGACCCGCACGCCGACCCGGTCACCGCGCCCGATCCCGGCGGCAGCCAGGCGCTGGGCCAGCTGATCCACGGCGGCCAGCAGCGTCCGGTAGTCGAGCACCTGTCCGTCCGCGTCCAGTGCGGGCGCCTGCGGACAGGCGTCCGCGGCGGCCAGCAGGATGTCGACCAGGGTGCGGGCGGGCGCGGGCGGCGCGACCGGCCACAGCGCGCCGGCCTCCGGCTCGGCCTGGTCCCCCCGGGACTGCTCTCCCCAGGACTGGCGCAGCTGAGCGCCTCGATCTTCTACAGCCTTCATGAACCTTGCTCTCGCCGGGACACTCTGCGGGTCAGCGGCGAACAGCTGGTCGAGTGGAACATATATGGACTATTCGTCCTACTGACCCCACGACGGAGCGTAGATGTCCACAGAGCGCAACCGAGACAACAGGGCTGATTGTTCATAAAACCCTCATGAATCGGACAATCAGACCATCGGACACCCAGTGGCGGCCAGCTTCGGAACTCCACGCGACCGGATGGTCACTCGGTGGGGTCGGCGCACCGGTCGGTCGACCACCGGCCCATCGCCACGCATCACGCGTCACGGGGTCCGGCGTCAGGCGTCACGCGTCACGGGTCAGGCGTCAGGCGTCAGGCGTCAGGCGTCAGGCGTCAGGCGTCACGCCGGCTCAGCCGAGGTCGAGTCCGCCGAACAGATCACGCCGCACCGCGTCCGAGGCCGTCAGCACCGCCCCGCTCAGCACCGCGCCGCCACCGGCCGTGCCGGCCCTGACCTCGGTGCGCAGCGGGGAGAGCCTCGCGAGCCGAGCCGCCACCCGCTCGGCCAGTGCGGCGCCGCCGGCCCGGCCGACCTCGCCGCCCAGCACCACGCAGCCCGGGTCGAGGATCACGCTGACCGCCGAAGCGCCGAGCGCCACCCGGTCGGCCAGCTCGTCCAGGAACGGCTCGCCCACCGGCCCCGCCGCGACCGCGGCGAGCACCGCCGCCTCGGCGGGCGGTCCACCGCCCGCGCCGTCACCGACCGGCAGGCCGTGGGCCCGGGCCAGCGCGCAGACCGCCGGGCTGCCGGCCAGGCTGTGGAAGCCGCCGTCGCAGCTGTTCAGGTGGGGCAGCGAGCCGGTGCCGGGCACCGGCAGGAACCCGATCTCGCCGGTGCCCCCCGAGGAGCCCCGGCGCAGCCGGCCGTCCAGCACCACCGCCGCGCCGGTGCCGTGCCCCAGCCAGAGCAGCACGAAGGTGTCGCGGTCGGTGGCGGCGCCGAGCCGGTGCTCGGCGATGCCCGCCAGGTTGGCCTCGTTCTCCAGCAGTACCTGCCCGGTCAGTCCGGCGCGCAGCGCGGCGACCAGCTCGGCATGCCAGTGGTGCAGGCGCGAGGTGGTGCTCAGCGCCCCGCCGACCGGATCGACCAGGCCCGGGGCGCCGACCGCGACGGTGTGCAGCTCGCGCGCACCCGCCTCGCGCGCGGTGGCCAGCAGGGTCCGCAGCACCTGGTCGGCGAAGTCGGGCGGCGGGCCCGCGGGGTCGGCGGGGTCGACCGGCAGCGCGGCACCGGCCAGGGTCCGCCCGGTGAGGTCGGCGACCGTGAGGGTGACACCCACCGTGCGCACGTCGATGCCGGCCAGGTGGGCGCGGTCGGCGCGCAGACCGTACAGGCGGGCGTTGGGGCCGCGGCGCTGTTCGCCGCGCTCCCCCACGATGGCCACCAGGCCGCCGCGCTGCAGGCGTTCCAGCAGGTCGGCGATGGTGGGCCGGGAGAGGCCGGTGAGGGTGCGCAGCTCGGTGGCGGTCAGCGGTCCCTGGCCGAGCAGCAGATCGAGGGCCAGTCGGTCGTTGATCGCACGGGCGGTGCTGGGGGTGGCCGTGCGCGCGGTGGTCATGGCCGAGCATCCTTTCAGATCCGCGGTCCGCGACGGTCGGGGCCAGGAGCTGGAGTCTATCTATCAGGTTCCCTTCCTGATAATTTATCGCCTCGCATGGCCCAGCACACCCACGGGGAGGACTCCAGACATGCCATCACCCGCCCACCCCGCCCACTCACCACACCGCGGCGGACTCGGCCGGGCCCGGCTGAGCGTCGCGCTGGTCTTCGCCGTACACGGCGCGGTCACCGGCAGCTTCGCCACCCGGATCCCGGCGCTGCAGGAACGGCTGCACCTGAGCCCGGGCCAGCTCGGCCTGGCCCTGGTGATGCCCGCGGTCGGCGCCTCGCTCGCGATGCCGCTGGCCGGACGGATCACCCACCGGCTCGGCGCCCGCGCGGCGATCCGGCTACTGCTGTCGCTCTGGTGCCTCTCGCTCGCGCTGCCGGCCCTGGCCCCCGGGCTGCCCTGGCTCTGCCTGGCGCTGCTGGTCTACGGCGGCACCTCGGGGATGGCGGACGTCTCGATGAACGCCGAGGGGGTCGAGGTCGAGCACCGGATGGGCAAGTCGATCATGTCCGGGCTGCACGGGATGTGGAGCCTGGGCGGGCTGCTCGCCTCGGGCTTCGGCGCGCTGGCGGCCCACCAGCACCTGGACGCCCGGCTGCACCTGGCGCTCGCCGCCGGGGTCCTGTTCCTGCTCGGCCAGCTGGTCTGCACCGGGCTGCTGGACGTGCGACCCGAGCCCGAGGCACAGGCGCCGCCCCGGTTCGCGCTGCCGCCGCGCTCGGCGCTGGCGATCGGCCTGGTCGGCTTCTGCGCGGTCTTCGCCGAGGGCGCGGGCGTGGACTGGTCGAGCGTCTACCTGCGCGACCTCACCGGGGCGGCGGCCGGCACCGCGGCGGTGGCGTACTCGGCCTTCGCCGGCACCATGGCGGTGGCCCGACTGGCGGGCGATCTGGCGGTGCGACGGCTCGGTCCGGTGCGCGCGGTGCGCACCGGTGGGGCGGTGGCGGCGGGCGGCGGGGTGCTGGTGGTGCTCGCGACCAGCCCGGCGGTGGCGATCCCCGGCTTCGCGCTGCTCGGCATCGGGGTCGCGGTGGTGGTGCCGCTGGCCTTCGCGGCTGCCGGGCGGGCCGGCCCGAACCCGAGCCAGGCCATC
This sequence comes from Kitasatospora sp. NBC_01266, assembly GCF_036242395.1. Lineage (NCBI taxonomy): Bacteria > Bacillati > Actinomycetota > Actinomycetes > Kitasatosporales > Streptomycetaceae > Kitasatospora > Kitasatospora sp. NBC_01266. The sequence goes on along the minus strand of NZ_CP108458.1, from coordinate 7,827,129 downwards.
GCGGGCGTCGCCACCGTCACCTACACCTCCGGACTGATCGCGCCCGCGATCGTCGGCACGATCGCCCAGGCCGCCTCCCTGCGGGTGTCGTTCACGGTGGTGACCGCGCTGGCCGCCGCCCTGACCGTGACGGCGGGCGCGCTGCGCCCGGCGGGGAGCCGGCGGGCGGCGGGCAGCGAACCGGGCGCCCGGACCGAGGAGCCCACCGGGGTGTGAGGCGCCGCTCGTTACACTCCCCCGCATGAAGCTGAGCGGCGTCCTGCGCGCACCCTGGGCCCGGGCGGCGCTGCTGCTGGTGATCCTGCTGGCGGCCGCCGTCTCGGTGCTGTTCTGGGATCCGCGGCAGCTGGCGCTGGCGGTGCCCGGGATCTGGCGGGCGCCCGCCTTCACCCTGCTCTTCGCGCTCGGCACGTTGGCCTTCCTGCCCAAGCCCGCGCTGAGCGTCGCGGCCGGCGTGCTGTTCAGCACCCGCTGGGGCGTGCCGGTCGCGGTGCTGGGCACCACGGCCGGCGCCGCGCTGGCCTTCGGCCTGGGGCGCGGCCTCGGTCAGCGAGCGCTGCGACCGCTGCTGCGCGGCCGGGCGCTGCTGGCGCTGGACCGCGGGCTGACCGAGCACGGCTTTCGCACGGTGCTGCTGATGCGCCTGGTGCCGGGCGTCCCGTTCCAGGCGGTGAACCTCAGCGCGGCTCTCTCCGGCGTCCGGCTGCGGCCCTATCTGGCGGGCACCGCGCTGGGCGTGCTGCCCGGCACGGCGGCCTACGTGGTCGCGGGCGCCTCGGCGAACTCGCCGGGCTCGCCCGCGTTCCTGGCCTCGGGAGCGGTGATCGTGCTGCTCGGCACGGCGAGCCTGGCCGGGGCCTGGCGGACCCGGCGACGGGCCGCGACCGCCGTGCCGGCCGCCTGACCGCGCGCCGCTACTGGCCGCCGGCCACCCGCAGGATCGCGCCCGAGGTGTAGGAGGCGTCCGGGGAGAGCAGCCAGGCGACGGCACCGGCGATCTCCTCGGGGCGACCGGCCCGGCGCAGCGGGACGGCGGGGCCGACCCGGGCCGGGCGGCCGGGCTCGCCGGACAGCTGGTGGATCTCGGTCTCGATGGTGCCGGGCGAGACCGCGTTGACCCGGATCCCGGCCGGTCCGAGCTCCTTGGCCAGGCCGATGGTCAGCGCGTCGGTGGCGGCCTTGGTGGCCGCGTAGTGGACGTACTCGCCCGGGCTGCCCAGCGTGGCGGCCGCCGAGGAGACGTTGACGATCGCCGCACCACCGGTGAAGTCGCGGGCGGCGCGGCGGGCGCAGAGCAGGTAGCCGACCAGGTTGACGTCCACCACCCGGCGCAGGTCCTCGGTGCGCAGTTCGGCCAGCGACCCGCGCGCGCTGGTCACGCCGGCGTTGTTGACCAGTCCGGTGACCGGACCGAGCCGCTCGGCGGCCAGGTCGAAGAACCGCTCCACGTCGGCCTCGACGGCGGTGTCGAGCTGGATCGCCACCGCCTCGGCACCCGCCGCCCGGACCTCCTCGGCGAGCTTCTCGGCGGCTTCGGCGTCCCGGCGGTAGCCGATCGCGAGGTCGTGGCCGTCGGCGGCCAGCCGCCGGCAGACAGCGGCGCCGATCCCGCGGCTGCCGCCGGTAACCAGGGTGATGGGTCGTGACATACGGTCCTCCGCAGCGGTTCCGGTCCGGCTCGATGGTGCCCCGAAGAGCGTAGGCCCCGGGAAAACCGACTCGCGGCACCACCCCCGGCTGCGCCAGGATGACGCGGGTGACCGACACCGCTGAGCGCATCGACCCACCCAACGCCGCCGACGAGGCCACCATGCTCGCCGCCTGGCTGGACTTCCATCGCAAGACCCTGGCGGTCAAGACGGCTGGCCTGACCGACGAGCAGCTGAAGCGGCGTTCGGTGAGCCCCTCGACGCTGACCCTGCTCGGGCTGGTCCGCCACCTCGCCGAGGTGGAGCACTACTGGTACCGGGTGATCCTGCTCGGCGAGGACGACGTCGCGCTCCACGGGACGCCCGAGGACCCGGACTTCGACTTCAACGGGGTGGACCAGGCCGACGCCGCCGCGGACTTCGCCCTCTGGCGCCGGCAGATCGAGCTCGCCGAGCAGGCGGTGCACGGGCTGCCGTTGGAGACCGTCGCCAAGCGTCGGCGCAGTGGCCAGGAGGTGACGCTGCGTTGGATCCAGGTCCACCTGATCGAGGAGTACGCCCGGCACAACGGTCATGCGGACCTGTTGCGTGAGGCCGTTGACGGAGTCACGGGAGAGTAAATGGCCGGAGTCACGGGAGAGTAGGCGGCCGGAGTCACGGGAGAGCAGCCGCCCGGCGTCATCATGGTATGACCGGACGTCAACTCAACTGCACCGAACGGCTGATCGACCGGAACCCCGGAATGATCCCGGGCGGACCGCGCAACCACGGGCCGACCTGCGGCGTCCGCTCTCGATGAGGACGGCGTGTGCCACCGGCACACGCCACAACCCGAACGGCGCGCCAGGGCGGGCGCCGAAGCGGTGATCAGTGCGATACTCGGACAGCTCCGGCGAGTGGACGACGCGTCAGCAGCGGTTCACGACGGCCGGAGCCAGACGGGGACAGGACAGGGAGGCGCGGCATGGGAGCACTTCGCGACGAGCATCACAACGGGTGGCTGATGCCGTCCGGAAGCTACCCGGCCGCGGTGTACGAGGAAGAGCCGTGGGCGACCGCGGACACGGTTCCGATGCTGCCGAACCCGGCGAAGATCGTCTCGGTGAAGCCCACCGGCTTCGAGTCCGCCCGCACGGTCGGCGAGCACATCCGGTGCGGCACCCCGGTGGTCATGGACGTGACCGAGATGGACGACTCCGAGGCCAAGCGGATGGTCGACTTCGCCTCGGGCCTGGTCTTCGGCACCCGTGGCGGGATCGAGCGGATCGCCCGGCGGGTGTTCCTGCTGACGCCGCCGGAGGTCGAGGTCATGGTGATCGACCGGCCGCTGGACGACAGCGGGTTCTACAACCAGAGCTGACCGCGCGAAGCGCGAGCGACCAGCGCCGGCCCGGACGGTCGGCGAGCAGCGCACCGGTGGGCGGCCCCGAGCGGGGCCGCCCACCGGTTTTTCATGCCCCGGCAGACTCCGCTGCGGCAGCATCTGCGTCTCATTTGAGACACTGATGTCTCATCTGAGCTATTCTTATCTCATGGCCATCGATCGCGACGCGGTACTCAAGGCAGCCGTCACCGTCATCTCCCGCCAGCCGACGGCGCACCTGGACGAGATCGCGCGCGCGGCCGGGATCAGCCGGGCCTCGCTGCACCGGATCTTCCCGGGGCGTGAGGCGCTGATCCGCGAGGTGGGCCTGCTCGGGCTGCGCCGCTACAACAGCGCGCTGGACACCGCCGCGATCGAGACCGGGGACACGGCGGCGGCGCTGCGGCGGCTGATCGAGCTGCTGGTACCCGACGCGGCGCTCTGCGCCTTCCTGGCCGGGGAGAACCAGCTCTTCGACGACCCCGAGCTCTGCGCCCTGTGGGAGGAGCAGGACGCCCGGGTGCGGGCCTTCTTCCTGCGCGGGCAGCAGGAGGGGGTGTTCCGGATCGAGCTGCCGGCCGGCTGGCTCAGCGAGGCGTTCTTCGACCTGCTGGCCGGCGTCGGCTGGGCCGTGCAGGACGGCCGACTCGCCCCGCGTGACAGCGCGTTCGCGCTGACCGAGCTCTTCCTCGGCGGAGCCCTGCGAAGGAGCACCCAGTGACCGCCACCCTCCACTCCCCGACCACCACTCCCGCCGCCGCACCCACCCCCGCCGCCGACCGCCGCCGCTGGGCCGGACTGGCCGTCCTGGTCCTCGCCGTCACGATGGTCGTGATCGACGCGACCGTGCTGGTGCTGGCGATCCCCTCGATCACCGAGACGCTGGCCCCCAGCTCCACCGCACTGCTCTGGATCGGCGACAGCTACTCCTTCGTGCTGGCCGGCCTGCTGGTCAGCATGGGCGCGCTGAGCGACCGGATCGGGCGCAAGCGGCTGCTGCTGATCGGCGTCGGCGCGTTCGGCGCGGCCTCGCTGCTGGCCGCCTACGCGCCGAGCCCGGCCTGGCTGATCGCGTCCCGCGCGCTGCTCGGCGTCGCCGGGGCGACCATCATGCCCTCGACCCTGTCGCTGATCCGCGCGCTCTTCCCGGACGCCCGGGAACGGGCCCGGGCGATCGGCATCTGGGGCGCGGCCGCCACCGCGGGCGCGGCGGCCGGGCCACTGGTCGGCGGCCTGCTGCTGGAGCACTTCTGGTGGGGCTCGGTCTTCCTGCTCAACCTCCCGCTGATCGCGGTCCTGCTGGTGCTGGGCGGCTGGCTGCTGCCGGAGTCGAAGAACCCCAGCCCGGGCCGGTTCGACCTGCTCAGCGTGTTCTGCTCGATGACCGGCCTGATCGCCCTGGTCTACGCGATCAAGGAGGCCGCCGCGCACGGGGTGGACCGCTGGGACGTGCCGCTGGCCGCCGTGCTGGGCGTGCTCGGGCTCTGGCTCTTCGTCCGCCGCCAGCTGCGGCTGCCCGCTCCGCTGCTGGACGTGCGGCTGTTCGCCGACCGCCGGTTCACCGCGGCCGTGCTGGGCGCGCTGATCGCGGTCTTCGGGCTGGCCGGCGTGGTCTTCTTCACCTCCCAGTACCTGCAGCTGGTGCGCGGCTTCTCGCCGCTGCGGTCGGGGCTGGCGGAGATGCCGGCCTTCGCGGGCGCGGCCATCGCCTCGATGCTGACCGCCAGGCTGGCCCGCCGGGCCGGCGCCCGGGGCGCGCTGGTGGGCGGGATGGTCCTGCTGGGGCTGTCGCTCGGGATGCTGGGCTGGCTGCGCCAGGACACCCCGTACCTGGTGCTGGCGGTGGTCTTCCTCGGGGTCGGCGCCGCCGAGGGGCTGGTCTACACGCTGGCCTCCGACCTGGTGCTGACCGCCGCCCCCGCCGAGAAGTCCGGGGCCGCCTCCGCCGTCTCCGAGACCGCCTACGAGCTGGGCACGGCGCTGGGCATCGCGCTCTTCGGCTCGGTGGTCGCCGCCATCTACCCGGGCGCGCTCGGCGCCCCGCCGGGGGTGGACGGGGCGACGGCCGCCAAGGCGCAGCAGTCGCTCGGCTCGGCGGTGGAAGCGGCGCGCACGCTGCCGGGGGCGGCGGGGCAGGCGCTGGCCGAGGCGGCGCGCTCGGCCTTCGTGCAGGGCATGAGCCTGGCGGCGCTGTGCGCGGCGGTGCTGGTGCTGTGCGGGGCGGGGCTGGCCTGGCGGCTGCTGCGCCGGCCGTGAGAGAGCGCAGCCGGACTGGAACTGCCGCTCGGCTCAGCTGCCGAGCGGTAGTTCCAGTTCGGCCCAGACCACCTTGCCGTCCTTGGTGGGCCGGCTCCCCCAGCGCTGGGCCAGCTCGTTGATCAGGTACATCCCGCGCCCGCCCTCGTCCTCCGAGCCGGCCGGGCGCAGCCTGGGGGCCTGGCGGCCGGCGTCGGCCACCTCCAGGGTGAGCATCCGGTCGCGGAACAGCCGCAGCCGGCGGGGCTGCTGGGCGTGCACCAGGGCGTTCGTGACCAGCTCGCTGACCAGCAGCTCGGCGAAGTCGGCGAGCGGGGTCAGGCCCCAGGCGGCCAGCGTGGTGCGGGTGAA